>NZ_JACNDE010000001.1:0-497461 GCF_017351415.1 Pseudomonas sp. FW305-25 | reverse complement strand
AAGGAGTTCAGCAGGACCTTCGACGAGCAGCCGCCGCGGCGGCAGCTGACCTTGTTGCGGCCGGTGGTCTTGGCCTCGTACAAGGCCTGGTCGGCATCGTTCAACCAGTCCAGGGCATCGCTATGGTCCGGGGAATAGGCGGCCAGGCCGATGCTCAGGCTGACCTCCAGGGCCGGGCTCTGCTCATAGCCCAATCCGCCGAAACGGCAACGCAAGGCCTCCATCAGTTCGGCGGCATGCTCCAGCGGCACGTCCGGCAGGATCACGCAAAACTCGTCGCCGCCATAACGCCCGGCCAGGTCGCTGATCCGCAGGTTCTGCTTGAGCAGCTTGCTCAGCTGGCGCAACACGATGTCGCCGGCGACATGGCCGTAGGTGTCGTTGATGGCCTTGAAATGGTCGATGTCGATCAGCGCGATGGCGCCGCCCTGGTTCGGGTTCGTCCCCTGGCGCCGGCAGCGCTGGAACTCGATTTCCAGCTGGTCCTTCCAGGCCCCGTGGTTGAGCAGGCCCGACAGGCTGTCGGTGCGGCTCAGGGCCAGCAATTCGCGCTTGTGCCGAGACAGGACATTGGCCTGCTGGTAGCAGATAAACCCCAGGGCCAGCGGATACAGGGTCAGCATCGGCAAGCAGGCATAGAGCTGCAGCGCACTGGTCTGGGCCTCGAACCCGATGCCGAACAGCAGCAGCCCGAGCGCGACTCCCAGCATCTGCGCCAGACAACCGGCCAGGAAAAAGGGCACGCCACCCAGGGCGATATTGTTCATCGCCATCAACGACAGGGTGGTGGTGGTCGGCAGCGGATTGAAATGCATGGCCGCCACCCAGAACCCGCCGAGGAAGGCATCCACCAGCAGGTTGCGATGCTCGCCACGAAACGGCACTGGCGAGCAGCGCGCCCACTGGTACGCCAGGTGCGGCCAGATGAACGCGTTGAACGACATGAACGCCCAGACCCAGGGCGATGGATGCAGCGGGTATATGCCCGCGGCCACGCAGAAGAACCCCAGGGCCAGCCCTAGAATTCGCGTTTTGTACAGCCTCCTGGCCAGTGAAAGTCCCTTTCCTCCATTGTGCGGCGTCAAGGCCAAGTCGCCTCCGTTGAACGGTACGCAAGCCATGGGATGCGGTGGTGTTCAGAAGTCTATCAGCGCAACGGCAAATCGCCATCACCGCTCGGCCGCCGAAAAGCGCTGCGGGTTGCCTGAGTGAAACCAGCGGATGCCATCGGTCCAGCTGCACGTAGCCACCCTGCCCGCCTGCATTCATTTGCAGAATGAAGTCCGGAAGAAACTTCGTTTGTCAGCACACCCCCGCGCCAACCAGAATCAGGCCCAGCCAACACCGCTACCCTCTTTGTCTCACTACGCCGGGAATCCTTGTTTATGAGCCTGCAGAGCTTCGTCAGCCCAGACCTGATCCGCCAACGTTTTTCACGGGCGATGTCGGACATGTACCGCGAGGAAGTGCCGCTGTACGGTGCCCTGATGGAGCTGGTGGCCCAGGTCAACGCCGGGGTCCTGGACAGCGACGAGAGGATCGCCCGGCAGCTGCGCAGCACCGGCGAAATCCAGCGCCTGGACCTGGAGCGCCACGGCGCCATTCGCGTCGGCACCGCCACCGAACTGGCGACCCTGGGCCGCCTGTTCGCGGTAATGGGCATGCAGCCGGTGGGTTACTACGACCTCACCCCGGCCGGGGTGCCGGTGCATTCCACGGCCTTTCGCGCGGTGCACGAAAGCGCCCTGCAGGTCAGCCCGTTCCGGGTCTTCACCTCGCTGTTGCGCCTGGAGCTGATCGACAACCCGCAATTGCGTAGCTTCGCCGAATCGGTGCTGGCGCGCCGGAGCATTTTCACCCCGCGCGCCCTGGCCCTGATCGAACAGGCCGAAACCCAGGGCGGCCTCGACGACAACGCCGCCGGGGAATTCGTCGAGCAGGCCCTGGAAACCTTCCGCTGGCACCACAGCGCCACGGTCACGGCCGGGCAGTACCAGCAACTGAGCGCCCAGCACCGGCTGATCGCCGACGTGGTGGCGTTCAAGGGGCCGCACATCAACCACCTGACGCCGCGCACCCTGGACATCGACCAAGTGCAAGCGCTAATGCCGGCCCACGGCATCACGCCCAAGGCGGTGATCGAAGGCCCGCCGCGCCGGGAATGCCCGATCCTCTTGCGCCAGACCAGCTTCAAGGCGCTGGAGGAAGCCGTGGCCTTCACCGACCAGCCCGACAGCCGCGGCAGCCACAGCGCGCGCTTCGGCGAGATCGAACAGCGCGGCGCCGCCCTCACCCCCAAGGGCCGGGCGCTGTACGACCAGCTGTTGAACGCCGCCCGCGACGCCCTGGGGGACTTTCCCAACGAAGCCAATGCCCAGCGCTACAACACCCTGATGGCCGAACACTTCCGCGCCTTTCCCGATGACCACGAGGCCATGCGCGAACAGGGCCTGGCGTACTTCCGCTACTTCGCCAGCGAACAAGGCCTGGCCGCGCGCCAACAGGCGGATCGACCGATGGACCTGGAGGCGCTGATCCATGCCGGGCATGTGCGGGCCGAGCCGCTGGTGTACGAGGACTTCCTGCCGGTCAGCGCCGCCGGGATCTTCCAGTCCAACCTGGGCGACGATGCGCAAAGCCATTACGCCGGCCACTCCAACCGGCAGGCTTTCGAGCGGGCCCTGGGGCGCCCGACCATCGATGAACTGCAGCTGTACGCCGACACCCAACAGCGCTCGCTCCAGGCATGCGCCACGGCGCTGGGCCTGCCCACTCTCTGATTTTGCGTCCCACAGCATCAGCCAGAACGGCTGATGCTGGCCCTTTCCCTCCCCCCGCCGCAGGGCAATGGCTACAGGGTGTTTCGGCAGCCCTGATCGACAACATGCCGATACGAAACAGCCCGCCTCGCCCACTCCCCTCCTGCTTACCTTTTCATGACCCCTTCAAGCGCACCGTCAGTCGCCTGAGGGTCATCACTCCTTTCAATCTTGTCTCCACATGGATACAGTCACTCATGGATTACGAGATCCTGCAGACGACCGCCTTTGCCCAATGGCACACCACGCTACGGGACCTGCGCGCCAGGATAGCCATCGCTCGGCGTATCGAGCGAGCTTCGGCGGGCAACCTTGGGGATGTGAAAAACCTTGGCGGCGGCCTCTCGGAAATACGCGTGAATATGGGCGCCGGCTACCGCCTCTATTTCACGCTTCGCGGCAATACGCTGATCGTCCTGCTGCTGGGCGGCGACAAGTCCACCCAGCCTGCCGATATCTGCCAGGCCCGTTCCCTGGCCAAGGAGTTCTGATATGTCCGACACACTGCTTACCTTCGACATCGCCACCCTGCTCGACAGCGACCAGGCGATCAGCGAATACCTGTCCCAGGTCCTGGCCGATGGCGATACCGATGAACTGATCCGCGCCCTGGGCCATGTCGCCAGGGCGCGGGGCATGACGCAGATTGCCAAGGCCACCGGCCAGGGCCGGGCCAGCCTCTACAAGGCTTTTGCCCCGGGCGCCAAGCCGCGCTTCGATACCGTAGTCAAGGTCATGCGCGCGCTGGGCCTGCAGCTGTGCACCACCGTGCCCCGAGGCTGAAGCCGACCCAGGCGGCAGGCAATGAAACAACAGGCTGTGTCGGTAAAGAGTCTTGCTGGAGAGAGCCAAGAGTGCTTGGCAACCGCTGGCAACAGGCGTCGAACCTGCGCGGGTCGCATGAACGCAATGGCGGAAATGGTGGGGCGGAAACCCCGAAGAGGGTGTTCGCCCAGTGCTCTGGCCTGGCAATCCATGCACCGGTAAAGAGCCCTTGCACCGGGCGAACGAGAACTATTTTAATCGAACGACAAAAGAAAGTCCGTGCACATATTCTGAAGAATTCTGAACACAAAGCTGGCGGAATTTTTTTTATTTCGCTCACCTTCGTTCAACTCCCCGCACGGACCTCCCGAGATCCGCGCGCCGGCCGCCACAACGACCAGCGCCCGGTCTCAATCAACCTTCGTGCTGGGTCGTAACTTGCAACACGTCGGTATAGGTCACCACCACGCTCTGGCCGACCTTGAGGTCTTTCAGCCGGGCCTGGACTTCCGGTTTTTCCACGGCCAGGACCTTCTTGTTACCCGCCGGCCCCTGGAAGGTCAGCTGGTTATTCTTCAGGTCGATGTCGGTGATCTTCAGTTGCACCTGCACCTGGCGATAGGCTTCGCCGCCCGGGTTGGGGTTGTCCTTGGTGGCGCGAATCACCCCGGTGCGCTCGGCGGAATCCGGCAGGCCTTTTTCCACATTGGTGTCCAGCACCGCCACCACCGCGTGAGTGACCCGCACATTGACCTGGTCGCCCACCTTCAAATGCCCCAGGTCCTTGGCCTGATCGCTGAGTTGCACATGCACCGGTTGGCCCTGCGCGCCTTCCAGCACCACGCGATGCTTGGCGGCATCCACGGAGAGCACCTTGGTCACCAGTTCATCGGCCTCCACGGTACCGGCCAACGGAATGTCGGCGGCGTAGGCATGCAGGCTGGCAGCAGACAACAGAGTGGCCAAGGCAACGGCTTTGGCCAGAGAGTGAAGCGGCTTCATAGACATTCATCCCTGTAATTGAAAACAAGACCCGCGCCGTTCTGGTGCGCGGTGCCGCTTGAGCATAGACGCTGTAAATGCCCACGCCGCCGCGAACCACAGATTCGTTGCTCCCCGTTCAACCACCGAGCGCCCGCACCAGCACAGCCTGGTTCTGCAATTGCGCGGTCTTGATCCGCGACAGCGCGTTCTGTGCCGTGAGTTCGACGCGCTGGGCCTGCAGCACATCGAGAAACGGCGCCTCACCGGCGGCCCAGGAACGCTGGATCTGCTGCGCCGCCGAACTGGCCTGCGCCGCGGCACTGGCCAGATGCTGCTGGCTCTCGGCATTGCGCCGGGCTGCGGCGAGGGCCGACTCGACTTCCGCCACCGCGCCGAGCACGGTACGGCGATAGCCGAGCAAGGCCTGGCGCCCCTCGGCATCGCGCAGCTCCACCACCGCGCGCCGGCGTCCGCCGTCCAGCAGCGGCATGCTGGCATTGATACCGGCCAGCCAGAAAGTCGAGCTGGCCAGGTTCGCGGCGCTGACACCGTCGACCAGCGAGCCCAGGGCCGCCGACAGGCTCAGGTGCGGCAGCAGGTCGGCCTTGGCCACCCCGACCCGCGCGTAGGCAGCGATCAGCCGGGCCTCGGCGGCGCGGATGTCGGGGCGCCGACGCAGCAAGTCGGCCGGGGTGCCGGCATCCACCAGATCCACTTCGCTCAGTTGCGCTGGGCTGGCGGCGAACTGTTGGTACAGCGCCTCGCTCGGCTGCGCCAGCAGCACTGCCAGGCGGTGCAACGAGCGCTGCCACTCCAGTTGCAGGGCCGGCACCTGGGCCGCGGTGGATTCCGACTGGGAACGCGCCCGCAGCAGATCGGCCTGCGGGCTGCTGCCTGCCGCATACAGCTGCTCGGTCAGTTGCAGGGTGCGGCTCTGGCTCTCGGCGTTCTGCCGCACGATGCCCAGGCGCTCTTCCAGCCCCCGCGCCTGGGCATAGGCCTGCACCACCTCGGTGACCAGCGCCACCTTGACCCCGCGCGCCTCTTCCGCGCTGGCCTGCAGGTCGGCATCGGCGGCCCGCACACCTTCGCGAATCCGCCCGAACAGGTCGATCTCCCAGGAGGCGTCGAGCCCCAGGCTCAGCGGCTCGGTAATCAAGGGTTCGCTGAACCCGGCCTGGTCCGCCGAGATCCGTTGCCGGGCGGCGCTGGCCCCCAGGTTCAGCTCGGGGCTCGCGCCGGCGGCCGCGACGCCGCGCAAGGCACGACTGGCATCGATCCGCGCCAAGGCAATCTGCAGGTCGAGGTTTTCCTCCAGCGCCCGCGCCACCAGGCGGTCGAGCAAGGGGTCGCGGTACAGCGTCCACCATTGCTCGGCAATGCCCGCCGCCGGTACTTGCGGCGCATTGACGAAACGCCCGGCGGGCGCCTCGACAGCCGGTGGCAAGGTCGGCGCGGCGCAGGCCGCAAGCAGCGCCGCGGTAAAGGCCAGGGCGGGAAAACGCAGCAGGTTATTCATGGACCACTCCCGAAGCAGAGACGCTGGATGAGGCCTGCAACCGCCGCTCGCCCCCGGCGAGACGGCGGATCAGGACATAGAAGATCGGGGTGAACAGCAGGCCGAACAGGGTCACGCCGAGCATGCCGAAGAACACCGCCGAACCGACCGCCTGGCGCATTTCCGAACCGGCGCCCTCGGACAACACCAGCGGCAGCACACCGAGGATGAAGGCCAGGGAGGTCATCAGGATCGGTCGCAGGCGCAGGCGACAAGCCTGCACCACAGCATCGACGATGCCCTGCCCGTCCTGTTCCTGCTGCCGCGCCACCTCGACGATCAGGATGGCGTTTTTCGCCGCCAGCCCCACCAGCACGATGAAACCGATCTGGGTCAGGATGTTGATGTCCAGGCCCATCAGGCGCACGCCACCGGCGGCGGCCAGCAGACACATGGGCACGATCAGCAGGATCGCCAGCGGCAGGCTCCAACTGCCGTACTGCGCCGCCAGCACCAGGTAGACGAAGATCACACAGAGCGGGAATACCAGCAGGCCCATGTTGCCAGCGGTGGTCTGCTGGTAGCTCAGGTCGGTCCACTGGTAGGTGATGCCCGCTGGCAGGGTCTGCTCGGCCAGGCGCTCCATGGTTTGCAGGGCGAAGTCGGAGCCCAGTCCGGGCAAGGTGTCGCCGTTGATTTCCGCGGTCGGGAACAGGTTGTAGCGTGGGAAACGCTCGACCCCCAGCGACTCGTGCAACCGCGTGACGCTGGCGATCGGCACCATGTCGCCGGCCTCGTTGCGCACCTTGACCCGCGCCAGGTCCTCTGGCGTGACCCGATACGGCAAGTCCGCCTGGGCCGTCACCCGATAGGTGCGCCCCACCAGGTTGAAGTCGTTGATGTAGGTCGAGCCGAAATAGGTCTCGATGGCCTGGTTGATCTGGCTGCTGGGCACCCCGAGCATCTCGGCGCGCTCACGGTCCAGCTCGACGAACACCTGCGGCGTACGGGCCGAGAACGGCGAGTAGACACCGGTCATGCCCTGGGTCGCATTGGCCGCGGCGATCAGTTGCTCGGTGGCCTTGGCCAGGGCCTGGCTGCCCAGGCCGGCACGGTCCTGCAGGCGCATGGAGAAGCCGCCGGTGCTGCCCAGGCCCTGGACCGGAGGCGGCGTGGCGACAATCACCGACGCGCCGCTGACCACTTTCAGGCGCTCACGCAGGTCGGCGGCGATCTTGTCCGAGGTCAGGCCGCGCAGCTTTCTCTTGGACCAGGGCTCAAACACCGGCGCCAGGCCGGACGAGTTGGAAGAACTGGTGCCGGTGACCATGGAGAACCCGGAGAACGTCGGCACCCGGTCGACACCCGGCACTTGCAGGGCGATGGCTTCGATCTGCCGGGAAATCTCATTGGTGCGCTCCAGCGCAGCGCCTTCCGGCAGTTGCACGATCACCACCAGATAACCGCGGTCCTGGGCCGGAATGAAGCCCTTGGGCGTGGACACCAGCAGATATGCCGTGGCCGCGATCAATACCGCGTAGATCGCCAGCATCAATGGAGTCCGCGCCACCAGGCCACGCACGCTGCCGGCATAGCCCACCGAAAGCTTGAGGAAACCGCGGTTGAAGCCCTCCGCCGCGCGCTTGAGCAAGCCAGACACGCCACGCCGTGGCGCCTGATGCGCCTTGAGGTCGTGGCGTCGCAGAATCATTGCCGCCAGCGCTGGCGACAGGGTCACCGAGTTGAACAGCGAGATCGCCGTGGCCACCGCGATGGTGATGCCGAACTGGCGGAAGAACTCACCGGAGATCCCCGGAATGAACGCCGTGGGAATGAACACCGCACAGAGCACCAGGGTGATCGCCACCAGCGCGCCGCCAATTTCCTGCATGGTGATCAGCGTGGCCTGCAACGGGCTCTTGCCTTCGGCCAGATGGCGCTCGACGTTTTCCACCACGACGATGGCGTTGTCGACCACGATGCCCACCGCCAGCACCAGGCCGAACAGGGTCAGGTTGTTGATCGAGTAACCGAGCATGGCCATGACCGCGAAGGTGCCCACCAGCGACACCGGAATCGCCAGAATCGGGATGATCGATGGACGCCAGCCTTGCAGGAATACCAGGATCACCAGCACCACCAGGATCACCGCCTCGTAGATGGTCTTGCCCAGCTCGCCGATGCTGTCGGCGATGAACGCGGTGGGGTTGTAGCCAATGCTGTACTCGATGCCTTCGGGGAATTCCTTGCTCAGGTCCTGCATGGTCTGCTCGACCACCTTCATGGTGGCCAGGGCATTGGCGCCGGGACGTTGCAACACCTGCAAGCCGATGGCCGGGTGGCGCAGGTAATAGGTGTTGTTGACGTAGGCCAGGCCGGCGATTTCGGTGCGCGCCACATCCTTCAGGCGCACCAGGCGCCCGGCGCTGCCGGACTTGATGACGATGTTGTCGAAATCCGCCGGCTCTTTCAGGCGGCCTTCGAAAATCAGGTTCGGCTGGAAGGCCTGGGACGCCACCGGCGGTTGCGCGATCACCCCGCCCGCCACCTGGGTGTTCTGCGCACGCACCGCGGCGATGATGTCCGCCGGTGTGAGGTTGAAGGACGCCACGCGCTCCGGGTCGAGCCAGATGCGCATGGAGTATTCACGGGCGCCCAGCGGATTGATGTCGCCCACACCGTCGATGCGCTTGAGGGTATCGGCGACGGTCCGGATGGCGAAGTTGGAAACGTAGAGCTGGTCGTAGGTGCCCTTGGGCGAGGAAATGAAGATGGTCGACAGCTGGGTCGGCGACGATTTGCGCACCGACACGCCGCTGCGCTGTACCGGCTCCGGCAGGCGTGGCGTGGCCAGGGCCACGCGGTTCTGCACCAGCACCTGGGCCTTGTCGACATCGGTGCCGCTCTTGAACGTCACGGTCAGGTTGAGGCTGCCATCGGAGGTCGCCTGGCTGTACATGTAGAGCATGTCCTCGACGCCGTTGACCTCCTGTTCAAGGGGGATCGCCAGGGTCTCGGCCACGGTCTGCGCCGACGCGCCCGGGTAGGTTGCCTGCACCACCACGGTGGGCGGCGCGATGTCCGGGTACTCGGATGTCGGCAGGATCAGGTAGGCCAGGCCGCCGACGATCATCAGCACGATGGACAGCACGATCGCCAGCACCGGCTGTTCGACGGAGATTTTCCCCAGGTTCATAGCGGCGCTCCTTCGCTGGCCGAGGCCTTAGGCGCCAGCGCCAGGGCCTGCTCGCTGGCGGTCGCGGTCTCGCCGACGCGCACCCGCTGGATGCCGTCGACTATTACCCGGTCCTCGGGCAGCAGGCCGCTGGCGACTTCGCGCAGGCCGTCATGCAGCTTGCCCAGTTGCACCGGACGCAGTTCCACCTGGTTCTGCGCATTGAGCACATAGACCACCTTGCGCGTGGCATCGACGCTGATCGCCGTGTCCGGCAGCAACAGCGCCTGATAGCTCGGGCGCCCGGAAAACTGCACACGCCCGAACTGCCCCGGGCTCAGGCGCAGGTCAGGGTTGGCCACCCGGGCGCGCTGGCGCAGGGTACCGGTGGACGGGTCGAGGCGGTTGTCGATGAAGTCCATGCGCCCGCTCAGGGTCGGCTCGCTCTGCCCCGGCAAGGCAATGCGCACCAGGTTCTGGCCCGCGGTGCCCTGCTCCTGGCGGCGGTACTTGAGGTAGCTCTGCTCATCGATATCGAAGTAGATGTCGATAGGGTCCAGGGACACGATGGTGGTCAGCAGGGTCGCATTATTGTTGCCGCCGTTGACCAGGTTGCCTTCGCTGATCAGCTTGCGGCTGATCCGACCGCTCATGGGCGCGGTGATGCGCGTGAACTCCAGGTCGAGCCGGGCATTGCTCAAGGCGCCTTCGGCGCTCAGGACTTCGGCCTGGGCCGCCTGCTGCGCCTGCAAACGCTGGTCATACAGGCTGCGGGCAATGGTCTTCGATTCGATCAGCACCTTGGCCCGGGCATACTCCTGCTCGGCCAGGGCCAGCTGCGAACGTACCTGGGCCAGCTTGCCCTGGGCCTGGACCACCGCGGCCTGGAAGGAGCGCGAATCGATGACGAACAGCAGGTCGCCCTTCTTGACGATGGCGCCGTCGGTGAAGGCGACCTTTTCCAGGTAGCCGCTGACCCGCGAACGCACTTCCACCGAATCGGTAGCCTCGAAACGTCCGGTGAAACTGTCCCAATCGATGATCTGCCGGTTCACCGGCTGGCTCACCGAAACCGTCGGCGGCACGGGCGGGGCCAGTACCTGATCCGGACCGCAGCCGGACAACACCGACAGCAGCGCCAGGCCGATGGCCGACAACGCGGCAAACTTCAAGGGTCTGGACTTTATCGCGGATAATCCTGGTTTCATAACTTTCTCCGGGGTTGGCGAACAACTTTGCAACCCAGTTTTCAGCCACACAAAAGAGTCGGCCGCCTACTTTCCAGCAGCGGCCACTTGAACTTTAAACTTCAGTTTTGTGCCGAGCCCGCGCTCAGTGCGCGGTTTCTTTCGACAAAGGCACCGGACTCCTCGGCCTGCACGCTGACCACGGAAGACAAGGCCAGCAAGGCAAGGAACAGGGCTGCTGATTTTTTCAGGCTGAACATGACGGAGAACCTCAGTGATATTTAAGTTGAGCGAATTCTCCGTCTTTGCGAAAAAAGATAAATGCTGTGCTGGGGAAAAGAATATTGAGTCGAAATCATGAATCGACACTTTATTAGTTCAACAGAAAACCACTCACAGTTTGACGCGACAGATAAATGAATATTGAGCAAATAACTAATGACCGGCACTCACGAATACCTCGTTAATAACCGGTCATCTCCAGATAACCGCTGCCCGCATGGCTACCGCTCAATTGCACCGGCCCTTCCCAATAAGGAATGCGCAGGTTCATCCAGGCCTTGGGGTTAAGCGCCTCGGCATTGATATCCAGGCCGCGGCCGAGAATGCGCAGACGCCAGCGGGTGGGCAGTGTGCGCCCCGCCACCTTGGAGTCCTCCAGCGGGGTGAGCTGGATATCGTCCTTGTGCAGGGTCTGGATGCGGCCGTCGGGCTCGATCCAGGTGCCAGTGATGTAGGGCGGTTTGTGGTTTTCCCGCACGCGGAACAGCATCAGCCGTTCGCCGCTGTCCAGGTGCAGGGAGAACCAGTCCCACCCGCTCTGCCCGGCCGCCAGGGGCTGGCTGCTCCATTCGCGGTCGAGCCAGGCCGGACCGCTGACCTGATAGGTCTGGCCGTCGATCTGCAGGCTGCCCTCGGCCTGGAAAAACGGCTGGCTGTAGTAATAGGACGCCTGGCCCTGCTCGGACTTGCGGCTGTAGCCCGCCTCGCCCTGGAGTACCAGGGGCCGGTCGCTGCGCAGCTGTAAGCGGTAGGCGAAACCCGCGCCGCTGGCTTGCAGTTGCATGTGCGCCAGCGGGTCGGCGTCGGCGGACTGGCTGCTGAAACTCCAGTCGTCGATCCAGGCCTTGAACGGCTGCGCGGTCACCCCGGCCTGCCCCACCCCGCCGCGGGCATAACGTTCGGCGGCGTGATGGGTGTTGGCCGAGGTCGCCGCGGCGTGGCCCAGCCAGACGTTGGGCGCCTGCCAGCCGGGCTGGTCGGGTTCGGCGCGCAAGGCGCTGCGAAACAGCGTCCACTGCACGCCGAAGCGCTGGCCGTCGCTGGCCCTGAGGTCGGCGGTGAGGTACCACCACTCGATGCGAAAACCGTCATGCACGCCATGGTCGGCAGGGAAACTGAACACCCGCCCCGGCACCACCTGGGTGAACGCCGCGGCGTCCTCGCCCAGGCCGGCGAAACCTTGCGCCGGCTCGTCGCCTTTATCGCAACCGCACAGGGCCAGCACCAGCAACAGGCCAGGCAGCTGTTCAATCTTCATGGGCAAAGGTCCTGAGCAGATCCGCCGGCTGGCTGCGATACAAGCGCAGCAACGGCCAGGCCGAGGCAAGCAAGGTGGCCAATACCGCCAGGGCCAGCAACTGCACCAGTTGCAACGGAAACACCCGCAACGGCAGGCGCCAGCCGAAGGCCTGGACATTGATCACCGTGTCCAGGCACCAGGCCAGGGCGATGCCCAGGGGCAGCGCCAGGAGCAAGGTCAGCAGCGCCAGCAACCAGGTCTGCCCGAGGTTGAGCAGCATCAGCTGGCGCCGGCTCACCCCCAGCGCCCACAGCGGCGCGAGCTGGCCCAGGCGGCTCTGGCTCTGGGTCAGCAGGCTGATAAACAGCGCCACGCCGGCCACCCCCAGGGTCAGGCTGTTGAGCGCGGCGGTGGCGGTGAAGGTGCGTTCGAATACCTGGCTTGACCAGCCCTTGAGCTGCGCCTGCTCGACCATGCGGCTGTCGTCGAGACCGAAGCGCTGCCGCAAGGCACTGACCAGCGGCGCTACGGCGGCTGGCTCGATGCGCAGATTAAAGCGGTTGGGCGTCAGCTGCGGCCAGTGCGCCAGCAGGTGCTCGGCATTCACCAGCAGATGGCCCCTGGGGTTGCCGTAGTCGGCATAGATCGCCACCACTTGCGGCGCCCACTGCCCCGCGGGCACAGGGATATCCAGCCGATCGCCCAGCCGCACCTTGAGCCGGCGCGCCGTCTGCTCGCTGAGCATCAAGGTGTCGGCGCTGGCCAGCTGGGTCCAGGGCTGCTCGCCCAGGGCTTCGAGCAAGGGCCAGTGCTGGCGGTAGCTGGCATGCTCGATCACCCCGTACAAGTCCGCCGGCCAGCCTTGCAGTTGCAGCGGCACCTGCCAGACCGGCAGCACCGCGGCAACGGCAGGTTGCTCGGGCAGCCAGCGTTGCAGCTCCCGCGCCTGCGCCGGGGTCTGCGGGTTGATGTACAGCTCGGCGCTCAGGCGTTGCTCGAGCCAGTCGGCGAAGGTCTGGCGAAAACCAGCGGTCATGCTGCCGGCGCCGATATTGGCGGCCAGGGCCAGCAGCAGCGCCATCAACGCCAGGCTCAGGGCCGGCAACTGCTGCCGGCAATCGGCGAGGAACCACTGCCCGAGCACCGAACGGCTGCGCCCGAGCAGCGCGCTGAGCAACCCATTGAGCAACACCGGCAGGCCCAGGGCCGCGCCCATCAGCAAGCCGGCCATCAGCACGAAACCGCTGCCCAGGCTGTCGCCCCAGGTCCAGGCCGCGCCCGCCAGTACGATCAGGGCCGTGGCGACCCAGGCCTGACGCCGCAGCCAGCGGGCGTGCGCCTGGTGCCAGGCCTGGGGATCGGCCAGCGCCAGCAGCGGCAGGCGCGCCGCCCGCAGCAAACTGCTGGCCCCCGCCAGCAAGGCGCCGAGCAGGCTCAGGCCTATCCCGCCCAACCACCACCCGGGGCTCAGGCTCAACTGCCCTGCCACCTCGGCGCCATACAGGCCGCGCAGGCTGGCGGCGACATCCGGCAGCAGCACGCTGGCCAGCAGGTACCCGCTAAGCACCCCGGCCAGCCCACCGAGCAAGGCCAGGCCTCCGAGTTCGACACACAGGCAGGCGATCAGCATCCGCGCGCTGACCCCGCAGGCGCGCAGGGTGCGCAGCAGGCCGCGCCGCTGCTCCAGGGCCAGGCCAATGGCCGCGTGGACGATAAACAGGCCCACCAGGAACGACAGGAAACCCAGGGCATCCAGGTTCAGGTGAAAGCTTTCGGTCAGGCGCGCCAGATCGTTTTCCTCACTGCCGCGCTTGAGCACCAGCAGGCCCTTGAACGCATCGGGCAAGGCCGGCGCGCTGGCGGCGAAATCCGCCGGCAACAGCAGGCGCGAGATCTGCTGCGGCAAGCCCAGCAGCGGCTGGGCAAAACCGATATCCACCAGCAGCAACCCCGGCGCCATGTCCGCCTGGCTGTGCAGCGGCGGCAGTGGCTGGCCGCTCGCGGTCACCGGCCGATCGCCTTCGCGATAGCCGAGGGCTTGCAGGGTTTGCGGGGCGATCCAGGTGCTGCCCGGTGGGCTGACGAATTCGACCATGCGCGCGGAGTCCAGCACCTGGCCGGCGACCGCCGCACCGGCCGGCAACGACAGCGGCTCGATCCCGAGCAATTGCAGGCGCTGCTGTGCATGGCCCTTGAGCGTCAGCCGGCCTTGCACCACCGGCGACACCGGCCAGCCGGCCCGGCGCAGACCGACGAACAGGTCCTGGGAAAACGGCGCACCATTGGCCGTGGCCAGGCTGGCCTGGGGCGCGCCGCCGATCAACTGGCTGGCCTTGGCGTAACTGTCCCGCGCCTGGCTGTTGAGCGCCTGCACCCCGGTCAACAGGCTAGTGGCCAGCCACAGCCCGGTCAGCACACTGAAGAACTGCACCGGGTGCCGCCGCCAATGGCTGAGCAGCGCCCGCAGGCTGTGCCAGAACACCCGCACCTCAGCACTCGCCCGCGCCGGCCAGACGCCCGCCATGCAGCAGCGCGATCCGCCCCAGGCGACTGGCGACGCGCTGGCTGTGGGTGACCATCAACAGGCTGGTGGGGGTCTCGGCCAATAGCTCCAGCAACAGCTGCAGCACGTCGTCGCTGGTGGCTTCGTCGAGGCTGCCGGTGGGTTCGTCGGCCAGCAACAGCCGCGGTTTGCCGGCCAGGGCCCGGCCCAGGGCCACCCGCTGTTGCTGGCCGCCGGACAGTTGTTCCGGGTAACGCCGCAGCAGATCGCCCAGGCCCAGGCGCTCCACCAACTGCGCCTGCCAACGCCCATCGAAACGCCCGGCCAGCCGCGCCTGGAACCCCAGGTTGTCCTCCACCCGCAGGCTGCCGATCAGGTTGAACTGCTGGAACACCAGCCCGACTTCGGTGCGCCGCCAGTTGGCCAACTGGTGTTCGTTCATCCGCTCCAACTGCTGCCCGCCGATGCGGATGCTGCCGCCATCGACCTTGTCCAGGCCGGCGATCAGATGCAGCAAGGTGCTCTTGCCACTGCCCGACTCGCCCATCAGCGCCAGGCTGCCGCCCTGCTCCAGATGCAGGTCGACCCCCTGCAACACCGGCAACGGGCCCTGGGGCGTGGCGTAGCTTTTGCGGACGGCGTGTACATCGAGCATGGGTGGGCTCTGGCAACGGAAGGAAGGCTCAAGGATAGCGCTTGTCAGAGCACGAGGGTTTGCGCGCGCAACTCCGCCCAGGGGTCGACCTGCGCTCAGCGGTATTAAAACGGACCGTTCGAACCGCGGATGGGCAGTGGCTGCCCATCCTGGCTAAAAGCGCCCCATGGAAGTGACTGCGACGCCGCGGCGGCCTGCTGGGTGAACCCTGTCCGGCGCAGCGTCGTTCCCGCAGGCCTGCTCCGCGAGCAAGCCTTAGTCGGTGGTCGTTACTTGGGTTGCTCCACGGTGCGCAGATAGGGCTTCAACGTCTTGAAGCCTTGCGGGTATTTCTTCCGGGCGTCCTCGTCGGATACCGAGGTAGGAATGATCACATCCTCGCCCGGGCGCCAGTTCACCGGGGTGGCGACGGTGTGCTTGGCATTCAGTTGCAGGGCATCGAGCAGGCGCAGCACTTCATCGAAATTGCGCCCGGCGCTCATCGGGTACACCAGCATGGCCTTGACCTTCTTGTCCGGGCCGATGATGAACACCGAACGCACGGTGGCGTTGTCCACGGCGGTGCGCGCGCCGCCACTGGCATTGGGGTGGATCATGTCGTAGAGCTTGGCCACCACCAGGTTTTCGTCACCGATCATCGGGTAGTTGACCGCATGCCCCTGGGTCTCCTGGATGTCGCCGACCCAGGCTTTATGGTCGCTGACCGGGTCGATGCTGAGCCCGACAATCCTAGTGTTGCGTTTGTCGAACTCCGGCTTGAGCCTGGCCATATAACCGAGCTCGGTGGTGCACACCGGGGTGAAGTCCTTGGGGTGGGAGAACAGGATCGCCCACTTATCGCCGATCCACTCGTGGAAATGCAGCGGACCTTCGGTCGTGTCGGCAGTGAAATCGGGTGCTTCGTCGCCAATGCGGATTGCCATGTTTGGTCTCCTTGCAGTGACTGGGAGGGGTAGTTGTCAGGGAACTGACGGCTGTTGCGGCGGCGTTCGGGTACGGCTGAACCTGTCGGCGCGAATGAGTATAGGAGACCCATCAGGCAAGGCGAGCGCAGACAAAAAAGCCCGGCAGTGTCGCACTGCCGGGCTTTGGTCTCAGGGTAGGCCTTCAAAACCGGTAGTTGGCGCTCAGTTCCAGGGTGCGTGGCGCGCCCGGCGTGATCAGGTCCACCGAGCCATGCGCCGAGGCGTAATAGTCCTTGTCGAAGACGTTACGCAGGCGCAGGGCCATGTCCCATTTCGGCAGGTTGTACAGCAAGGCCGAGCCGCCGATAGCGTTCGTCGCAGCCCTGCCGGCTGAAACCCTCGAGGCCCAAAGGCAACCCATAAGCCAGCGCCGCCCCTATCGGCCAGGGGCGACGAACTATTAGTATTGCGGCCCTTTTCTTCATCGCAGGACGCACAGATGAATTACACCCAGGCCCAACTGAAATACCGGCTGGCCATCGCCGCAGGCGCATTGCTGTTTACCGGCGCCTTGATCTCCACCGTGTTTTCCACCCTGAAAATGCTCCACTGGCGCCTGGACAGCTACACCACCGCCGCGGCGACCATCAACCGCCCGATCAAGAACTTCATGTTCACCGTCTACGAAAACACCCGCCCCCTGGACTGGTTCTGGGACAACAGCCCAACCCCCGACTTCATCCGCCTGAGCAACCCGCCCCACTGGAAATTCCTGGTGATCTACCTGCTGATCTTCATCAGCGCAGCCCTGTTCACCTGGGGCCGAACCCTGATGCGCAAAGTCGAGGAAGTCGAACCGCTGATCCAGGCCCGGCTCAATGCCCCATCGGAGGAAGGTGTCGCGGTCATGACGTTGCAGCAACTGGAAGACTCGACTCCGGTGGAAGCTGTGCCTTCGTTTTTTTCGCAGGTTCGACTGCTTTGTGTGCTGCCGGTGGGGATAGGGGTGGTTTATTTGGGAGTGTTGTGGATGTTGGGCATTCTGTGATGCCCGATGGTGGGGGGTTGAGTTCTCTGGGCTCGGTGATAGATGTCCGTGGGTTTCGCCAAATCACGGAAATCTTTCAGAGCACTTCTAATGTATGAAGTCGCAGGCGGCGTGGTCGAGGACTCGCTTGATGAGGAACTGGAGGAGTTTTTGCATTGGGACATTTTCTGACCGAGCCACAACTGACAGAAGTCAGAACTGCACTGTCTGAGCCATTCAACTATTTTCCGACCGATTACGACTACATCGCGCGACAGGTCAAAGGTGTCGATCCTGACGTACTCTACGAAATCTTTTATTCAGAAGTGGCGCCCGTGTGCTTCTCCAACCTTGCAGCAGTCTTGCCCTCTGTCTGGACAGGCTTTGACCCCGACTGGCTCAGAGCCAAGATCGAGGAAAGGCTGGCGGCGCGGAAGCGTAATTGGTTACGCAGGCAGTTTGATAAGGTGCTGGCTCTATGGCTGAAGTACAACTACGACTACATGTGGAAGGAAATTGCTTGCAGGCTTTGAGGTCGGTAATGAACTGACATGCATGATCGACAACAGAAATAAAAAAAGTCGACACCAACAGGGGGGCGTCAAGTCCATATAATTACGCCCGCCACCGTCGCCACCAACACCCCCGACACACCCCCTCAAACATCCCCTCCAATACGCGGTTGCGCCGCTCAAGCGCGGTCCCTATAGTTCGCGCTCGCGGCAAAATCCGCGAACGACCTTGGCCGGTCGAGCATAGGAATGCTTCAGCGTCCACAACACTTTTGCAGTCGCCTATCTGGTGCCTGCGACAGGATGGTATGACGACTATGTGCGGTGGATCTCCGGTCGTCACGTACGCGTACAACAGTCATTCTCCTCGTCGTCGGCAACACAGGTGATTGCTCCCTGCACAGGAGCTGCCCCTATGATTGACCAGCCACTCTCGCGCTTCACCGCCGTCGATACCCATGACACCGACTCTGCCGTGTTCTACCTCGATACCCAGGCCTCCTTGAGCGATCTGGCCAGCAGCGCAGCCCATCGTTTCACCGTGGTGCGCGATCTGATGGACACGCTGTCCACGCTTAACCTGAAAGGTATTTCCGACTGCGACTTGGCGCGGGTGACCCGAGGGGTGCATTTGCTGACCCGGGAAGGGTGTGCGGTGTTGGAGGTGATTCAGTGGCGCACGGCGCAGGAGCCCTGAGCGCTATTGAGCCAGGGAGGCTGTTTGTAGCCGCTGCCGAAGGCTGCGATCGGTTGCGTAGCAGACGCACATTCTGCCTCCCGGATTTATCTGTTGCACCGCGTCGCCCGGTTTGGCGGGCGCTTCGTCGGAATGCCGCCCAACCCGATCGCAGCCTCATTCTTCGGCAGCGGCTACAGGGAGCGTCAACCCCAAGCCGCCGACTCTGCCTTCGCACCTTATGAGGAGATCCCCGTGCACTATCCCATCTGCATCGAGTGGGGTGACGAGCACACGGCTACCGGCATCCAGATTCCCGACATTCCTGGCGCGGTCACCGCCGGCGACACCTTCGAGGCCGCGTACAGCGCCGCCATCGAAATCGCCCACGTCATGCTCGAAGAACTGGCCCGTGAGGGGCAAGCCATTCCCCTGCCCTCGCCCACCGGCACACACCGCGCCAACCCCGACTTCGAAGGGATGGGCTGGGGCATGCTGGATATCGATATCACGCCTTACCTGGGCAAAACCGAAAAGGTCAATGTGACCCTGCCGGGTTACGTGATTCAACGCATCGACCGCTTTGTGCGGGAGCACAACATCAAGAGCCGGTCGTCTTTCCTGGCGGATGCTGCGATGGAGAAACTGGGGTGGTAAAGACCTCCGAGCTCCCTGCGCACAGCCCCAGAGTCCAGACCGGCCGCCTCGCTTCGGTTCTTGATCTCCTGGCCCTATTAGCCACGATGGCCAAATACAGGCATTGATTGGAGGGGTATGACTATCTAAAGGAAGCGATGGCTGGTTGAGCGCTCATGAGCACGCAGTAGCGTGAAGGCATGACCATTGCAAAAATAACGCTACGAAAGGGGGTTAGACGTGCGTTAGATTGGCTCGAATAGGGTTCAGCGCATCAAGGTCTACAAACCAGTCGGTAAAGTCGAAGGAGTTTTTTGGAAAATGGAAAAGCGTTATCAGGTATTTGTCAGCTCGACGTTCATAGATTTACAAGAAGCGAGAAAGGAGGTAATGCAAGCTTTACTGGAGTTGGACTGCATTCCATCAGGCATGGAGCTTTTCCCTGCGGCAGATGAAGACCAATGGAGTCTAATTAAAAAAGTGATAGACGATAGTGACTACTACATTGTTATTCTCGCAGGCAGGTATGGTTCTATCGGCCCTGAGGGCTATAGCTATACGGAAATGGAATACCGTTATGCAACAGAAATCGGAAAACCAGTAATCGGCTTTGTATACAAAGACCCCGGCCAGCTACCCGCAAATGTTTGTGAAGAAACGCCCGAGGGCAAGGCGAAATTAAATAACTTTCGAATATTAGCACAACAAAAAATGTGCCGTTTTTGGGAAAGCCCATCCGACCTCGGCAGCCAAGTTAGTAGAAGCTTAGTCCAGCTTATTAAAAGCAAACCAGCTATAGGTTGGGTCAGAGCGAATCTGGTTCCCAACGAAAGCGCTGCCAAAGAAATATTAAAGTTACACCACCGCATTGAGGAGCTTGAGCAAGAAATTAAATTAGCAAAAACTCAAGAACCTGAAGGGGCTGCCGAGCTAGAAAAGGGAAGTGACGAATTTGAAATAAACTACACGTTCAGAGGCATCAATACTTACAACTTAATAAATAACGAATACAAAAGCTCAGTACTATTTACGTGGGATGATATTTTTTTCACCCTTTCCCCACTAATGATTAATGAAGCGGGTGATTACACACTAGTCCCGCCCCTGAACTCAATGATAGAAGTATTCAGCCAAGACCACTTTAAAGGGGACAAACGATTTGAAGATTTAAGATTAGCTCAGTTCAACATTAATACTGACGACTATCACACGATAATAATTCAGCTTCGCGCACTGGGACTGATTGCACAAAGCGATAGAGCCAGAAGCGTCAAGGACAGTGGGACCTACTGGAAGCTAACTCCATACGGAGACACTGTAATGACAAGATTGCGGGCCAAGAAAAAACAACGTAATTAGGGGTTATCACAAAATCTTAAGCCCCACTGATACTCACTCATTCCGCCAGACCGCACAGACTGGCGGCATGAAACTCAACGAGCACTCAACACCGAACTTTTTCTCCACTGTTTCAGACGATCAGGCCGGGATGTGTTGAACTTACACCCCTAGGCCCAAGCACCAGTAAAGGTCCGCTCCGTATCTGCATCGAGTGACTGGTGAGCGCGGGCTTGCAGGCTCCTACTGCACCGGCAAAAAATTCATCAGCAACAAGCTCTGCGCGTAATTCAGACCAATACGCCGGTAGCGCTCGTCAAGCATCTGGGTCAGCAGGTCGAGGCGCGCCACAATCTTCCCAAACTCCACCGCAAAACTCAGATTGCTGCCCTCCTCCGAAATCTCGTTGGAAAACAGCAACAGCTCCCCATTGGCCCCCTGCCGCTGGCTGAGCATCCAAGTGGCTTTTTCAATATTGCGCGCCGCATTGCTGACAAACTGCGGATCGATAGTGTCGGTCATGAAAAACTCGGTACGCCCGCCATGGGCGGTCACCAGCATGCTGCCAATGGCATAGATGAAAGCGCCGACCCGGTCGCCACGAAACTCCGGGCTCAGGGCATAACTCAACGCAGCCAGGTCACGACGGTTGCCCAGGGCCGGCAAGGCCTTCTGCTGTTCGATGGCCTGGCGGATATCCCGCGCGGCGCTGGTGGCATCGGTATACCCCCACTCGCGCCACTGGTTGGGGTTGCGCAGATAGAGCTTGTTCATCAGCAGGTAAAGGCTTTGCAGGTTGTCGCGCATGCTCAGGGTGGCCATACGGTCGACGCTGGTCTGGAAGAACTCCTGGGGCTTGCCATTGCTGAACTGGTGGACCATGTCGCGCCCCTGCTGCTGGCTGCAACCCGTGGCGCAGAGCATCAAGGCACCCACCAGCCACAGCGGCTGGCGCAACACAGGCGGGAACAACACACGCAGGTAAAGAGAAAGCGGATAAACCATCGGCACCATTCTGGACTCTGGCCGCGCAGGGAATCGGCGCGGCCTGGCCCTGAATAGAACCACAAAAACGCAAAAAGTGCGGTGGCCTAAGCCTCAGCGCAGTTGCAGCGGGTCCACCAGCCCGACGGCGATGGCCATGCCCACCAGTTCCGGCAGGTGCTCGGCCTGCATGCGTTTCATCACCCGTGACCGGTACAGGTCGATGGTCTTGACGCTGACCCCCAGTTGCTCGGCGATCTCGCGATTGCTGTAACCCTGCACCAACGGCAGCAGCACGTCCTTCTCCCGCGGCGTGAGGCTCTCCAGGCGCGCTTCGACCCGGGCCTGCCCGGCGTTGCGGCTGTGGCGGTCGTCGGCGCGGCTCAGGGCCTGCTGCACACTGTCCAGCAGCAGCTGTTCGTTGTAGGGCTTCTCGATAAAGTCCACGGCGCCGGCCTTGAACGCCCGCACCACGATGGGCACATCGGCGTGGCCGCTGACAAAGATCAGCGGCAGGTGGATATCCCGCTGGCGTAGCTCTTCCTGGACATTCAGCCCGCCCATGCCGGGCATGCGCACATCCAGCAGCACGCAGGCGTCGAGGCTGGGGTCGCAGTGTTCGAGGAACTCCCGGCCGCTGGTGAAGGGCACAGCCTTGAGGCCCACCGACTCCAGCAGCCAGACGGTGGAGTCGAGCATGCCCGGGTCGTCGTCGACCACATACACCAGCTGCTGCGCCGCACTCGTCATTGCCTTGCTCCTGTTATCGGTTGGGTGGGTGAATCGGCTTGCGCCGGGGCCGTCGCCGGCAAGTGGCAGCACATCTTCAAGCCGCGGCTCTGGGGCTGGGCCTGCAAGTCGCCGCCGAAGCCTTCGACGATGCTGCGGCTCATGGACAGCCCGAGCCCCAGGCCGTTGGCCTTGCTGGTGTAGAACGGGGTGAACAGCTGCGCCAGCTGCTCGGTGGAGACGCCCGGGCCCTGGTCGCTGACGCTGACCTCGACCCCGCCTTCGCTACTGGCCCGGGCACCGAGGACGATCTGCGAGCCCTGCTGCGGATGCACCTCGCGATTGGCCTCGATGGCGTTGCGCAACAGGTTCAACAGCACCTGTTCGAGCAAGATCCGGTCGGCGTACACCGGCGGCAGATTATCCGCCAGGCGCAGCTCGATCGTCACCTGGCAGGCCTGCGCCTCCCAGGCGCACAGACGCACCGTTTCCCGGGCCACCTCGGCCAGGTCCAGGGCCTGGACCCGGCGCCCGCCCTTGCGCAGGAAGGCCCGCAGACGCTTGATCACTTCGGCGGCGTGGGTGGCCTGTTCGGCGATCCGCTCCAGGCCCTGGGCGACCTTGCGGGCGGCCTCGGGCTGAGTGTCGAGGGCTTGCAGATAACGTTGGCTGGCGTTGGCGTAATTGACCACCGCCGCCAGGGGCTGATTGATCTCATGGGCAATGCCCGAGGCCAGTTCGCCCAGGGTCACCAGGCGCGCGGTGTGGGCCAGTTCGTCCTGGTGATGACGCTGCTGGGCCTCGCGCAATTCCCGTTCGCTCTGGTCGTGGGCCACCAGGGAATAGAAGCGCTCGCCACTGGCCGCGCGATGGGCCAGCAACATCAGCGACACCGGCACCGAAGCGCCGCCGGCCGGCGGTTGCAGGCGCGCCTCGATGCTCCAGCGGCCGCTGTGTTCGGCGCGGTGCCAGCCTTCGCGTTGCAGGCTGTCCAGCACTTCCTGGGTGAGGATGCTTGCCAGGTCCGGCATCGGCTGCCCGGCCTCCAGGCCCAGGGTGCGCCGGGCCGCCGGGTTGAGGTAGGTCACCGCGCCGCCGGGCTGGATGAACAGCACCGGGTCGGGGTTGGCCTCCACCACTTCCGCCAGGCGCCGCTTGTTCTCTTCGGCCTGGACCCGGGAGGTGATGTCCCGGGACACCGCCACCACTTCCACCACCGCCCCGGTGTAGGTTTCGCGGATCGCCCGGCAGGCGGTCTCGAACCACAGGTAATGGCCGTCGCGATGGCGGATGCGGTAGGTCATGGTGTGGTAGCCGTCCTGCTCCAGGGCGTCCCGGGTGCGCTGCGTCAGCCCGGCCAGGTCCTGGCTGTGGAACAGGCTGCGGGCCAGGCGCCCGCGCAGTGCTTCGGGCCAGTAGCCGAGCAGGGTCCAGGACGCCGGCGAGGCGTCGAGAAAGGTGCCGTCCGGGGTATGCCGGGAAATCAGGTCGGTGGTGTTCTCGGTGATCAGCCGGTACAGGCGCCGGGCCGTGGCCGACTCGCGCTCGGCGAGGATCTGCGCCGTGGCTTCGCGGCACCGGGCCAGGACCCGTTGCCTGTGCGGGTCGGGGATAAAGCTCCAGAGCAGCACCCGCTCGCCCCACTGGGCCTCGACCTCTTCGATGGCCCGCTGTTGCTCCAGGCAGGCCCGGACCAGGGCCGGGTGATTGACCGGCAGCAGCGCCGCGACCTCGCTCGACGCCTCAGTATCCAGCCATTGCAAGAGCGCCGGGTTCAGGTCCACGGGCCGCGCCTCGGCGTCCAGCAGCAGGCTGGGTTGCGGGTCATGGCCCAGCCAGGGCGAGTCCGGCAGCCGGCCTTCGCGCTGCAGGCGCAGCCAACGGTTCAAGTGGTTGGAGGTGGGCATCGTCGATAAACCTGCGGGCTGGATCAGCGAATTATTAATATAGTATAAACACTATACAACTCAGGTAGTACTTCCATATCCATTGCCAAGCAGTATATAAAAGCCTCCGGATAAGTCATCGAGTGCCGCAAAAATGGCCTCGGCCAATAGAGCTAACAATCAGCCACCGGGTACCCGAACCATGTCCATCTACGAGCAAGGCCTCGCGCCGACGGCCGTCAACCATATCGCCCTGTCCCCCTTGAGCTTCATCGAGCGCACCGCCGCCGTTTACCCCGATTACCCAGCGGTGATCCACGGTTCGATCCGCCGCACCTGGGCCCAGACCTACAGCCGCTGCCGGCGCCTGGCCTCGGCCCTGGCCGGGCGCGGGATCGGCAAGAACGACACGGTGGCGGTGATGCTGCCGAACATCCCGGCCATGCTCGAAGCCCACTTTGGCGTGCCGATGATCGGCGCCGTGCTCAATGCCCTCAACGTGCGCCTGGACGCCGAGGCCATCGCCTTCATGCTGGCTCACGGCGAGGCCAAGGTATTGATCGCCGACCGCGAGTTCCATGAGGTGATCCACGCCGCCGTCGCCATGCTCGACCAGCCGCCTTTGGTGATCGACCTCGACGACCCCGAGTACGGCGAGGGCCAGCCGGTCAGTGAGCTGGACTACGAGGCCTTCCTCGCCGAGGGCGACCCGGAATTCGCCTGGCAGTGGCCGGATGACGAATGGCAGGCCATCGCCCTGAACTACACCTCGGGCACCACCGGCAACCCCAAGGGCGTGGTCTATCACCACCGCGGCGCCTACCTCAATGCCCTGGGCAACCAGATGACCTGGGCCATGGGCAACCACCCGGTGTACCTGTGGACCCTGCCGATGTTCCACTGCAACGGCTGGTGCTACCCCTGGACCGTCACCGCCCTGGCCGGGGTCCATGTGTTCCTGCGCCGGGTCGACCCGCAGAAGATCCTCAACCTGATCCGCGAGCACCAGGTCACGCACCTGTGCGGCGCGCCCATCGTGCTCAATGCCCTGGTGAACATGCCGGACTCGGCCAAGGCCGCCATCGATCACCCGGTCGACGCCATGGTCGCCGGGGCCGCGCCACCAGCCAAGGTGATTGGCGCGGTGGAAGAAATGGGCATCAAGGTGACCCACGTCTACGGCCTGACCGAGGTCTACGGGCCGGTGACCCTGTGCGCCTGGCACGCGGCCTGGGACGAGTTGCCCCTGGAACAGCGGGCGCAGATCAAGTCGCGCCAGGGGGTGCGTTACCCGACCCTGGAAGGGGTGATGGTGGCCGACCCGAAAACCCTCGAACCCACGCCCCGCGACGGCCAGACCATCGGCGAGATCTTCATGCGCGGCAACACGGTGATGAAGGGCTACCTGAAGAACCCCAGCGCCACCGCCGAGGCCTTCGAGGGCGGCTGGTTCCACACCGGCGACCTGGGGGTGACCCACCCGGACGGTTACGTGGAGATCCGCGACCGGCTCAAGGACATCATCATTTCCGGCGGCGAGAATATTTCCACCATCGAGCTGGAAGGCGTGCTCTATCGTCACCCGGCAGTGCTGGAAGCCGCGGTGGTGGCCCGCCCCGACGAGAAATGGGGCGAGACGCCCTGCGCCTTCATCACCCTCAAGGCCGACCACCAGCAGGTCAGCGAGGCCCAGATCATCGCCTTCTGTCGGGAACACCTGGCGGGCTTCAAGGTGCCGCGCACCGTGGTGTTCAGCCAGTTGCCCAAGACCTCCACCGGCAAGATCCAGAAATTCGTCCTGCGCGACATGGCGAAAAACCTCTAGCTTGAATAGACAGAAACCCCGCGCATGTCGTTGCCCTGCAGGGCGTCGGCATGGCGGGGCCTAGCCTTTTTGAATCACCCGGCCCCGGCCGTTCAACCGCCACTCTTGCCCGAGGTTTGTTGCGATGCCTGAATTCAACGCCCCCCTGCGCGACATGCGCTTTGTCCTGCATGAAGTGTTCAACGCGCCCAGGCTCTGGGCCCGGCTGCCGGCCCTGGCGGAGACGGTGGATGCCGATACCGCCGATGCGATTCTCGAAGAAGCGGCCAAGGTCACCGGCCAGCTGATCGCCCCGCTCAACCGCAGCGGCGACGAGGAAGGCGCCACCTGGGACAACGGCCAGGTGCGGACCCCGGCCGGTTTCAAGGAGGCCTACGGCACCTATATTCAGGGCGGCTGGGTCGGCCTCGGCGGCAACCCGGCCTACGGCGGCATGGGCATGCCGAAGATGCTTGCGGTGCAGTTCGAAGAGATGCTTTACGCCGCCAATTCCAGCTTTGCCCTGTATTCGGCCCTGAGTTCCGGCGCCTGCCTGGCCATCGACGCCCACGCCAGCGAGGCGCTCAAGACGCTGTACCTGCCGCCCATGTACGAAGGCCGCTGGGCCGGCTCCATGTGCCTTACCGAGGCCCATGCCGGCACCGACCTGGGGATCATCCGCACCCGCGCCGAACCCCAGGCCGACGGCAGCTACCGGATCAGCGGCAGCAAGATCTTCATCACCGGCGGCGAGCAGGACCTGACCGAAAACATCATCCACCTGGTCCTGGCCAAGCTGCCGGACGCCCCGGCCGGGCCCAAGGGCATCTCGCTGTTCCTGGTGCCGAAGATCCAGGTCGACGCCCAGGGCAACCTCGGCCAGGCCAACGCGGTGAGCTGCGGCTCCATCGAGCACAAGATGGGGATCAAGGCCTCGGCCACCTGCGTGCTGAACTTCGACGGCGCCAGCGGCTGGCTGATCGGCGAGGCCAACAAGGGCCTGGCAGCGATGTTCACCATGATGAACTACGAGCGCCTGTCCATCGGCATCCAGGGCATCGGCTGCGCCGAGAACGCCTACCAGAACGCCCGCACCTACGCCCGCGAGCGCATCCAGAGCCGCTCGCCCGCAGGCCCGGTGGCCAAGGACAAGATCGCCGATCCGATCATCGTCCACCCCGATGTGCGGCGCATGCTGCTGTCCATGAAAGCCATGACCGAGGGCGGCCGGGCCTTCGCCAGTTACGTCGGCCAGCAGTTGGACCTGGCCAAGTTCGCCGACCAGCCCCATGAGCGGCACAACGCCGAGGCCCTGGTGGCGCTGCTGACCCCAGTGGCCAAGGCGTTCTTCACCGACACCGGGCTGGACAGTTGCATCCTCGGCCAGCAGGTCTTCGGCGGCCACGGCTATATCCGCGAATGGGGCCAGGAACAACTGGTGCGGGATGTGCGCATCGCGCAGATCTATGAAGGCACCAACGGCATCCAGGCCCTCGACCTGCTGGGCCGCAAGGTAGTGGGCAACGGCGGCGTGGCCCTGCGCCTGTTCACTGGCGAGATCCGCGACTACGCCTACCTGCCCGGCGCCGCCTACGCCGCCGAGCTGCTGGACGCGGTGCAGCGCCTGGAAGACCTCAGCGACTGGCTGCGCGAACAGGCGGTGCAGAACCCCAACGCGGTGGGCAGCGCCTGCGTCGAGTACCTGCATCTGTTCGGCTATGTGGCCTACGCCTACCTGTGGGCGCGCATGGCCCAGGTGGCCGAGCACAAGCACGCCGAGGACGAGCGTTTCTACGGCGCCAAGCTGGCCACGGCGCGCTTCTACTTCAGCCGCCTGCTGCCGCGCATCCTCAGCCTGGAGCAAAGCATCCGCGCCGGCAGTTCCTCGCTGTTCGGCCTGGAAGCGGAGCAGTTCTAACCCCTCGGGCGGGGCCTCCGTGCCCCGCCCTGCTGCACGGCGGCTGATGCAAAACCGGCGGCGGCCTTGCATACTGCGCGCCCCGAACACCGCCCAAGGAAGAAACGTGTTGGCGCCTGCCCCCTCTTTGCCGAACCCTCTTGTACGTCGCCTGTTCACCCTGTGGACCTGGCTCTACCACCTGTTGAGCTGGATCGCCGTAGCGGCCCCGCTGTCCCTGATGCTGTTCGCCGACCTGCAACTGATCGTCCCCCGGGACGTCAGCGGCACACTGTTCGGCGGCGCCATGGGTTTCCAGCTGTTCCTCGGCCTATGGATCGTCTGCGCCCTCGGCCTGACCCTCGCCCTGCTCACCCGCATGCCCGGCGCCCGCCTGGCCTGGCTCGTCGCCGGCCTGGTGCCGCTGCTGCTCGGCGCCTGGTGGCGCATCAACTACCCGGACGACGCCGACGGCAACCTGATCTTCAGCCCGCAAGCCTGGGAACTGGATTACGCCATGGCCATCGGCGCCGGCTTTGTCGCCAGCGGGCTGTACTGGTATCGCCACGGCCGCCTCAAACCCCGGCCTGCCGCCAGCAGTGTGGATGTGCTGTTTCTGCGGACCGTGGGGGCGCTGATTTTGGCTGGCGTGTTTATCCTGCCGGCGTTGAGTTTTATCAAGGAGCGGGCTTTGCCTCATTGTGCGTTCAACAAGGCTGGGCAACAGCTGAGCGTGTGCTTGGGGGATGACCCGGATGAGCGGGTGATTGTTGATTGATGGGTGGGGATTGAGACCACAGTCACTGTCGATGCGCACCTATACTGTGCGACTCGGTATCTGTAGTCCTACCGTCGAAGCGTATTCGCCGCTCCGGTATGACAACCTTTAACAGCATTGATGAATTGAACGTATGAGATTCCATCCCGATGGCCCTTCGATACCAGATATCCTCCTGGAGCGCTGTGATGCTGGCCGCGTCGTATTTCTGTGCGGTGCCGGAGTTTCGTTACCATCTGGAATGCCTACTTTCGTCGGTCTTACTCGGCACGTCATTGAGTTTTTTGACCCGCCAGCCGATTCAGAAATTATGGCCGCGTTTCGGCCATGGCTGGATGATCAATCTGCTGCGAATGTCCCACTCGACCAAATCTTCAACCTCCTCCACCTTGAATACGGTAAGGATGAAGTTAACGCTCTGGTCACGGAGCGGCTAAGTGCTCCTCTACAAATCAAAGATGTTGGACGTGAACACGATCTAATTAAGCGGATTTCTTCGAGTCAGAGCGGCGTGCCACAGATTGTCACGACGAACTTCGACCGATTGTTCGAGGTCGGGCATGTGGGAGGGCATCTGGTCTGGCATGTGCCGCCTGCGTTTCCCGATCTAAACTTCGGATCGAAGATAGAGGGAATCACGTATCTTCACGGGCGACTGGTGGAGGCAGCCTCTGAAAAGCATCCCTACGTGCTTAGCAGCGCAGACTTTGGACGTGCATACCTCTCAGAAGGATGGGCTACCAACTTCATCAGACACCTCCTCGAACGACATACCGTCGTTTTAGTCGGCTATCAGGCAGAAGACCCTCCCGTCAAATATCTTCTTCAGGGCCTTAACCATGACGGCGAGTATGATCGATCTCGACTCTATGCCTTTGACCGTGGGCTTCCCGAGGACATCGAAGCCAAATGGCGTGACCGAGGGGTTACAGCGATAGCCTATTCTGATCACTCGGACTTGTGGACGAGCATGGAAGCTTGGGCAGAGCGAGCCGATGATCCTCGTAGATGGCGTGCATCCGTAATCGCTCAATCCCAACAGGATCCGAAAGTCCTTGCCCCTCATGTGCGCGGCCAAGTTGCTCATGTCCTTCGCACGGTACAGGGCGCTAGATTATTCTCGGAAGCTGATCCAACTCCGCATCCTGAATGGGTATGTGTGATGGATGCTTATGTGCGATCAGCTGAACCAGTTCGTGACTATGGCGTTGACGCAGAGACCTTTGACCCGTTGGTCGCTTACGGACTTGATGACGATCTGAGCGATATCTCTGATGAAGATCGCAAGCAGGGTGTAAGCAACGACAATCTATTAGTTTGGCGGGACGAAGACGACAATCCACACGAGCTTCATCGGCTCGGTGGGCTCCAAGCAGAAGGTTTTGAGGCAACGCCAATAAGGCTTGCTCACCTTATCACCTGGGTCAGCAAGGCCATCGAAAGCCCTGTGCTGGCCTGGTGGACCATTCGTCAGAACGGTCTGCATCCGCGACTTCTGCAACAGCTCGAGTGGCAAGTGGAGCATTCAAAGGCTCTCAACGAACGAGCTCGCCATATCTGGAACCTCATCCTCGAACACCATCGAGACCCTCGTAATCATCAGTGGAATGGCGAATGGTTTGACTTGAAGAAACGGATCAATGCAGAGGGATGGACGGCTAGTGTCCTAAGAGAGTTCCGAAAGGTTACAACTCCGCGATTGGAGATCAAGCGACCGTTTGGCTTGGGGAAGTGCAGGCCTCCGCTGGCATCCTGGGAGGATATTCATCTCGGCGATCTCGGTCAGTGCGAAGTCATGTTCCTTGATAAGCACAACGAAAATTTAGACATCCCCGACGGCCTACTACCACAGGTATTTGGCATCCTGCAGGAGCAGCTTACTGTCGCCTCAGGGCTATTGGGGGATATCGAGACCATCTACTTCCGTACACCAACCTGCTATCCGGAACGCGAGGTCGACGGGGAAAATTACATCACGAAAGCCGCGGAGGCCATGGTTTGGTTTGTTCAACTTTTCGACCAAATGACTGCCAAATGGCCAGATCTGGCGAAGGCACATGCAACGACTTGGCCCACAAACGAGCAGTTCTTCTTCCGAAAGCTCAAACTCTATGCGTACAGCAAAGTAGACATCTTTGAGGCCGACTCGGTTGCCGAGCAAGTCTTGTTCTTAGATCAGGAGGCATTCTGGGACATTGATGTGGCCCGAGAGCTTCTTTTCCTACTGGTTGACCGATGGAAAGAGTTCTCTCAGGCGAGCCGGAATCAACTTATTGACCGTATCTTGACGGGCCCTGACCAGCGTACTCACTGGTCTGACGAAGAGTTCCATGACCTGCGGGATGAGTTCGCCGCAAGATATGCTCGATATCTCGAACTACAGGGTTGTGAACTTACAACCGCTCACAGTGAACGGCTTGCCGAGATGATCGGAGGTATTCTTGATTGGAGCGACGCTTGGGCGACTTCGACGGTCATCAAGCACGGCTCTCATACTGGCTGGGTCGGTACGGACGAGAAACCAGATGCAGTCTTGGATCTTCCCGTAAACGAGGTGGTTTCCAGGGCAAAGGAAGAGCTGAAGCGTGACTTTGGCAGCTTCACCGAGAAGCGACCCTTTACTGGTTTGGTGAAAGTCAATCCGCGAAAGGCATTGTCTGCTCTGACGATTGCAGGTAAGGCTGGCGACTACCCAGAGGCGTTCTGGTCGTCCATGATCAATGAGTTTCCTGCAGACACCACAGCCAGGCTGAGACGGGTATTCCTGAACCGAGTAGCACGGCTCCCGCATGCAGTTATCGCCCAACTGAACCATACCTTGGGCCGATGGCTCCAACAGCATCTGGTGGCAATCCTTGAGTTTGATGCTGATCTCGGTTGGGCGGTCTACGACCATATCGTCGAGGGCATCTTGAGCGGTGGAACAGAGGCAGTGAAGAGTGGTCTTGGTAAAACCCACCAAGGCGGAAAAGTGATTGAACAGTCCTTGCGCACGTATGGCCATGCAATCAATGGCCCGGTCGGCATGTGTGCTGAGGGCCTTTTAGGCGCAGTGCCCAGAGAGAGGCAGGAGGTCGCCGGCTCACTAATTCCAGACCACATCAAGTCTCGAATCGAACGCCTCTTAGCTGCACGCGGTGAAGGCTTAGATCATGTCGTATCAATAGCAAGCAGGATGCTGAACTGGCTCATGTTTATAGATCCAGTCTGGGCTGAGGAGCGATTTGTTCCAATGTTGGCGTTCGAACATCCAGCGTCGGAACCCGCATGGAACGGATTTCTTTATAGTAATCAAGTGCCTCGACGATCGTTGCGAGAGATCATCAAACCGCTCCTACTCAACCTATTCCCGTGGGTCGAAGGATTTTCATGGAATCGAGATCTTTCAATCAGAGCTGCCGAATGGCTAGGCTACATGCGCATATTTCACACAAATGAGCCTAGCGGACTCTCCCAAGGAGAACTGCGTTCGGTCTTTCGAGCTATGTCCGATGACACTCGAAACCGGTTCATCTGGTGGCTGGGTCAAGTTGGACAGAAAAACAAGAACGGCTGGATCGAGCACGTCATTCCTTTAATCAACAAAGACTGGCCGAGAGAACGCCGATACAGAACTTCAAAATCGATGAGAGCTTGGATAGGCATGCTCGATGACACCGGCGATAGCTTTCCCGCTGTTTACGAAGCGGTAAAGAAATTCTTGGTGGCGGTGGAGACAAATGATCATCCGTTCTACCGGTTCACTCGAGATTTAAACGATGAAAAGCCAATCACCGTTTTGTTTCCTGAAACAACGCTGGACTTAATCAACAGAGTTACACCCCAGACTCTCACACGCCCTCCATACGAGTTGCCGAAGGTGCTAGCTCTGATCGCTGAAACCCAGCCTGACCTGAAATCAGACTCGCGTTATTTACGCCTTGTCGATCTTGTTGAGCGAAGCTAAATCTTGGTCTTCCAAGTCGAAAACTCAGCGACTCTCCTCGGACTTTCTGGATACCCGATGACTGTTTTTGACCGCAGTAACTCTGGAGGAACGTCCGCTTTTGGCGTAATCCGCCCTTCATGAGCGGTCGCTGGCGGCCAAAAGCGGTATGTCATGTGAACCTATAAAGGCAAGGTCAATTCAGTTTCTTAGTTAGATAGTCATATACATCATTCGAAGCAGAGCGCCTTGACTGGTAGTAGCCACGACATGAACTCTGCTCCGGAAGTAATCAGCTGGCCTCCAAAGGGGCTTGCCGTCAACACAACGATAGAATTCCATTGAGCATGTCCCAAAGCCTTATTTCGGTCACTTCGCGCAGAAGTCCCTCAAGCTCAGGTTGGATATGTCCCATGCAAACGGATAGCCAGCTCAGAGCAGTTACACATCTGCCGCAGTTTCCGTCGGCCCCATGACACAACCACTCAAACATCTCCACCCATGCACCGTTGCGGCGTTCAAGCGTCACTCCTATAGCTCGCCCTCGCAGCAAAATTCGCGAACGACCTTGGCCGGTCGAATTACAACGCAGCATCAGCGCCCACAACACCTTTGCAGTCACCTATCGGGTGCCCGCGACAGGATGTTATGACGGCTGTGCGCGGTGATTCTCCGGTCGTCATATACGCGCACAGCGGTCATTTTCTTCGTCGTCGGTAACACAGGTGATTGCTCCATGCACAGGAGCTGTACCTATGATTGCCCAGTCACTCTCGCGCTTTACCGCCGTCGACACCCACGACGCCGATCAAGCGGTTTTCTACCTCGATACCCAAGCCTCCCTGAGCGATCTGGCCAGCAGTGCTGCCCATCGTTTCACCGTGGTACGCGACCTGATGGACACGCTGTCCACGCTTAACCTGAAAGATATTTCCGACTGCGACCTGACGCGGGTGACCCGAGGGGTGCATCTGCTGACCCGGGAAGGGTGCGCGGTGCTGGAGGTGATTCAATGGCGCACGGCGCGGGAGTCCTGAGCGCTATTGGGGCTGGGGGGCTTTGTAGCTGCTGCCGAAGACAGTGATCGGGTGCGTCGCAGACGCAAATCCTGATTCGCGGATTTATCTGTTGCACCGTGTTGTCAGGTTTGGCGGGTGCCTCGCAAGCTCGGCAGCGGCTACAGGAATTGCGTTCAGCCTCAGGTCGGCCGGTAGGCCGCCGTCTGGCTTTTGCTTTGGCTTTTGATCTGAAGGCCCCGTTAACCACGATGGCCGAACGCAGGCATTGAGCCGTGGGCAACCCGGCAGGACGCCGGGTTAGCCGCCATCACGCCATGGATGGCGTGTGGCGGCGGCCCACGGATCAATGCCGGAGTGAGGGCATGCCGAGCCTAGGCGAGGCACCGAGTGGTGGGGCAAGGCCCTTTGGTTACTTTGGGGCCTTTCCAAAGTGACCCGCCGTAAGGGCGGAACCCTAAGTGGCCGTTACCGCAGGAATGGATATGTACACCGTTCAAAAAAGCGGTGCCAGGGCCGACGCTATCGCGAGCAAGCTTCGCTCCTACAGATGTCCACCACCCGCCAGCGGTAGTGAGCGCAGCGATGGATAGGTACACCGTCCAAAAAGTGCGGTGCCAGGGCCGACGCTATCGCGAGCAAGCTTCGCTCCTACAAAAGCCCACAACGTACGGCTGTCGGTGCGCCAGCAAATTGCATTGCATCGCCTGCCGTCGCAGGATGTCGCCCTGACCCACAACCGCTCAAAAGGACGTGCCGATGACAATTCGTGCTGTGGTTTTCGATTTTGGTGGCGTGCTGTTCGACTGGAGCCCGCACCACCTGTACCGCCAACTGATCCCCGACGATGCCCGTCGCCAATGGTTCCTCGAGACCATTTGCACCCAGGCCTGGAATACCCAGCAGGACGCCGGGCGGCCACTGGCCGAAGCGACCCGCAGCCTGCTGGCCGAACACCCGGAGCATGCGCCGCTGATCGAGGCCTATTACGGGCGCTGGCCGGAAATGCTCCGCGGCCAGCTGGATGACGGCGTGGCCTTGCTGGAAGAACTGCACCAGGCGCAGATGCCGCTGTTCGGGCTGACCAACTGGTCCCAGGAGACCTTCCCCTACGCCTGGGACAACTATCCGTTCCTCCAGCGTTTTCGCGACATCGTGGTGTCAGGGCAGGAGCGGCAGATCAAGCCTGACGCCGAGATCTACCACACCGCCCTGCAGCGCATTCGCGCGCACCTGCCGGAGGTGGCGCCGCAGGAGTTAGTGTTCATCGACGACCACGCGCCGAATATCGTCGCCGCCAAGGCCCTGGGCTGGAATGCGATTGAGCACCGGTCGGCGGCAGAGACGCGACGGCAGTTGCAGGTCTTGGGGTTGGCGGTTTGAACTGACGCAGGCGCGCCAGCCCGTCAGGTCGCCGGCTGATAGCGCGCGCGGTAGCGTCCGGGGCTTTCGCCGGTCCATTTCTTGAACGCGCGGTGGAAGGCGCTGGGCTCCTGGAAGCCGGTGCGCTCGGCGATTTCGCCGATGCTCGCGCGGCTCTGGCGCAGCAGTTCGACGGCCATGCCGCGGCGCACTTCGTCCTTGATCTCCTGGTACGACACGCCCTCGCGCTCCAGGCGCCGCCGCAGGGTGCTGGGGCTGACCTGCACCTCGCTGGCAAAGGCTTCCAGGGTCGGCCACTGGCTGTAGTGACTGCGACGCAGGCGTTGATAGACCTGAGTCGCCAGGCCGTGCTGGTTGCGAAAACGGATCACCAGCCACTGCGGCGCGCTGCGCAGAAAGACCTTGAGCGAGGCCAGGTCCTGGACCACCGGCAGGCGCAGGAAACGGCTGGCGAATTCGATTTCGGTGCGCTCGGCGCCGAAGGTCAGGTTCGGCCCCCAGAGCAAGGCATCGTCGCTCAGGGACAGGCGCGGATAACGAAAGTCGGCGCGGTCGATGGGAATGCGCCGCCCGCCGAGCCAGCACAACAGGCTGATCATCAGCACCAGGAAGGTCTCTTCGCCAAAACGCCCGGCGGCGTCATCGCAAGGCTGGCTGTCGAGGCTCAGCACCGCGCGCTTGCCGCGCACGCTGAGGCTGCCACGGAAGTCGCGCAGGAACAGGCCGAAATTGGCCAGGCATTGGCGCAGGGCCTTTTCCAGGGTCGGCTCCTGGATCAGCCCGCGGCAGATCAGGGCGAACGCCCCCGGCGGCAGGCCGTGGGAATCGAGCTGGAAAAACTCGTCGCGCAGCTCGCGGATCTGGATCAGCCACAGGGCCGCGAACGCGCTGGCCGGCACCCGCGCCTCGGGCTGGCCGAGCAAGGCCGGATCGATGCCCGCTTCGGCCAGCACCGCGGCCAGGCGCTCGGGCCGCTCACGCAAGGCGTGGACCATGACCTGCACGAAGTAGACCGCGACCGAATCCTTTTCCCGCATGGAATGACTGCTCTCTGTGGCTGTGGACATGGCAAAAAACGCCAGCGCGGCTGAGCGCTTTTGGCATAGGCCGGGGTCGGCGCGAGCACTAGACTCGCGCCTCGAAGGTTGCATTGCAAGACGCGCTCGCGCTGCGCTGCGACACGTCCGGACGAAGAAAGAGAAGCCAAGATGAATCTGCAGAATATCGGTGTGATCGGCGCCGGCACCATGGGTAACGGTATCGCTCAGGTCTGTGCCCAGGCCGGGTTCGAAGTGACCTTGCTGGACATCAGCGACAGCGCCCTGCAAAAGGCCCTGGCCACGGTGAGCAAGAACCTCGACCGGCTGATCGCCAAGGGCAGCCTGGACGAAGCGCAGAAACAGGCGGCCCTGGGGCGCATCCGCACCAGCACCGACTACGCCAGCCTGGTCGACGCACAACTGGTGATCGAAGCGGCCACGGAAAACCTCGAGCTGAAACGGCGGGTGCTGCAACAGATCGCCGCCCAGGTTGCCAGCACCTGTGTCATCGCTTCCAACACCTCGTCGCTGTCGATCACCCAGCTCGCCGCCAGCGTCAGCGCGCCCGAGCGCTTCATCGGCCTGCACTTCTTCAACCCGGTGCCGGTGATGGGCCTGATCGAAGTGATCCGCGGCCTGCAAACCAGCGACGCGACCCACACCCTGGCCCTGGACATGGCCACCCGCCTGGGCAAGGTCGCAATCACCGCCGGCAACCGCCCGGGCTTCGTGGTCAACCGGATCTTGGTGCCGATGATCAACGAGGCGATCCTGGTGTTGCAGGAAGGCCTGGCCAGCGCCGAGGACATCGACGCCGGCATGCGCCTGGGCTGCAACCAGCCGATCGGCCCGCTGGCCCTGGCCGACCTGATCGGCCTGGACACCCTGCTGGCGATCCTTGAGGCCCTCTACGATGGCTTCAACGACAGCAAATACCGGCCCGCGCCGCTGCTCAAGGAAATGGTCGCCGCCGGTTACCTGGGGCGCAAGACCGAACGCGGCTTCCACCGCTATGGCTGAGCGTTGCTCGCGTTTTGCCGAAAGCCGCGACAAGGCCCTGGAGCTGTTCGCCAGCAAGGGGTTCGGCCAGGTCGGCATGCGCGAGCTGGCGAGCCACCTGGGGCTGACCCCGGGCTCGCTGTATCACCATTACCCGAGCAAACAGCACCTGCTGCTGGACCTGATCGAAGAGTTCTACGACGAACTGCTCGGCACCCTGGGGCGCATCGAACGGCGGCGCAAGGCGCCAGACGATCGCCTGCGCACCCTGATCCGCGCCCACCTGAAACTGCACCGGGAACTGCCTCGGCACTTCCGCCTGGTGGAGCGCGACAGCGGCTGCCTGAACCAGGACCAGCAGCAACGGGTGCGCCAGCTGCGCGAGCAATATGAACGCCGCCTGCTGATGCTCCTCGGCCCGCTGCCACGGCTCGGCGACGCAGCGCTGCTGGCCACCGGGCATGCCATCGCCAGCCTGCTCAACAGCGCGCCCGGCTGGCTGGACGAGCAGCCACTGACCGAGCACGAGCGCGAAACCCTGCTGGAACACCTGCTCAGCGGCGCCCTGGAACGGCTGTTGAACAGCGCGCCGCAGAGCGCCGTGGCCTGAACCGCGGTGCAACGGCAATCGCCGCCCACCCCGCCAAATCACCGCCCCTGCGACCATCGATTGCCGACCGCACTCCCACAGACAACAACCGCCCCTGTAGCCGCTGCGCATTCCTTCTGGCGAAAAACGGCCTCCTGTAGCCGCTGCCGCAGGCTGCGATAAGGCCCGCAGGGGCTTCGGCGCTCTTGCGTTCGCCGCGAGCCTGCGGCTCGATCGCAGCCTTCGGCAGCGGCTACAGCTAAGGCGGATGGCTGGGCATGTAAGTGGTAGCGCCGGCTTGTATTCATTCCTTGTAAGCGGTGGGTCGCTGATTGCCAAACGCGCTATAGGGCCGCGCCAGTTCCTTGTCCTGCCTGGATATATTTTTTCCCGATAACGGCTATTCAAAGTTATTTGTTCACCCTCGCGTTTGCCCCGTGCCCGGCCTGCTTAACTGCAAAAGCTGCCGGATAGCGCAGTCTCTACAACCTCCCACGGAAGGCAACGCCATGAGTTCATCCTCGCTCCACCCCGTCACGCCTTATGGCGTGGCAATTCAAGAAGCAATCTCCCTCGGCAACCTGCCGCAGATGAAGTCCCTGCTCAAACAACGCGATACATCCCAGAAAGAATCCAAGGATCTGAGCAGCGCTTACGAGCAGTTGGCACAGGAAGTCGCCCGTCTGGAACGGCGCTAAGGCCGTTCCATTTTCTAATGCACTGGAGGCAATCATGTCCGGTTCCACTTCGTCCAATCTTGGCTTGTTTCCCCTCAGCTACCGGATCGGCACTTCGATCCCCGGCGCGCCGAGCCTCACCCTCGACCTTCTGGTCTACACCCCCGAGCAGACCGTGCGCGGCACCTCGCTGGTGACCCAGGCCACCAACCCGCCGCTGGAGCTGCAGTCCGATGTGTGGGGGCAATACACCTACCTGACCGTCATGCCACCCAGCACCAGCAAGATCCTGGTCACCGCCCAGGGTAATCAGGGCGGGCCGGGCTCGAACTCGATCATCACTTTCAAGATTCAACTGGTGGTGGATCACGACTGGAAGAACGGCATCGCCAACTACCAGTACTACAACGGCCAGCGCTGGGTATCGGTGGAGAACGTTCCCGCCCACCTCGTCGAGTCGGTGCCCTCCTACGCCTTCTCGGCCTTGCCGATACCGCTGGAGCCCGGCCCGGTCCTGCTGCCCTATCCACCGATCACCCCGCTGTATGCCGCGCCGATCCATGGCGCCATCGCCAGTGGCGACCTGGCCCAGATGAAGAGCCTGGCCAGCCTGGCCCAGCAGCAACTGGAGCAATTGCCCCAGCTGCGCAGCGCGCTGGACGCGGCCAAGGACGAGATCGGCAGGCTCGAGCGGCGCTGACCATGGCGCGCCAACCCATCCGGCTTCCCTGAACAAGAACAAGGAGTTGCACCATGCAAACTGGACTGTTCCATACCCGCATCCAAGCCACCACGGGGCTGTTGGGTGCCCCGGTTCTGACCCTCGACCTGTTGGTCAACACCGTGCAGAAAAAAGTCAGCGGCGTGGCCCGAGTGTTCAAGAGCACCTACCCGCCGGTGAACTTCTTCGCCGACGTGTGGGGCGACTACTCCCAGTTACAGCTGCACCCGTCGACCGAAGGCCACATCATCCTGAGCCTGACCGGCAACCCCAGCGGTCCGACCAGCCAGATCGCCGCGACCTTCCAACTGCACGGGATTCTCGGGCTCGACTGGGCCAGCGGTTTCGCCAGCTACAAATACTGCTACCAGGGCAACTGGCAGGACGTGCAGCACGCCACGGTCAGCCAGGCGTCGATCCCGCACCCCGAGCCCGTGCCTCATCACCCCGTGCCGCTGTATGCGGTGGCGGTGCAGCAGGCGCAAAGCAGCGGTGACCTGGCGCAGCTCAAGGCGGTCGTCCGCCAGGGCGAACAGCAACTGGCCAGCGGCGATGCGCTGCGCAGCGCCTTGCAGCAGCTGAACGCCGAGATCGCCCGCCTCGAAGCTCGCTGAAAGGTGGCGTCCGGGCCTGGCCTTCCCCAGGGCCAGGCCCGGGTCCCCACTGGCAAACCCTTTGTCCGCCCGGGCCGGCATCGCCAGGGACGGCGCGGACATCCGCCAGGTTCGTGCCGCGCGCCTGTGTGCGCGCAAAGGACTGTCCATGTCAGCTAATCGCCCCGCCCGCTACCTCAGCGAAACCGACCTCAAGCGTTACGTACCGGTGCATGTGGTCTGGGAAATCACCCTCGCCTGCGACCTCAAATGCTTGCATTGCGGCTCGCGCGCCGGCCACCGACGCCCCAATGAATTGAACACCCAGGAATGCCTCGACGTGATCGACGCCCTCGCCGCCCTCGGCACGCGGGAGGTCACCCTGATCGGCGGCGAAGCCTATTTGCGCAAGGACTGGACCCGCCTGATCCAGGCCATCCACGACCATGGCATCTACTGCGCGATCCAGACCGGCGGGCGCAACCTGACCCCGGCGAAAATGCAGGCTGCGGTGGAGGCCGGGCTCAACGGCGTGGGGGTTTCGCTGGACGGCCTGGCGCCCTTGCACGACGCCGTGCGCAATGTCCCAGGCTCCTTCGACAAGGCCGTGGACACCCTGCGCCGGGCCAAGCAGGCCGGGCTCGCGGTCAGCGTCAACACGCAGATCGGCGCGGCCACCCTGCCCGACTTGCCGGAGCTGATGAACCAGATCATCGAACTGGGCGCCACCCATTGGCAGATCCAACTGACGGTGGCCATGGGCAACGCGGTGGACCACCCGGAACTGCTGCTGCAACCCTATCAACTGCTGGAAGTGATGCCGCTGCTCGCGCGTCTCTACCGCGAAGGCCAGGAACGCGGCCTGCTGATGAACGTGGGCAACAACATCGGTTACTACGGCCCTTACGAGCATATGTGGCGCGGCTTCGGCGACGAGCGCGTGCACTGGAGCGGCTGCGCCGCCGGGCAAACGGTGCTGGCCCTGGAAGCCGACGGCACGGTCAAGGGCTGCCCTTCGCTGGCGACGGTGGGGTTCTCCGGCGGCAATGTGCGCGACATGAACCTGCACGACATCTGGCACTACAGCGAGGGCATGCATTTTGGCCGCCTGCGTTCGGTCGACGACCTCTGGGGTTATTGCCGCACCTGCTACTACAACGACGTGTGCCGCGGCGGCTGCACCTGGACCTCGCACTCGCTGCTGGGCAAGCCCGGCAACAATCCGTACTGCCACTACCGCGCCCTGGACCTGCAGAAGAAGGGCCTGCGCGAACGCATCGTCAAACTCGAGGACGCCGCCCAGGCGTCGTTCGCGGTCGGTCGCTTCGACCTGATCACCGAACGCATCGACACCGGCGAAACGGTCAGCAGCGTCAGCGACAGCGGCCAGGTGATCAAGCTGGCGTGGATCAACCAGGGGCAGAAATCCCCCGAGGAAGGACGCCTGCCCACCCAGCTGGCGCTGTGCCGCGGCTGCTGGCAGTACATCCATGCCCACGAAACCACCTGCCCGCACTGCTCGGCCGATGTGGCCAGCGCCGAGGCCGACTACCTGGCCGACCGCGCCCGGCAACAGGCAATCATGGACCGCCTGACCGGCCTGCTGGGCATGCCCCAGACCCGGCTGGTGTAGCCACCAGCCTAGGCCCGCCGCCAACCGGGCGGCGGGCCTGACAGGGGTGCCCCAAGGGTGATAACCCGCCACGGGGCCATGAGAAATCCGTCTAAAAACAAGCCCACTGCCACACAGGTTTAGGCTTTGCTAGTGAAGGCCTCACCCCATCAGCTTTTGCCAGCGGGCCGGCTCACCCGGCGCGCCCGCGGCCCCTGCCATCCGGGAGTCCCAGCATGAAAATCAATCCCTATCTGATCTTCAACGGCGATTGCGCCGCCGCCTTCAAGTTCTACGCCCAGTGCCTGCAAGGCACCTTCGAAGTGATGATGACCTTCGGCGAGAGCCCCGCTCGCGACCATGTTCCCGCCGAGTGTCACGACCGGGTCATCCACACCCGCCTGCTGGTGGGCGACCAGGCCATCATGGGTTCGGACAGCACGCCCGACCGGCCTTATTCGGGTATCCACGGCTGCTCGATATCGCTGAATGTCGACAGCATCGCCGAGGCCGAGCGGGTGTTCGCCGCGCTGGCGGAACAGGGCACTGTGCAGATGCCGCTGGAGGCCACCTTCTGGGCGGCGCGCTTCGGCATGCTGGTCGACCGCTTCGGCGCCTCGTGGATGGTCAACTGCGAAAAAGACCAGTGACAAGCGCCTGTCGTTAAGCCAAGGGGGCCGCGGCGATTCGCGGCCTCTCAGGCCTCGCCCTCAGCCTCCATCGCCCACAGCGCTCCCAGGCGCTGACGTATGCCTTCGCTGGCCATCGGCCCGGCCTGGACCGTGCACGCCTCCAGCGGCACCGGGCGGCCATCGGCCAGGTCGGCCATCATCGGCCGCACCGGCCGGCCGGTGGCGCGCTCGACGATCTGCACGCTTTCTCCTTCCGGCGCGTAATGACGATTGCCCCAGGCGACGAACGCCATCAGCACCACACGAAAATCCTCGCCCCGAGCCGTCGGCACATATTGGTAGCGCAACGGCCGCTGACTGTAGGCCTGGCGCTCCAGCAAGCCGTCCTCGACCAGCGAATTCAAACGCCGGGTGAGCATATTGGGGGCGATCTGCAGGCTGCGGGAAAACTCCTCGAAACGCCGCAGGCCATGCAGGGCGTCGCGCATGATCAGGATGCTCCACCACTCGCCCACCCGTTCCAGACTGCGGGCAATCGGGCACTCGTCGTGAAGGAGGGTCTTGCGTTGCATGGCGGTTCCTCGGATTTCGCAGTTGCGTATTTGTGGTCCGGGCATGTTACTTTCATGATGATAGTGACGTCCATAGAGCGACACACCCCACACGAGATGAAGGAGCTGAAAGGTCATGAACAAACGCATTGTCGTCACCGGCATGGGCGCATTGACCCCGCTGGGCTGCGGCGTCGAACAGGTCTGGCAACGCCTGCTGGCCGGGCAATCGGGTATCCGCCGGCTACCGGAAGAACTGATCGGCGACCTGCCGATCAGCATCGGCGGCCAGGTTCCCGACCGCACCGAGGACCCGCAGGCCGGCTTCGATCCGGACGCGCTGCTGGCGCCCAAGGAACAGCGCAAGATGGACCGCTTCATCCTGTTCGCCCTCGCCGCCGCCCAGGAGGCGCTGGCCCAGGCCGGCTGGGCGCCGCAGACGGCAGAGGCGCAGGAACGTACCGCCACCATCATCGCGTCGGGCGTGGGCGGTTTCCCGGCCATCGCCGACGCCGTGCGCACCACCGACAGCAAGGGGCCGCGCCGTCTTTCGCCGTTCACCATTCCGTCCTTCCTCAGCAATATGGCCGCCGGTCATGTGTCGATCCAGCATGGCCTGAAGGGGCCGCTGGGCACGCCGGTGACGGCCTGCGCCGCGGGCGTCCAGGCCATCGGCGACGCCGCGCGGATGATTCGCGCCGGGGAGATCGACGTCGCGGTCTGCGGTGGCACGGAAGCCACGATTCACCGGGTCAGCCTGGCCGGTTTCGCGGCTGCGCGCGCCCTGTCGAGCGACTTCAACGACACGCCGGAACGCGCATCGCGGCCCTTCGACCAGGCGCGCGACGGCTTCGTGATGGGCGAAGGCGCCGGGCTGCTGGTGATCGAGGAGCTGGAACACGCCCTGGCCCGGGGTGCCACGCCGATCGCCGAACTGGTGGGCTACGGCACCAGCGCCGACGCCTATCACATGACCGCCGGGCCGGAGGACGGCGACGGTGCCCGCCGCGCCATGCAGCAGGCGTTGCGTCAGGCCGGCGTCGAGCCGTCGCAGGTCCAGCACCTGAACGCCCACGCGACCTCGACCCCGGTGGGCGACAAAGGCGAGCTGGCGGCGATCAAGAGCGTGTTTGGCAACCACAGCGACCTGGCCATCACCTCGACCAAGTCGGCCACCGGCCACCTGCTGGGCGCCGCCGGCGGGATCGAAGCGATCTTTACCATCCTGGCGCTGCGCGACCAGATCGCCCCCGCCACCCTCAACCTGGAAAACCCGGATGCCGGAGCCGAAGGCCTCAACCTGATTCGTGGCCAGGCCCAGCCGCTGGCGATGGAATACGCCATGTCCAACGGCTTCGGCTTTGGCGGGGTGAATGCCAGCGTGCTGTTCCGGCGCTGGGGGTAAGGCGGGGATTGTTCGCCGGGCACAGGGCGGTTTCAGGGCGGTTTCAGTGCGGCTTCGCTGAAACCTCGATGTGCCCGGCCAGCCTTGTGCAACGGGGTATTTTCAGTTGGTTGTCGACACGTCCGGCACCTTCGCCAGGTTGGCGTGCATGCGCATCAGCATGGCTTTGAGCTGCTCCACTTCCGCCTCGCTGAAACCCTGGATGGCCACCTCCTCCCAATACATCGCCCGTGGTACCAGCGACTCCACCAGGGCCAACCCCGCGGGCGTCAGGCTGATGCAGACCTGACGGCCATTGGCGTCCTGCCGCTCGCGCAGGATCAGCCCCAGCTTCTGCATGTTGGTCACTTGCCGCGACAAGGTGGAGATCTCCGCCGAAACCCGTCCGCCCAGCTCGCCAAGGCTGAGCCCGCCCTGTTCCCGAAGCACCGCAAGCACTCGGTACATGACCAGCGTCAGGCCATGCTCGCCAAGCTCCTGGGAAAAGCACTCGCCCATGCGCACCCCGACACGAGTGACCAGGTAAGGGACGGCGGTGGAAAAACAGTAACTGTTCAAAGGTTCAGACCTCGGTATCCATTGCTGAGACGGCTCTGCGCGGGGGCATGTTACGTCGTTGAGCTGATCCGGTGAAATGCGCCTGTCCCTTTCATTCGACACTGCCCGAATGGAGATGGTGGAAAACATGCACTTACAACTATTGCAAATGCAACACTTGTAAATACAAATATCTGTTGAAATACTCCTTCCGCGATCGCCCTCGACCCAAGGCCGCCATCGCGTTCCGAGCCAAGGAGGCGACACCCGGTTGACTCAACCGACGGCAACCCGGAGTCCTTCCACCTTTCACAACGGCAGATTGTCCCTATGAATGCTTCCTACAGTCTGGCAGCACGGCTTTTCCACTGGAGCATGGCGCTGATCATCATCGGCGCCTGGCTGATCGGTTTTTACTCCGCCAACCTGCGTGGCGATGTGCCCAGGGGCGGCCCGGCGGTCTTCGTGCACAAGGCGATTGCCAGCACCGTGCTGTTCCTGCTGCTTGCCCGGCTCTGCTATCGCTTGACCCACCGCTACCCGGCCATGCCCAGCAGCGTCTCCAGGGCGATGTCCGGTATCGCCCATATCGCCCACGCCCTGCTCTACCTGATCGCCATGTTGGCCGTGCCGCTTTCGGGCTGGTACTGGAGTTCGGTCGCCGGTCACCCTATACCGCTGCTGGGTCTGTTCAACCTGCCGCCCATAGCGCCGGTGGATCAGTCCCGCTACGACCTGGCCATGTGGATACATCGCCTGCTGTCCTGGGGCGCCGGCGCCTTGATCCTGGTCCACGTGCTGGCGGCGTTCAAGCATCACTTCTTCGACAAGGACGACATTCTTGCGCGCATGTTGCTCAGGGTTCGCCGCCGCGGCTGACGCCCGGGTTGGAAGGTAGAGAGGATGGGCGGCTGCGAGCCACCCTCGAGCTAATCAAACTGTAATGACGCCGGATTTATAGCGGCTGGATCGGGCTTTCACTAGGACGATCGTGCCAACACCCCCCTTGCCTGGCCCACGCCCTCCACATGAATGAGTAGCTTGGGCGCAGATTCCGGAGCGCGCAGTCACCAGGCTCCGAAATCCGAGCGAAGAAGAACAAGAAGACTTCAGCTCTTGTTTTTGTTCATGACTTTTTAGTTTGTGAGGGAAAACGAACCATGGCGATATTCGACTACAAGGGCCAAGACGGCCGCGTGCTGATTTCAGATGCCTGGAACCTGGCCACCTACACCAGCGGCGTAGCGACAGTAGGCGCGCTCTACCACTTGCCCGGGGCGGTCCTGGGCGAAGGCAACACCTTTGTCCTGCCCAAGGGCTGGCGCGAGATCAGTGCCAGCGACCTGGGCATCGACGGCAGCCACCTCGACCTGACAGGCAGCTTCAAGGGCGAAAACGTATCCGGCTCCCAGGCCAAGGTATTCGGCCAATACGACGAGAGCGGCAAGCTGGTGAAAATGGGCTTTTCGATTGCCGGCACCAACTCGCCGATGGACTTGCTGGGCTATCCGGCAATGATCGACAACTCCTATATCCACGGCTACGACTACCTGCTCGACTCGATCAAGAACTACGCCACCAGCCATAACCTGACGGGCAAGGATGTGCTGGTCACCGGCTACAGCCAGGGCGGCTCCGTGACCAACAGCATGTACCTGGGCAGGGAAAACCTGGCCGACGGCTTTTTCAAGGATTCGGACTACTTCGGCATGGCGTCGCCAAAGGCCAGCAACAGCGACGGCATCTTCAACTTCGGCTTCGAAAACGACATCGTGCACCGGCTCATCGGCGAACAGACCGACCTGAGCGGCGCCATTCTCGCGGCCCTCAAAGGCAGTGACGCCAGCTACACCTCGACCACCGACAACATCGTGCTGTTCGACACGGTCTACGCTTTGCCCACCTGGCCCAACGGCCCCTTCTCCGTGATCAATCCCAACGGTTGGGTGGCGCACCTGGAAGGCGTTTTCATCAACCCCATCCAGCGCATCGGCCAGTCGACGTTCTACGACTACATCGAGCGTGACAGCACCATCGTCATCAGCAACCTCGACCCGGTCAGCCGCAGCTTTACCTGGGTCAGCGACAAATACTCCCCCACCTCCAACCACTTCGGCACACCGGCCTTTCTCCTCGGCACGGACAGCGCGGACAAGCTGCAGGACGGCAGGAACGACGACTTCCTCGACGGCTTCGCCGGCAACGACAGCTTCAGGGTCAGCACCGGCACCGATATCGTCGCGGGAGGGGTGGGCGACGACAAAGTCTTCCTGCAGGGTACGGTCACCAGTTACGAAGCCGTGCGCCTGAGCGATGGCAGCCTGTTTCTCAACGACACCAATGGGCGTTACGGCCTCAAGGAGCTGCACGACGTCGAGCATGTCGAGTTCGAGGGCCTTCTGGGCCAGGCCTTGACCCCGGCCTTTACCGTGACCGGCAGCAAGCTTGATTTCGAAGGCCTGTTCGGGTCGGACAAGAGCTACGCCAAGGCCACCGAAGGCACACAGTTGGCAGACCTGCTGAAGGGTACCGCCTCCCGCGACCTGATCTTCGGCCAGGGCGGCGACGACCTTATCGAAGGTGGCGCGGGCAATGACCTGCTGCACGGTGGAAACGGCAACGACACCCTGCTCGGCGGCAATGGCAACGACGCACTCTACGGCGGCGCGCACAACGACATCCTGGTGGGTGGCCTGGGCAACGACACCCTCAGCGGCGGTGTGGGCAGCGATCTGTTTGTCTTCGACGTGGGCGGCTTCGGCCATGACGTGATCAGCGACTTCAACGTTCACCAGAACGGCTTCGATCAGTTGGTGTTTTCCAAGTCCTTGTTCGCCTCCACGGCCGCCGTCCTCAGCGCCACCAGCCAGCAAGGCAGCGACAGCCTGATCGTGGCGGGAGACAGCAGCATCACCCTGGTAGGGTTCAACCCCGCGCAACTGAGCGCGGACATGATCAGCCTGGTCTGAGGTTCGATGGGCGCACTCTCCGTTCAGATGAGGGTGCTACCCGATCAGCCTTGGCCATTACAGAAACGAACAGGGCCCACCTTACGGTGGGCCCTTCTTTGATCGTCCGTTCTTTATTTAGGCCACTTGAGCCATCGGCAAGCGGCATCGCCACGCGAGAAAGTCCTACCGGCTGCGCCGTGGCGCATCACCCGGCCAGGTACCGTGACGAAGAGATACAGGTCAGACGACTCACCATAATGAAACGCTCAAACCAACTACTTATTTTGATTTTAGAATAAGTGTTATTCAGTTTAATAATTTATGCCCGCACCAGGGATATCTTTGCCGCCCGTCGCCTTGTCCAAAACTTAAAGATATCTATTTGACAGTCGACTTTTCAGACCTATATTAAATAAGCAAAAATGCAACTTGACCACAACATCTCAAAACACTTGAAAAGGAATTCAGCATGACTATTAATTTCGTTCCATCAAAAAGCGACCAAACTCATCTGACCGTCAACTGCTACACTGTAGTTACTTACAACTACAACAAGGACAATCCAACATTCTATGTTACATTCAATTATGGCCGCACTATCCTGTGGGCAGCTGTTCTGACACCTATCTCACCCGTACAGTCATTGGCATCCACAGTCACCTTAGGCCCTGTCACCCTATACATAGGCCTCAAAGTCAACCTGCAGAACCTGGGCAATAGTTATAACGTTCTGTTGACAGGCACCATTGGTGATATCAACGGCAATACCTATTTCAACTCCAGCAATATTGGTAGTTTCCAAACAGCTGCATTTGAGGAAGTGAAATATAACGAGGCTGTTCCTGCTTGATAGCTCTTGAGCAAGCACCATTCAAAACAACTTAGCACTACTCGAAACCCCGCCCCTCTATTGCTGTTTTCTTAGAGGGGGGGGGGAGGGCTGATCTGACAACCACTTAAATTTTTGTGACGGAACTGAACTAGCCAACTACAGCAGGTCTTAATAGCCTCCAACAACTCCCGCTCATGCCAACCCGTTGTCGATACTCAGATAACTAACTGGAGTGAATGCGAATTAATTTTCCCACCAAGCGCAGGAACTGGCCTGACTCATGTTCGACCTATGCCAGGAATGCACCTTGGCGAACACGGCTGTCGATCTTGAATCCGGTCATCGCCCGATTCAGCACTGGAACAAAAACGCCGACAACAGGGCCGGTATTCGGGAGGATCTGCAGCAGTTGCTGGCTCATCGGCATACGTTTCTCAAGGCAATAAAAACGCGATCTCGCGGCTTCGGTTAATCTTCAATTTTTGCCAAGAGCCAATCTGATGAGTCTCAAGTGCGCTCTAGTGATCATCACAGCCGTTTCAGCATCAGGGTGCGGAACAATCAATACCACTTTCCGGGACGATGCAGTCTCAAGCAACAAACTGGCCCGTTGGCACTCCCATTGCGATTCAGTACCAAGAACTTACAGCGGTGTCGTTCTTGACTACTGTGCACTCAACGCTCCCCCCCGCCAGACTACTGGTTTTGATGGACACCCTTCAGCAGCGTTGATTGCTCTAGATATGGGGATCTCCGGGATAGCAGATACCCTACTGCTGCCCTATACGGTTTACTTGCAGAACACTCTCGGGGATATCAAAAGGGCAAATTTTTAATAGGTCTAGGCAATAGAATCGATTGCCAATGATCGGCATGGGTTTCTCCTGCTTCCACTAACGGTGCTCGTGGCGGGCACGGGCTGTTGCAAACAATCGACCAGGCTGCGGATGACGAGAGAGCAGGTCCTGGTTTCCTAGTCGCTGGCCTCCCGAGGGGAGAGTCTGGAAGGTGCGCGGGAAGCGGTGCTGACCGTCGGCAGACGCGATGTCGCCCCATCAGTATCAGCCTGTCGATTCCAGTCCCGGGTCCGAACAGTGCCAGCATGAGCAACGTCAGGAACCGCTTTTCCCTGCTTCTGGATGCTCACTCGACACCGAGTTGTTTACATCTACGTCGATCATCTCTTCATCGACTGGCGCTTCATCGTTCGCAGGCAATGGAATCTTAGGTTCCTTACGCTTTGGGTCATGGCCTGCTTCGCTGTCCGAGGCTCGCTCTACGCCCTGCTGCGACCAGCTACCAGGTGCATTTTCGTCAATGTTCATGCTGGCTCTCCGTTCTAATGCTCGGGAAATCCGTACTTAAACATGAGAAACAACAGAGCCTTGCAAGTGCCGCGAAATGGATAAACGGTGATCAAAAAAACCGGCTCGATGGCTGGTTATTGCGGCGAGCCCACTACTTCGACGGCGGAATTGGATCAGCTCATTGTGGCGGCAAATAAGGTATCCGCACCCGACTCGCGCGCACCAACGCTGACGATTCTGAAAAGGAAGAAGGCATAAAGAAAAAGGCCAAGGTCACTCGAAAAGTCACTATGGCAGAAACAACAAAGCCGCTCGAAAGCGGCTAAGTCATTGAATTATATGGTCGGGACGGAATGATTCGAACACTCGACCCCTAGCACCCCATGCTGGGACCATAAAACACCTAACCTATTGTTTTTAAAAAGATATACCCACTATTTAGTCGAGCAAAACATCCGTACTTTTGTGCTTATACAAACGAGAAACCGTAGCCTCCAGCGGTGGTTTTGCGCACACCCAGCCGCTTGCCGAACATGCGGTTACAGCAAATCTCCTGCTTCGATGGATCGGGTCAGCTCCAGGCACGGGGTGCCTGCCAGTTCTCGGGCAGTCTTCTCGATCACCCCGCTGAACTTCTTGCGCAGCATCCACGATCGGCCTTGGCCAGGTCCTTGGCCAGGTCCATGGCCGTCTTAATACCCAGAGTGTCCAGGTACAGCTTCATCCTGCGAACAGTCATACACGATGACTTACCTTCCAAAGATCACAGATAGCAACCCTGATCAGGGGAGTGGTGTAATATCGCGCACCAAAATCCTAACCCTTTAAAAAACAAAACACCGACCCGAGAGGCGCAATGAGTAACGGCACACAATTAAGAAACGATATTCAAGGCCTGAGAGCCTTGGCTGTGCTCAGTGTTATTCTTTTCCACCTGAACAAAAACTGGTTACCCGGTGGTTTCATCGGTGTTGACATTTTTTTCGTTATTTCCGGATTCTTAATCACCAGCATCATTCTACGCAAAAAACACAACAAAAACTTCTCATTAAGTGGCTTCTACTTAAGCCGCATTCAACGTATTGCCCCCGCCTACTATGCACTACTGGCTATTACAGCCATTATCGCGTCCTTCTTCCTGATCCCTGTTGACTTTGGATCCTTTCTAAAAAGCGCGAAAGCGGCATTGCTATTCGAAAGCAACTCTTTCTTTGCCAGCCAGAATGACTACTTTGCACCAGCCGCCTACGAACAACCGCTACTTCACACTTGGTCCCTCGCCATTGAAATGCAGTTTTATCTACTGCTACCCGTACTTCTGCTGATTGTACCAAGGCGCTACATAGCAGCGACACTGTCTATTATTGCTATCACCTTGACAATTTACTCTGAAGTTCAGTTACACAAAGGATTCCGTCAATCCATCTATTTTTCTCTGGCCAACAGAGTCCCTGAATTTCTAATCGGCGCACTAATCGCCCTGATCCCCTCAGGTATTCTCAAAACAAGAAACAAATCAAATTACGCTGCATTCATCGGACTATTACTACTTTTCTCGAGCATGGCCTTCATTAATGAGCATAGGGGCTTCCCTGGGGCTTGGGCATTACCCGCCTGTATTGGCGTAGCCTTACTGATCCTTAGCAAAGACAGCTTTGTCAACCAAGCCTTGTCCATTAAACCACTGGTATTTGTAGGGGCGTTATCATATTCACTCTATCTGTGGCATTGGCCAACCCTCGCGCTAATTCGGTATCTGTCTGGGGCTTATGAGCTAGGTGTAAATTCGACATTGGCATTTGCAGCATCCACATTTATTATGGCTTATATATCTTACAAGGTTATCGAGACCCCTCTCAGGGGGGCAAACTCCAACAAAATGGCAATTACAAAATGCTTGGGTTTATTCTTCGCAACCATTGGCACCTTATTTCTTGCAAGTAGCTTAAATTCAAAGCTAGTAGCACCTCTGCCTGAGAACCTGACTCGTTACGCACCTGATGCTGAAATATGTCATTCAAAGATTGTAGGTGAATGCCTAAGAGGTGATATTTCTTCGAATAAAACACTCTTAATGGTTGGGGACAGCCATGCTGCTCAACTCAACTACTTTGCTGATGTCGTGGGGAATGCGACCCACACAAAAATTAGCGTCATTTCAGCGAGTAACTGTGTCACCATCCCAGGGTTTGACTCTCAGAGAATCGTTGATTGGGCTCGCGCGGCTTGTAACTCACAAATTGAAGAAGCTAAAAAATACACGCCTAGCGCAGCCGGAATAATCATCGCCGGGATGTGGCAATATCAATCAGCAAGCACTGAATTCATGCAGAAACTTGATGAGTTCATATCAGAAGCAGATAAAAGAAATCAAAAAGTTTTGGTGCTTGCTCAAGTCCCCATGATGACTCTAAACCCACAGAGAATCTATCGAGCCAACACGCTTGGTATGCACCTGCGCCCCTCAATGAATACCGAGTGGGTTAAGGCTAACGAAAAAGTTAGAAACCTGACCGCCACACATCCGAACGCCACTTTCCTTGATCTATCAAAAGACAGTTTCTTTAAAGATATCCCTCTACAAGACGACACACTCATTTACCTAGATAACCACCATTTGAACGAAGTCGGCTCTACCCGGTATGGCAAACTGGCAACCCCTGCGCTTGAACGCTTCATAAAAGATCTGGAGTGACGGTTGCATAGGGCTTGGGCGTTTTCAAACCCCATTTCAAAGCGTTGTGATTTTCTTCACATACGCTTGGCATGCCCGGAGCGCGATTAGTCCTTGGTCTCCGGCATCGGTGATGCTGACAATTCGTTGAGCATGCGCTGGGTCAAGTCGGGCGCGCGCGGCTCCATGAACCACGCCGCCGGTGGTGGGGGTGGCAGGCACGTTGCTACAACTGGCTGTATCCGCGGCGTCGACAAGGACTGACAGCCGCAGGTCAGCAGTAGCAAGGCGATCGTGCAGGCGAGCTTGGTCTTTCTGAGCATTGGTCAGCTCCTGGTGGTGGAATTGGTCGGCGGTGGCCAGACGCTGCTCGAGCGTCAGGCGCTTGGCTTGCTCGGCCTGCTGCTGGGCGCTCGCAGCATTGGTGATCGAACTCAGATCATCCTGGTGCCGCCGTGCAAGGTCTGCGAGCTGCTTGCCGTAGCGCCAGTCCTGCACCCTCCACGCTCTGCCCGCGCCGGCGGCGATCAGAAGACTGGCCAGCACCAGCACGCCGAACAGCTTCTGCACCGGCGTCATGTCAGAGCCCGCCGCACGCCTTCGGCCAGCACCGCATCCGGATAGGCATACCCTGCATTTTCGTGATGGATGATCGCCTTGACGAACCCGGCCATGACCGAGGCCTGGGCCAGGTCAATCTCCGCCCCAGGCCGAGTGCCGGTGTTTGCCTCTACGGCCCGCACGTAGGCAGCCGTGTCGTTCTCTACCGCCGGCGCCCAGCGACTGATAATCGCCTTCACCGTCTTGAGCCCGTGCTTGCGCTGGTAGGTCAGCAGCAGCTTGCCCAGGGCGCGGATTCCGTTCTCTGGCGCATCGAAACAGGCGAACCGCTTCTCAAGCGCTGGGTTTGGTGGGAGCTGGCCCTGCCACTTGTTGGCCGGGTTGTAGTCGATGTTCCCGGGGTTGCGGTTGCGCACCCCGCGGGTTTCGGTGGTCGGCATACTTTTCTCCAGGCAATAAAAAGCCCGCTCAGTGGCGGGCTGTTTTCGTTTGGTTTGGGTCAGGCTGTTTCGTCGGCTACAAGCATCGGATCGGCAACAATCTCTGGAATGGGCGGCTCCACTGGCCACGCTGGCGAGTCATACCAGCCTTCCTTGGTGGTGACCTTGCCCAGGGCGAACTTGTAGGTCTTCCAGGCTTTTAGGTGAATCAGCAGTGCGGCCTGTTCGTCCACATCCTCAGGCGTTGCTTCGCCAGATTCGATGCCATAGCCGAGCGTTTCTATGCGGTCGGTTATGCGATCGATCTGCGATGCCGCTGTTGAGTTGCGGGTCGCGAGCTCTACCTTGGCCAGGGCCAGGCGATCAGCAGCGGCCTGAGCTTCTTTGTCGGCTCGGGTGATTAGCTTCGTCCAGTCGATAACACCTTGGCGGGCGGGCCATGGCTCTTGCTCGACTTCTGGCTTGTCGCTGGGCAGCGGCTGAGGCAACACCACGGGGCCGTCGGGCACATTGAGAAGCGGCAAAGGGAAGGCCTGGGCTTGGAATAGCGGGCGGGCTTGCCTTCTCCATGGCCTGCTTGAGCTGCATCAGCACTGCGAGATTCTTCGGGTCCATGGCATTCGCCTTTGAGTTCGCACTTCCCGAGATTAGCAGCGGCAAAGCGCCACCACCAGAACCTGTAGACGACAGGCATTTGACACACCCCATACATCTAAATCGATGAGGTTTTTATGATTCGTACCAAACAAATTGGCTCTGTAAAAGTTACCGATCCAAGTGGCGGAAAGCACACCGTGCTGCAACTTCAGGATGAAGTGACAACAAATACGTTGTCCGGCCCTCGCACAACTCTCGGACTGAAGTCGTATCGTCTCGAAAACGGCAATCCAGTCAACTATGTGTCTGAGATAGAGTTTTACGATGTTTTTGGAGAGCGAAAACTTTCTGTAGTTGCCTGAAACTGACTCTGTAAACCCGGCCTGTCGCCAGTAGCGGGGCCGGGCACATTCGATTCAAGCCGATGACGGCCACCAGTAGCGGGTCACGGCGGAAAGCATCACTGAAGCCCGTTCACTGAGCGGGCTTTGGGATGTTTACCAGGTGCTACCGATTTTGCCGAGAGCTGATTAGCTGCTGGCATTTATCAGCCACCTCCGGGTGGGATATCGCCACATCGGACAGCACGCGATACATCTCGTGCTCATCCGGAAATGGGTACACATCAAGGTTGAGTGCGATCTGAATTTTACGAAGATTGGTACCTTCGACAAGCCAACGCTCAACGGTGCGAGTTATCGCCGAACCGTTGTCGTCTGTTTGCCAGGCCAGCAGGTTGAAGAGTTTGGCCACCAGTAAAAACGGGATCGACTCTGGGATATCAGCAAACAGCCGATCAGCCAAATTCAGCTCACCGAACTCAGTCACGACTGCCTGGGCAGCCCTGAAAGCCTCTGTGTATTCCGGCCTATCGCTTTCTAATGCGATCACGTCCAGCGCTCTAGCAACAACTTGGCGCATAGCAACTCCATGCTGTGAGGAGAGGTGCTGATGCTACCAGCCTCTGGCGTGACAGGCTGATAAACAAACCCCACGTCAGCCTGGCAAAAACCTCCCGATCCTCCCAATGCGAAGCTACCTATCTCTGTCCGAGACAGGGACTCCAATAATGATGTTCTTGCTGCCGCATTTGCACACGGGAATACGAGCCTCTGACCGCCCTCGAAAATACTCATAGTCACTTGCAGGGACGGTTTCGAAGCCCTGCCAGTGCTCTTCTGTTCTGCCCCGCTCATCCGAACTACTGGTGTAAACACCTTCGTGTCCACAGCTCCTGCAGATGGCTTTACGACTGCTGTCTGAGCAACTCATGTTGACCTCCTTTTCATGTATACCCGCCCTGAAATTTAGCAGGCCCTTTCCCTTTTACCCTTCCCCAACACAAGTACGAATGCACTCCCCTCCACGTCCAACGGCAACCAGTGGGGCAGTCGAGTGCATCCGAGTTTTGTTGGTCCAGCCCCCCTGGAGACGATTATGTCAGCACTACGCAAGGCACAGCTCGAGCACGACAACCGGATGCCACCACCAGTGAGCGAAGAAGACCTCGCTGAAACGGAATGGCTGGAAGCAAACGCCGAGCGTCTGTTGATGGGCTACCGGATCTCTTGGGGCTATCGCCCTTCAGAGCGTGGCGAGGTCACCCAGGCCGACTTTGCAAAGGCGGTTCAGGATCACCTGAACCAGCGCCAGATCAACGGTGAAGACCAGCAAGACGCCTTCGGGCAGTTGGTGATCAACGCCATGGGCTTTCGCAGTTCCGGCCTGCTGATGGACCTGGCGGTCTACCTGCTCGGTAAGAAAACAGCGCTGAAAGACATTGCGCTCGAGCTGCTGAAGTCACATGCCGAGAAGGCCGTCGCCCTTGACCAGGAGCAGGTGCGGGTTGAACAGGAGTGCGGATTTTGAGCCCGCACATTCTCATCGACCAAGCGTTGGAGGGAGTCAGTGATCCCGCCAGCCAGGCCGACATGAGCGTCCTGGTTCAACAGTTGATCACCCGCCTCTACACCGACGAGCTGATCACCACCGAAGAATTCAGCCACTACTGCAAACGCCTGCTGAACATCTGCCAGCAGCGAAAGGAGGCAGCATGACCACTTCCCCAGTCAAAACCTTGGTAGACGAGCAACTGGAAGACATCACCGCTCACAACCTGCGTGATGCATACAGCCTGGCCGAGCGCCGGGGCTTCTACGGGCCGCCGGTTGAGCAGTATGCGGAGCCAGGTTACCGCGGCCGTGTGCTGCAGGTTCTCCGCTATCGCGTGGCCCAGTTGGAGCAGCAGCAATGAGCGGCGCCGGCGCACACAAGCGCGGCCAGCAACTGGCGATCCGCTGCGCGAAACTCCGTCGCGAAGGTCTTTCCCTTTCCGAAGTCGCCCAGGCCACTGGCATCAAGAAGGAGCAGGCCAACGCCAAGATCGTCCTGGGTGAACGACTGCTGTCATTGGTCGAGTCGTGATCACCCTTCTTTACTGGCGTAGCTCCTTCCCTGCCCTTGCCCTCTGCACTGCCGCAATGCTGATCAGCGCCCTCGCCGATCACCTCACCCAATAACCCACATCTTTCAAAGCTGCGCACCTGCGCGACGGGAGATAGTCATGCCTGCACCCAACCTCGCTCTATGGGAAGAAGTCGAAAAGACCGATCCCAAGTTCACCAAGGAATACACCGGCCTTGGTGGATTCACCGGTACCGCGGTGAATGCTCAGTACCTGGCTAAGCGCGCGACCGAGCAGTTCGGCCCCTGCGGCACTGGCTGGGGTTACGACGTGATTGAGGAGCGCTTCGACGTCGGCGGCCCACTGCTCAATAAGGAAGGAAGTGTGCTGGCTCACGCCCAGGTGCACACCCTCAAAGTTGCCCTGTGGTACCTGGGCGGCGATGGTGAGCGCAAGACCATCACCCACTATGGGCACACGCCATTCATCACACAAAACAAATTCGGAAGCATCAGCACCGACTTCGATGCACCGAAGAAGTCTCTCACCGACGCTATCGGCAAATGCCTGAGTCAGCTCGGCTTTTCCGCGGACGTACGCCTGGGCCTCTATGACGACATTCACTACGTCAACGAGCGCCTTGGTGAAGCCGAGATCGAGCGCGCCGAGGACAAGATCGAAACGAAGGAGCGCCAGGCCGCCGAGTACCGCGAATGGCTGGCCGAAACACTCCATCTGATCGCTACCGCGCAGTCTCTCAACGAGCTGCAGCAGCTCTACAAATCGGCCATGCGAAAGCTGGATCTTCGCAAGAATGATCCGGAGTGTGACGGCCACAAACTCAAATTCACCCGCGCCAAAGATGCCCGCAAGGCTGACCTTGAAGATGCCCAGGAGAGTGCCGCATGACCCGACTCTATGCATTGACCGGCCAAATGGCCGAACTCGCCGCCATGGCGGATACCGACGACGAAGGGCTGCGCCAGGCCATCCAGGACACCATGGACGGTATCAAGGGGGAGTTCGAAGTGAAGGCTGACAGCATCGTCATGCTGCGCCGGAACATCGAAGGCGATATCGACGCCATCGACAAGGAAGTCGATCGCCTGAACGAGCTCAAGCGGGTCAAGAAGAACACCGTGGGCCAACTCGGCGACTTCCTGCGCCGGAACATGGAGGCTGCAGATATCAAGTCGATCAAGCGACCACTGTTTACCATCACCCTCGCCTTGTCACCCGAGAAAGTGATCGTCGACGATGAGAAGGCCGTCCCAGACGAATTCGTTTCGGTGGCTACCGTGATCGCGCCGGACAAGAAGAGCATCGCCGCGCGCCTCAAAGAGATTCGCGAGCATAACGCTGCCGTTCGCAAGCGCATGGAAGCCGGTGAAGACGCAAAGCATGAGCTTCTGCCAGAACCATCCTGGGCTCACCTGGAGCGCGGCGAGAGCTCAATCCGGATCAAGTGAGGTCATCATGATCAGCAACCACCTCAGCCTGGTCGAAGCTCTTCGGCCAGCATCCAATGAACTAGCCGCCCAGGTTGAGCAGTACCTGGCGGCCGGCGTGAAGATCGAAGAGGCCGAGCCTATCGGCTACAAGCCCAAGCCGATCACCTACCGCAACCAAATGCCGCCAGCGCCGAAACCGTTCGTGCGGAGACGGGTTGAGCCTGAGCCAAAGCTGCTCACCCCGGCGGACATTCGCCACCAGAAGCGAATGGCCCTGGTCGAAAAGATCAAAGACATGGCGCCCACGCACACCCAGTCTGAGATTGTGGAAACTCTGGGGATCGGCCGTCGGCAGCTCTACAGCACCGCTCAGGACTACGGCCTGACGTTCAAACGCCCAGTCTGCGGCGGCGCGAACGACGCCCATCGAACTGAGCAAATGAAGGCCAGGGACGCGAAGCTCGCCGAGCGTATCAAGGCGTTCAAGGAGCTGGGCATTACTCGGCGCCAGGTGTGCGGGAAGCTTGGTATCGCGAACACGACTCTTGAGCGAATCCTGACCGAACACGGGATCGACTATCCAAAAGCACAGCGCGGCTGCACTTCATGCGTCGCATAGCCCGCACCCAACAACGCAAACGACAGACCTGGCTGGCACTGCCGGCCAGCGGGATTGAAGAGGTAGGCCATGGCCAAGAGTGGAAAAGAACGATCGGCCAAAGCTGCGCTGAAGCGGATCGAGTACGACGAGAAGGAGTTGCGGCACCGGCTCAGGCTCGGCACGCGACAGAAGCTGGATGATTTGATGGCCTGGAACGACATCGAGGAAATCAGCGAGGCAGTGCAGAACTTGATCCGGAACGCTCATGCCCTCGGCCCAACGCTCTCCTATCAAGCGATTGAAAGTCCGCGCCACAAAATACAAGTTAGTGAAAACGTGGCGCGGATGATTCAGGCCGTCGGCCAGCGCCAGGCGGCACGACTCGACGCTGAAGAGTCATAAGACCCTTTCTCTCAGCCGCAAGAGCATGCTGATGATTCAGCTCACATATTTAGCGTTGGCTGAGCAAAAGTTGTACCAGTCATTGGACGCCTGGGTGGACTCAGCATTCAGCTTTTGATAATCCTCGATTGCGCCTGGCGCAGAAAGGCTTGGGTCTGCTTCCCGAAACTTCCTCGCCACTTCAAGGTGCTTGTTGAGTTTCGCCTCTAGCGCAACTGCCCGCCCCCAAAACTCGTCTCGCGTCACAAATGCCTCCTTGACCCGGCCCCATGCCGGTCACTCGTAATACCCCAACCCTAACCAAATTGCCACCATACAAATTGAAGAACAACCAGCAGACTAGTTATTTCTTCTCAGGCTCGGGCTTCAAAGGTTTGACCTTTGGGGTAGGTAGGATGTTATCCACAGGAGGTAGCTTATAACTCTCCGGACTATAAACCCACTCTTTGGGCCGTGGCCTTCCTGGTTTTTCAGTTTCTTTCGCCATAAGTTTTTACTCCCCATAAATCCCAGATAGATAGGTCACAGTTTCATTCTTAGCCTTTGCTAATAATCGTTCACTCTTAGGTAGTGAGACAGTAGAAAAGTTGCTCATAATCTTTGAGCTTCGCTTCCGCAGCGAAAACCTCTTATCATTAACCTCTCCACCTGAGAAGTCGCCATTACTTACCCTATACCATTCCTTTTCCGCCTCATCTGCCAACACTGACATTTCAATAGACGCACTACTCAGCGGCTTAATTCGAGACTTAAATGGCAAAAATTTGTAAGCAACCGACAATAGTTGCGTTAGCGCAATAAATACTGACCAAACAAAGGCGTGATCTTTCCAAATAGCCCATGCGGCTATACTGCTAGATGAAGCGACTGCCAGAGTAATGTTGATCCATCGTTCGAAGGACTCTGACTGTTCTTGATACAAAGCCAAATAATAGGCATGAGTCCTGATTGTCTGCAGTTCAGCCCAGTATTCATCCTGCACATTAGATACGCCCATTCTTGCCTCCTTGCCATGTGGACGACGGAGAATACACCAAATAGCCATCATGCCGCATACGGTCACGAAGGGCGGCGCCATCCTGAGGAAAACCCATGCAAGCAGTCATCTATGCGGGCCTGCGTAATGCCGCTCGCGACCAGCAGATCCACGACGCCCTAACCTACAAGCACGTTGCCGAGGTCGCCCAGGACTTCAAGCTCTCCCCGAATACGATCCGCGCGGCGTCGAAGCGCATCGCCAATGCAACGGTGTACGAGCTGAGTCTACTGGGGGGTAGCCCAATGCCGATTGGCCGGGTCGCTGCCGACTCGTTCAGGAAGGCAGCACTCGGCGCCTATCGCAGCTACCACGGAACCTTCCGAAACCTTGAGCTGCCTTGCTGGGTGATCACTGACGGTACACAGCGCATCGAGGTGATGGAGCTTCGGAAGGTCGATGCCGGTGAAGCATCCTTATAGGCGTCCTCATCTATTGCGCGAAATGGTTAAGATCAACCACCTGATGGCAATAGGTCGCCGAAACCCCATACCGCCGTGCCAAGCAACACGAGCCCCACCGACACCTTTAGGAAGAACGATATTTGGGGAAGGTACTTTGTTCGGGTGGAGCTGAACGAGATCCCAACATAGCCAGAAGGCTTGAACACGGCCGCCATATCGCGCGCCTTCATATCAGCAAGAAAAGAAAGCCCCGCCATTATTGCTCCGCCGCGACCGATCCAGGTACTTGGTTTCTCAAATCCATAACAGAGTGCAACTGCTGTAATCGGGGCCAAGATCGCAAGGATCGCATACAATACGAACCCCCTTCTTGCTCGAAGTACCGCCTGCTCGTAATGACATGGCTTGACGTTTTCCATATGTATCCAATTCAAATGTGATTGAACACCACAAATACCTCACTTCTACGATTCACGCCAGCCGGCGAGGATCCCGCTCGGTCAACAAAATTGCATTGGCCGGTAGTTCAGCGCCAAAGGCTGCCGTCCTTATTTCTTACTATTTTGTAGGACTGAAACGCAGTGCGAACCTTGAAGCACTCGACCGAGTCCTTGCGGGCACCCAACTGTTGGTTTAAATCCTGAGGACCAATGTCTGAGTTACAGCCAACAATTACTTGGCTCAATGTCCCAATACTATCGAAAGATCTAAAATACAAACCCTTTTCATGATCTGCATCAGACAACAGAAATATTCGACGAACCTCTCGTTCATATCGCCATTGGGAGTGTTTAATGCGAAGCTGCTTTTGCATCATCTCAGATCGTTCGCGCTTATCTAAATCTGCGTACTGAGCAACATCAAAGCCAATTCTTCCAAATTTATACTCAACAAAATGCATATTGTGCTTAGGCACATCAAATGCTAAACAGAGCCCCTTATGCTTATTGGCGTAATGAGCCCACTGAACAGGGCTTCGAAATGACTGACTAAAACATAGCAACCCAAATTTACTAGCAATTACTCTTTTAAAATCGTTTAGCTTTTTTCGAACGTCCTTATCGGGAGATGAGTAGCACACCATTTCGAATGGATCATTAAGATCCATAATAGTTGCGACCTTCAATCTGGACTTTTCAATGTTCTGCAAACCGTAAACTTCATCGCAGAAATGGTAAACCCGCATCATTCCCGAATCAGTCATCTTCCCTCACCTGACGAAAATTCAAACGGCCAATATACCGGCGAGGAAACCCCATGCCCACAGCAATCGACCTGTTCGCCGGCCTCGGCGGATGGAGCACCGGCGCGCGCGCCGCAGGCGTCCAGGTTCTCTGGGCGGCAAACCACTGGCCGGTTGCCGTTGAATGGCACAGCGCAAACCACCCTGACACCCAGCACGTTTGCCAGGACTTGCATCAGGCCCACTGGGATCAAGTACCAGCTCATGACCTGCTTCTAGCATCGCCATGTTGCCAGGGCCACAGCCCGGCGCGCGGGAAGGCCAATGGAAACCCACAGCATGACTCGTCAAGGTCTACGGCCTGGGCCGTTGTCTCTGCTCTGGAGTTTCACAGGCCGCAATTCAGCCTCGTTGAAAACGTACCCGAGTTTACGAACTGGGCTCTGTATCCGGCCTGGGTGCAGGCAGTCCAGGCCCTGGGCTATCAGGTCGCGCCGCATGTCGTTGATTGTGCTGATCTGGGTGTGCCGCAACACCGCGTCCGGCTGTTCCTGGTGCTGACGCGAAGCCAAGCGCCACTGATGCTCGAGTTGCATAAGCGACAGCATGTCCCTGCCGCCAACTTCCTCAACTTCGACACCGGGCGCTGGTCGCCGATCGAGAAGCCGGGACGGGCCCAGGCCACACTCGACAGAGTGCGCAATGGCCGGGCCCGCTTCGGTGACCGTTTCATCATGCCGTACTACGGCAAGGGCTCGGGCACCACCGGCCGCGACATCAACCGCCCGATTGGCACCATCACCACCTTGGACCGCTGGGCGCTGGTCGACGGAGACAACATGCGCATGCTCAGCGCCGACGAGGCCCTGGCCGCTCAGTCGTTCCCGGCTAACACCCTGCGCCCGGACAACCACCGACTGACCATGCATATGGCTGGAAACGCAGTGCCGCCTCTGGCGGGCCAGCGCGTTATAGAGGCCTTGTTGAAAGCGGCTTAACCGCGCTCCGCCAGCAACTTAGCCCCAAGCTCTCGGCCGGCGACCTGGGCCAGACCGCGGTCGGGAAAGGTGCGATCACCAGCGACAACCGGCACTACCACTTCCCCGCCCTGCTTCACCTCGACGTTGATCCGCCAGGTCTCCCGACCTTCCTCGTCTTTCTCGCACTCCATGTAGTTCCAGAGCTGAAATCCTTCCAGCTCGTCATGGATATCGTGCTTTGTCATGGGCCTTCCCAGTTCGGTGAAGGCCCATCGTATCACCCCATGCTTATTGCGTTCCGCGCCACAAGCTGATGATCAGGTTGATCAGCTCGAGTATCGCGATAAGTAGATCCAGCCAGTCCAGAACTTGTGCCATATACCGTCCTTCTCTTCAGGGATTAGCCCCTACCTCGAGATGGATAACAGGCACCTATAAGCCAATCAGTCGCCAGGGCATGGCCCGGCAAGGACTCCCCATGCCCACAGAAAACAAGCCGGCCGAGCCGTTGAAGGTTGAACGCTCGACAGTCACAAAGCTGGTAGTCCATGGCGCGCCCCGTCTCGACCCGATCACTGTGTTCCTGGAAGACTTCGGCAGACGCGCTTGCCCGACTGAGTCCAACCCGAACTATCAGACAGCCCAGGGCAAAATCACCATCAACTGCTGGGACAACAGCTGGAACGCATACTGGGGCGGCATGGGACCCTGCACTGTCGCTGAGTTCGTTGCCGACTGTGGCTGGGACTACGTCCTGAACTGTTTGGATCGCGGAATCAGTTCGACGGTTTTCAGCGGTAACGCCCTGCATGCTCTGGCTAAGAAGTGCATCGTCCAACGCCGCCGACAACAGACCGGGCGCCATGATTGGGAACTGGGCGAGCTGAGTAAGGGCGAGGCCCGCGAGCTTTGGCATGACATCGATGTTCTACGCGGCCAAATGAATGCTGGCACCACAGCACGCTGCTGACCGAGCTATTCGGCGAGGAGTGGCATTACCCCATCGACGGCAAGGCTGTCGAAGAAAGCCATAAGTTCACGTACCTGCGCCGGGTTGTCGAGGCGGTACAGCAGGCGCTGCGCCAGGAACATTAGCAGGAGGCAGCTCATCACCAGCAAATTGCGTAATGACTGGAGCTTTCTAGTCAACGGCGTGAAGGTGCCCTAGAGCACCTACTCCAGGACGGATAACTGATCTCTACTGATTTAGAAACTCAATACCGTCTAGATCAACCGCCCAATACAGACTTCGTGACAGCAGAAATAACGGCGGTTATAGCTGCTGGCACCCATGACTTTTGAAGTGCGTCAATTGTGGAACGAATAAGGCTTTTATCTGGACTGCCAGATTTGAGCTGCTGTGAAATCTGACTTAAGGCCTCAGCAAGCCCAGCCATCTGCTCGACCATTGCCGCATCGGCTTTTCCGGTGGCGATTTCTATAGTGCCACTACCCATATGAACACTGTTTCCGACAGTACTTGATCCCGGCCCACCACCAGTGACAGACACGCTCATGCCGATACCGCCATGCGAAACAACACTTTGCCCAATAACTCTAATTTGAATAGTAAATTGGTCGGGATTGGCCTTAATACTGTCGGCCAACGAATCAATAATCGTACTCGCTTGAATTGCATCCATATCAACCACTCCTGACCGAATAAGAGAACGCCCTGGATATCTGCGCGACCTTACGATAGTTCATCCGAACCTAATTACCACTCCCCCCTCAAAGTCAGCCGCTATAGCGGCAAGAACGAAGTCATGCCTGAAGAAATCAAAAAGACAGGTCCAGACCACTACCGCTACATCGACACAATTGGTCCGGATGGTCTTGAAGTGCATTGCATCACTTACACGGTGATCGGTGAAACAGCGCGGTGCTGGTACATCGCCGACAAATACACCGTCAACATGATTAACGGCTACCAGCACAGTTGGACGGCAGACGCCGTGAAGAAGCGCCGCAAGCGCGTGCTCAAGGAGAGCGACGCACATAGCAAGCGCTTTGCCTATCCAGACAAAGCCCACGCCCTTCGCTCCTACAAATTGCGCAAGTCGCGTCAGCTAGGACATGCCGAACTGACCCTGGAGCGCGCCCGCGCGGCACTGGGTTACTTCGGTGACTTGTTGGTGATGAGTGAGGCGCCCGACGCTGAAAAGTTGATCATCCCCAACGAGCACATCCAAAGCTTGGGCTGGGGGGATTACTGATGATCATCTTCCCAACCGCAGCGCCTCTCCTTATGGCCTGGTTGATCTACACGGGGCCGAAGCGATGAACGACATGATCGAAGTGAAGACTGCCGACCTGATCGGGCCGGCGCTGGACTGGGCTGTTGCGAAGGCTGAAGGAATGCGCCAGCACACCCCGGACGGCCTGAAGCATGCCTACTGGTACTCGGGGGATCGCTGCATTGGCACCCACTGGCAGCCATCAACCAGCTGGGGCCAGGGCGGCCCGCTGATCGAGAAGTACATGCCCGAATTTGAGGTAAATCATTTCAACAGCATGGTCTGGGCTTTCGTGCAAGGCAGCGATCTAAAAAGCCGCGGGGAATCTCACCTGATCGCCGCCTGCCGAGCCATCGTCGCCGCAAAACTGGGCAATACGGTCAGCGTTCCCGAGGAGCTGGCCAAGCAATAGGAGTCCGCCACAGCCCACCGGAAAGTCGACGGATAGCCAGGACAACGGGCCGGGCGAACGCTGAAACCATAGCCGCGCGCAACGCCGGCGACCATAAGATCCTTCCGAAAGCTCCGCATCAACAATCTGAACTGGCGCCCGTCCCGGCCAGCACATTCGCCCCTTTACGAACGCGCTGGGCCGGTCGAGCGGCGCAACTTTACAAACTGTCGCGACAACTGTCCCGCACACAATTCTGAATAAACCTGAAGGCCTGCCATGCGCGGGCGAGGATTCCCCATGTCTGCAAAAAAACTCTTCGAGATCCTGGTCGGCATGCTGGCCTACCTGCTGATCACCCTGCTCTGGTTCCTCTATGCCGTCCCCAGCATGTGGGAGAGCGGGACTGAAGCTGCCCTCATTGTCGGGGGCTTCGGCTCGATGCTGTGGATATGCGCCACCGCATGCATCGCTATCTACATCGTCCAGCGGGCCAGGCCCTGAGCCGCAAGGAGATCACCAATAATGAATCGAGAACTGATCAAGATCAGCGAGTTTCAGCGCCGACGCTGGGGGGTGAACGGAACGCCGCCCTGCCCCCAGGCGATCCGCAACTATATCCGCAATGGTCAGCTCCCAGGCGAGCAGATAGGCAAGCTCTGGTACGTTGACTGGACTGCATTCACCAAGTCAGCCGGCAACGACCTCGTCGCGATGGTATTGAAAGGAGCTGCATGATGGCACCAAGGCCGCGCAAAGCTGCGAACAAGAGCCTTCCGCAGAATCTGTACTTCGATGCGCGCCGCGGGACATATCGCTATCGACGGCCAACCGACGGGAAGTTCTTCCCGTTCGGCTCTGATCGCCTGAAAGCCATCGATGCGGCGAAGCAGTTGAACCTGGAGTTCCTGCGCGGCGCCGACTTGGTTGGCACCGTGATGGGGAACTCGATCGAATCATTCGCCGGCTTCCTCGATACCTATGAGCACGACGTTCTACCACCGCGCGAGCTAGCCAAGGGCACCCTGGGTCTGTACGCCGTTCACTTTCGCCGGTTCAGAAAGCAGTTTGAGGGAAAGGCCATCGACCAGATCACGATCCGCATGATCGCTGAGATGCTGGACGCCCTCACCCCACGCACTGCCAATCAGTGCCGGGCCTTGCTGATCGACATATTCAACCACGCGGCAGCCAAGGGGCTGTGCCCGGACAACCCGGCGGCCAGTACCATCAACCGGATCGAGAAGAAGCAGCGCAAGCGGCACACCATCGAAGGCCTGAAAGCCATTCGAGAGAAGTCGCCCGCCTGGCTGCAGAACGCGATCGACTTGGCACTGATCACCGCACAGCGCCGCACCGACATCCTAAATATGCGGTTCGACGGGGTTCGGGAGGGGTTTCTGTACGTAGTGCAGCAGAAGACGGCCAAGGCCAGTGACGCGGCATGGATCCGGTTCAAGGTGACCGATGAACTCCAGGCAGTGATCAGCCGGTGCCGGGATGATATCGCTTCCCCTTATTTGGTTCACCGCCGACCGGATCGCCTGAAACAGAAACAGGCGCAGACGAAAGAGCATTGGACGCAGGTGGAAGAGCGATATTTGACGCGAGCCTTCAAAGAGGCCCGGGAACTGGCAGGCTGCTACAAAGGCTGGAAAGAAGAGGAGATGCCAGGCTTCCACGAAGTGCGAGCGCTATCACTGCACCTGTATCAGAAAGCAGGAAAGGACGGGCAGAAAATCGCCGGTCACGCGAGCGAGGCAATGACCAAAAACTACCAGCGGGACCACGCCGAGATCATCTGGTCAGAGGCGATTCCCGACCTGAATATCAGCGAAATCACTGGCTAGTTTTGCGCGAGTATTGCGCAGGTTTTGCGCTGCCCCTAAACGAAAAAAGAGATCAGGCCGCTAAGTGCTTGATCTCTCTTAGGAATATGGTCGGGACGGAGTGATTCGAACACTCGACCCCTAGCACCCCATGCTAGTGCGCTACCGGACTGCGCTACGCCCCGACTAGGCGTGTTACTGGGTTTGCTTCTTAACGAAGCGTTCAAGAATATATCGCAAGCTTTTGAAATATGGAAGTATTTTAAAGACTGAAAATTATTTCTTGAGTACTACCAGAACGTCCTCCAGTTCGGAGATCATCTGACGGATCAATTGCTTGTACTGGGTGGTGTCGTCTTTGGCTTCATCACCGGAAAGGCGCAGGCGTGCTCCGCCGATGGTGAATCCCTGATCATACAGCAACGCGCGGATCTGCCGGATCATCAGCACATCCTGACGCTGATAATACCGGCGATTTCCGCGGCGCTTGACGGGGTTGAGTTGAGGAAACTCCTGCTCCCAATAACGCAGCACATGCGGCTTGACCGCACAGAGCTCGCTGACTTCACCGATGGTGAAGTAGCGCTTGCCCGGAATGACCGGGAGCTCGTCGTTATGACTTGGTTCCAGCATAAGCCTCAACTCGGGCCTTCAACTTCTGCCCTGGACGAAAGGTGACCACACGGCGTGCCGTGATCGGGATTTCTTCACCCGTCTTCGGGTTGCGGCCAGGTCGCTGGCGTTTATCCCGAAGATCGAAGTTACCGAAACCGGACAATTTGACCTGTTCGTTATCTTCGAGAGCGTGCCTGATTTCCTCAAAAAACAGCTCGACCAATTCCTTGGCCTCACGTTTATTCAGGCCCAGCTCTTCGTAGAGACGTTCGGCCATTTCAGCTTTCGTCAGAGCCCCCATACGTCACTTCCTTAACGTGGCGTTCAACCTTTGTTCGAGCGAGGTGAGGATATTTTGCGTCGTGGAGTTCACCTCATCGTCATTAAGAGTGCGCGATGGATGCTGCCAGGTCAAGCCAACTGCAAGGCTTTTTCTATGAGGATCAATGCCTTTACCTTGGTACACGTCAAACAACCTGAGGTCTGTCAGCCATTCGCCTGCATTCTCACGGATTACATCCAGTACCGCACTGGCAGCGACATCGCGATCAGCCAGCAAGGCCAAATCACGACGCACTTCAGGAAAGCGCGACAACTCACGGAATTCAGGCATTTTTCCCGAGGCTACTTCGGCCAGAACCAGCTCGAAAACGAAGACCGGACGGTCGAGACCGAGGGTTTTCGACAATTCAGGGTGGATAGCGCCAATATAACCAACCAGACGACCTTCACGCTCGATGCGCGCGGTTTGACCCGGGTGCAACGCAGGGTGCTTGCCAGGCGCGAAAGTGAACGCTTCGAGTGCACCGGCAAAACCCAGCACCGCTTCCACATCAGCCTTGACGTCGAAGAAGTCCACGACATCGCGGCCTTGTGCCCAGCCTTCCGGCAGACGAGTGCCGCATACCACACCGGCCAGCATCGGCTCTTGCTTCAAGCCTTCCAGTTGACCAACGAAACGCAGGCCACTTTCAAACAGACGGACACGGTCCTGCTGGCGGTTCAGGTTGTGCTGAAGCGCCTTGACCAGCCCCGGCCACAACGAGGAACGCATGGCAGCCATGTCGTTGGAAATCGGGTTGGCCAGCAACAGCGGCTCGACTCCCGGATTAAACAACTCGAACTGTTTCGGATCGATAAAGCTGTAAGTAATAGCTTCCTGATAACCGCGGGCCACCAGCAAACGACGCAGCTCAGGCAGATCGCTACGAGCTTCGGCTTTGGCCTGTGGAGCCAGGCGTGCTTGCGGGTAGCGAACCGGCAGACGGTTGTAGCCGTACAGGCGAGCCAGTTCTTCGATCAGATCGACTTCCAAGCTGATATCGAAGCGATGGCTTGGCACCTCAACGCGCCACTGCCCTGCTCCATCGGCGGAAATCTTCAGACCCAGAGCACCGAGCAGACGCTCGACTTCTGCCGCTTCGATTTCCATGCCCAGCATCTGGGTGATGCGCTCGGCACGCAGAGTGACCGGAGCGATCGAAGGCAGGTGCTGCTCGCTGACTGCTTCAATGATCGGGCCAGCTTCGCCACCAGTAATCTCCAGCAGCAAGCCGGTGGCGCGCTCCATGGCTTCGCGGGCCAATTGCCAGTCCACACCACGCTCGTAGCGATGCGAGGCGTCGGTGTGCAGGCCATAGGAACGGGCTTTACCAGCGACAGCGATCTGGTCGAAGAAGGCACTTTCCAGGAAAACGTCGCGGGTAGTTGCCGTTACGCCGCTGTGCTCGCCGCCCATGACACCGGCAATCGCCAGGGCACGGGTATGGTCAGCGATAACCAGAGTATCGCTGCGCAAGGCCACTTCCTGGCCGTCGAGCAAGACCAGCTTCTCGCCCTCTTCGGCCATCCGCACACGGATGCCACCGTTAATTTCGGCGAGGTCGAAAGCATGCAGCGGTTGCCCCAGCTCCAGCATCACGTAGTTGGTGATGTCTACGGCCGCATCGATGCTGCGTACATCAGCGCGACGCAGACGCTCGACCATCCACAGCGGGGTCGGCTTGGACAGGTCGACATTGCGGACAACTCGGCCCAGATAACGCGGGCAGGCAGCAGGCGCCAGCACTTCAACCGGACGCACTTCGTCGTGCGCAGGTGCCACGGATAGCACCACCGGACGGGCGACAGGCGCTGCGTAGAGCGCGCCGACTTCACGGGCGAGCCCCGCCAGCGACAGGCAATCACCACGATTCGGGGTCAGGTCGACCTCGATGCTGGCGTCGTCCAGCTCCAGGTACTCACGGAAATCCTTGCCTACCGGCGCATCCACCGGTAGCTCCATCAGACCGTCATTGCCCTCTCCCACCTGCAGTTCTGCCTGGGAGCACAGCATGCCGTTCGACTCGACGCCGCGCAGCTTGGCCTTCTTGATCTTGAAGTCGCCAGGCAGCTCCGCGCCGATCATGGCAAAAGGGATCTTCAGGCCCGGACGCACGTTTGGCGCACCGCACACGACCTGGAAGGTTTCCGCGCCATTGCTGACCTGGCAAACACGCAGCTTGTCGGCATCGGGGTGTTGCTCGGTGCTCAGCACCTCGCCCACCACCACACCACTGAAAACACCGGCGGCCGGCGTTACGCTATCGACCTCAAGACCGGCCATCGACAGACGAGCAACCAGCTCGTCGCGACTTACCTGCGGGCTTACCCAGCCACGCAGCCATTGTTCACTGAATTTCATCCTGCTCTCCTGAAAGATTCGTTACGGGCGTGCGACCTAGCGAAATTGCGCGAGGAACCGCAAGTCGTTGTCGAAGAACAGGCGCAAGTCATTCACGCCGTAACGCAGCATGGCCAGACGTTCGGCGCCCATGCCGAAGGCAAAACCCTGGAACTCTTCCGGATCGATCCCGGACATGCGCAGCACGTTCGGGTGAACCATGCCGCAGCCCATGACTTCCAGCCAACCGGTCTGCTTGCAGACACGGCAGCCCTTGCCGCTGCACATCACACATTCCATGTCGACTTCGGCGGACGGCTCGGTGAACGGGAAGTACGAAGGACGGAAACGCACCGCCAGTTCCTTTTCGAAGAACACCCGCAGAAACTCTTCGATGGTTCCCTTGAGGTCGGCGAAATTGATGTCGCGATCGATCAGCAGGCCTTCGACCTGGTGGAACATCGGCGAGTGGGTGATATCGGAGTCGCTACGGTACACACGGCCTGGGCAGACGATGCGGATAGGCGGCTGCTGCGATTCCATGGTGCGGACCTGTACCGGCGAGGTATGGGTGCGTAACAGCATGTTCGCGTTGAAATAGAAGGTGTCATGCATCGAACGGGCCGGGTGGTGGCCTGGGATGTTGAGCGCCTCGAAGTTGTGATAGTCGTCTTCGACCTCAGGGCCTTCGGCGATGCCGTAGCCGATATGAGTGAAGAACTGTTCAATACGTTCCAGAGTCCGGGTCACAGGATGCAGACCGCCGGAGACCTGGCCACGGCCAGGCAGGGTCACATCGATGGACTCAGCGGACAGTTTGGCAGCCAGCTCGGCTTCTTCAAACAAAGCCTTACGCGTATTGAGAGCCTCTGTAACACGCTCCTTGGCAACGTTGATCAGGGCGCCGACCTGCGGGCGCTCCTCTGCCGGCAAATTCCCCAGGGTCTTCATCACCTGAGTCAACTCACCCTTCTTGCCAAGGTACTGAACCCGGATTTGCTCCAGGACATTGATATCTTCAGCGCTTTGCACAGCCTCTAGTGCTTGAGAGACCAGCGCATCCAGGTTTTCCATGTACAGACTCCAGATACAAAATAGGGGAAGAGCTTGTAGGCTCTTCCCCTATTTATGACGTTTAACACCTGAGCCCACAGAGGTGAGCCCGGGTGACTGTCGGGGGTACTTAAGCCAGAGTGGCTTTAGCTTTCTCGACAATCGCAGCAAACGCCGCTTTTTCGTTCACTGCCAGATCAGCCAGAACCTTACGGTCGATCTCGATGGACGCTTTTTTCAGGCCGGCGATGAAACGGCTGTAGGACAGACCGTTGATACGAGCACCAGCGTTGATACGAGCGATCCACAGAGCGCGGAACTGACGTTTTTTCTGACGACGGTCGCGGTAGGCGTATTGGCCTGCCTTGATTACCGCTTGCTTGGCAACACGGAATACGCGGGAGCGCGCGCCGTAGTAGCCTTTAGCAAGTTTCAGAATTTTTTTGTGACGTTTACGGGCAATGACGCCACGCTTTACACGAGCCATGAGTTACTTCCTCTATTCTTGATCCAAAAATTAACGAAGGCGCAGCATGCGCTCGACTTTTGCCACGTCAGACGGATGCAGCAAGCTGCTACCGCGCAGTTGACGCTTACGCTTAGTCGACATTTTGGTCAGGATGTGGCTCTTGAAAGCGTGCTTGTGCTTGATACCGTTAGCAGTTTTCAGAAACCGCTTAGCAGCACCACTTTTGGTTTTCATCTTTGGCATGTTCGGATACTCCGCATTCAGTTGATAAACATAATCAGAAGGCCTGCCGTGCCCTGTTGATTACTTCTTCTTTTTCGGGGCGATGACCATGATCAGCTGGCGTCCTTCCATCTTAGGATGCTGTTCGACCGAACCGTACTCTTGCAGGTCAGCTTCAACCCGCTTGAGGAGTTCCATCCCCAGCTCCTGGTGGGCCATCTCACGGCCGCGGAATCGCAAGGATACCTTGGCCCTGTCCCCGTCACTCAGGAAACGTACCAGGTTGCGCAGTTTTACCTGGTAATCCCCTTCCTCCGTCCCTGGACGAAACTTGATTTCTTTTACCTGAATCTGCTTCTGGTTCTTCTTCGCCGCGGCAATCTGCTTCTTCTTCTCGAAGATCGACTTGCCGTAGTCCATCACACGGCAAACCGGTGGGACTGCGTCGGCGGAGATTTCCACCAGATCAAGCTTGGCTTCTTCAGCAATACGAAGCGCTTCATCAATCGAGACGATGCCAATCTGCTCGCCGTCAGCGCCAATTAACCGAACCTCGCGTGCCGAGATATTCTCGTTGATCGGGGCTTTCGGTGCAGCTCGTTTATCTTGTCTCATTTCACGCTTAATAATAATTACTCCGAATCTGGGCGACCACGCCGGGAAACCGCTTGTGCAAGGAACTCCGAGAATTGAGCGACGGGCATCGAGCCCAGGTCAGCACCTTCACGGGTACGCACAGCGACAGTCTGCGTCTCGACTTCCCGATCTCCAATAACCAAGAGATAGGGAACCTTGAGCAAAGTATGCTCGCGGATTTTAAAGCCGATCTTTTCATTTCTCAAGTCGGACTTGGCACGAAATCCGCTTTGGTTGAGGGTTTTTTCCACTTCGAGGGCAAAATCTGCCTGTTTATCAGTGATATTCATCACTACGGCCTGGGTCGGAGCCAGCCACGCAGGGAATGCCCCTTCGTAATGCTCGATCAGAATCCCGACGAAACGCTCGAAGGAGCCGAGGATCGCCCGGTGCAACATCACCGGATGTTTACGGCTGTTATCTTCGGAAACGTATTCGGCACCCAGACGGATCGGCAGGTTGAAATCGAGCTGCAAGGTACCACACTGCCAGACACGACCCAGGCAGTCTTTCAGCGAGAACTCGATTTTCGGACCGTAGAACGCCCCTTCGCCCGGTTGCAGGTCATACGGCAGCCCGGCGCTATCAAGCGCGGCAGCCAAGGCATTTTCAGCGCGGTCCCACAGCTCGTCGGAACCCACACGCTTTTCAGGGCGGGTGGAAAGCTTCATTTCGATGTCCTTGAAGCCGAAGTCGGCATAGACATCCATGGTCAGCTTGATGAACGCGGCGGATTCAGCCTGCATCTGCTCTTCGGTGCAGAAGATATGCGCATCGTCCTGGGTGAAGGCACGCACACGCATGATGCCGTGCAATGCACCGGACGGCTCGTTACGGTGGCAGGCACCGAACTCGGCCAGACGCATCGGCAGCTCGCGGTAGCTCTTCAGGCCCTGATTGAATACCTGCACGTGGCACGGGCAGTTCATCGGCTTGATGGCATAGTCGCGGCTTTCTGACTCGGTGGTGAACATGTTTTCGGCGTAGTTGGCCCAGTGCCCAGACTTCTCCCACAGGCTGCGATCGACCACCTGCGGAGTCTTGATCTCCAGGTAGCCATTGTCGCGCTGCACCTTGCGCATGTACTGCTCGAGCACTTGGTACAAGGTCCAGCCGTTCGGATGCCAGAACACCATGCCCGGCGCTTCTTCCTGGGTATGGAACAGGCCCAAACGCTTGCCGATCTTGCGATGGTCGCGCTTCTCGGCTTCTTCAATACGCTGGATATAAGCCGCCAGCTGCTTCTTGTCCGCCCAGGCAGTGCCATAAACGCGCTGCAGTTGCTCGTTCTTGGCATCGCCGCGCCAGTAGGCACCGGACAGCTTGGTCAGTTTGAAGGATTTGAGGAAGCGAGTATTCGGCACGTGAGGACCACGGCACATGTCGACGTATTCTTCGTGGTAGTACAGGCCCATGGCCTGTTCGTTCGGCATGTCCTCGACCAGGCGCAGCTTGTAGTCTTCGCCGCGAGCCTTGAACACTTCGATCACTTCGGCGCGCGGAGTGACCTTCTTGATGACGTCGTAATCCTTCTCGATCAGCTGCTGCATGCGCTGCTCGATGGCCGCCAGGTCGTCCGGAGTGAAAGGACGCTCGTAGGCGATATCGTAATAGAAGCCTTCATCGATCACCGGACCGATAACCATCTTCGCTGTCGGATACAGCTGTTTGACCGCGTGGCCAACCAGATGAGCGCAAGAGTGGCGAATGATCTCCAGCCCCTCTTCATCCTTTGGCGTGATGATTTGCAGGGTCGCGTCGCTGTCGATCAGATCGCAGGCGTCGACCAGTTTGCCATTGACCTTGCCGGCCACGGTGGCCTTGGCCAGACCTGCACCAATGGATGCGGCGACCTCGGCTACGGAAACCGGATGATCGAATGAACGTTGACTGCCGTCGGGAAGAGTAATAGTGGGCATGGCGCCTCCTCTCCTAGTGGTGACCCCTACCAAAGGTCACGTGGGTTGGGATGAGCCAGTACGCGGCTCGGTCCAGGCCGTTCGTGACGAACGCCTGCCTCACAGTGGCAGGAGCCTTGCGGCCAACCGGTAAAACGAACCAGAGTGACTGGAGTTCAAATCAGAAAAATAGAGGCATAGACCGCGGTGGGCTTGAAACTCGCCCAGAGCCTGAAAACACCCAAGCCGGGCATGCTAGCACAGATGAACGGTCATCGCGCCGTACTTCCCACCGGGACCAGCGTATCCGCGCTTTCTTTCGAGAAAGTGAACTTGGTGTGTACGCAAGGCCTCAAATACACCGAGAATCGCCATTCTTGTACCAATCCCAGGAGAGCTCGACTCATGCGCCTCACCCAACTATTCGCCCTTGCCGCCCCTTTCGCCCTGCTGCTGCCACTGAGCGCGCAGGCCGCCTGGCCAGCCGGGGTACGTGCCGAATACATGAAGGATTGCACGGCTGCCGCCAGCCAGAGCGTTGATGTGAAAAGTGCAGAAAAGCACTGCGCCTGTGGTGCGGACAAGCTCAATGAGAAATTCACTACAGACGAAATCAAACAGCTCATGAGCAAGCAGACTCAACCGGATCCGGCGCTGAGAACCAAGGCCCTGGACGCTATTGCCGCTTGCCGGGTGGTGAAATAAGTCTTTAATGCGCGAGAGACGGTCCTGCTTCAGGCTCGATGCGATCTGAAAACCGGCCTTTTTTCACAATTTACGCAGCTTTTACGGCTTTTTTTATCACCGAATATTTTCAGCGAAAGCCCCTTAAACCGGGGCCTTCAGCCGATCGGAGCAACAAAACGGACTCAACCACCTGGGAATCGGCACGTCCGGGGGGCTCCCAAGTCGAACATTTCGACTATGATAGCCCGGTGTGCCCAGTTGGCCTGAGCAGCACAGTACTACTGAAAATATATGTTTCTTGGAGATACACCATGTCTAATCGCCAAACCGGCACCGTAAAATGGTTCAACGATGAAAAAGGCTTCGGCTTCATCACTCCTCAAGGTGGCGGTGACGACCTGTTCGTACACTTCAAAGCTATTGAAAGCGACGGTTTCAAAAGCCTGAAAGAAGGCCAGACCGTTTCCTTCGTGGCTGAGAAAGGCCAAAAGGGTATGCAAGCTGCACAAGTTCGTCCTGAGTAATTTCTCAGCGAGCTAAAAAAACCCCGTCCATGTGACGGGGTTTTTTATGCAAGGTGCAAAAGCGCTGACGCGATCAGCCGCAGTTGACCCGGGTGACCACCAGATTGGTATCGGTGTTTAGGTTCAGCCGATCGGAACGGTATTCCAGGGTGATCATGTCGTTCGGCTTGAGAATACGGGCGTTCTGCGCACCTGCGCGAGTACGCGCCTGTTCCAGCAGCTCAGGCGAAGCTTTTTTGCCGATGGCGAATTCCGCCGCCTTAGCCTCACAGCGGCTATGGCCGCTCTCGGTCGCTACCGGACCCTTATCCGGCGAAGAAGTGCTGCACCCCGTCAAAACGACTGCAGCCAACAAGGTACCGAATGACGCGAGCTTCCAAGGCATGAAGCCTCCTTTTCAAAAATAAGCAGAGATAGTGCGACAACCGCTCTGACTATTGGTTTCACAAACGGACTGGCCAATGGCCTCTTGGCCAGGCAGCGGGCAAGTCTGCATCAGGTACGGCCACGTTTTCATGCAGCAATCGTGACCGGATATGAACAGCCTCAGTAAATATCGATGTAATCGAATGGTGGCTTCGGCCAGTTCTGTTTCAACGCGTTAAAAATCTGCGTCACCCAGACCTCATCGCTGGCCGCTACCCGCCCGACATAACCGGAACCGGCGGCCCAGGTCTCCAGCCTGAACAGCAGGCCGTCGATGTTCGCGCCACCGACCACGCCCGACGAGATATAGGCAATGCCCGCCTTGGTCACTCGCAACTGGGTATGCACATCGTCACTGGCCGACGCCAGCAACTGGCGCACCGCCTCGAAGGTCAAGGCATCAGGGTTGTTCAAATCGATCTGCACACTGGCACCCTTTGAAAACAGACAATGACCAAGTGTCGCACAGCCCTCCCCTCATGCCTAAGTCGGAGTGCGAAAAGCCCGCCAAGGTGTTTAACTCTACAAAACCGGAAGCCCTCGACAAGCGCCTGTCCGGCCCTATCCTTTCCGAGCTTGCGAGACTTCCATGGCCACCGTGACGATCGACGCCGACATCAAAGCCAAATGGCCCGAAGGCCACTGCTCCTACAGCCCCGGCAGCCCCGAAGAGCTGGCGATCATCGGCATCGATTTACTGATCAGGGAGCTGGGCACCGAAGCGGCCCAGACATTCATCGAGCAGATATTCGAGAAGTATCCCGGCGAGCACTCGGGCACGCCGGATACAGAGAAGGCGTAACGCCCGACAGGCTGGCACCTGCCGGGGATATCACTTATTTCAGGCGAGCCAGACGCTCGGTCAGCAGATCGAAGAAACCCTGGGCATCGCCATTCTCCACCCAGAACACGTTCTTCTCCTGCTTCAGGCCGTCGTACCAATCGACGATGGTCTGGCCGAAGGTCGGCCCCTCACGGCTGTCGATCACCATGTTGGCCTGGCGCCCGCTGAACAGTTCGGGCTTGAGCAGGTAGGCAACGACGGTCGCGTCATGTACCGGGCCACCCGGGATGCCGTAGTGCTCCATGTCACCCTTGACGTATTCGTTGAGGATATCGCCCACCACCTTGCTGGCATTGTTGTTCAAGGCCGCGATTTTCTGCAGGCGCGCATCGCTGGTCAGCACCTTGTGGGTGACGTCCAGCGGCAGGTAAGTCAGCTTCACGCCGCTCTTGAGCACCACCTCGGCGGCCTGCGGGTCGGCGAACAGATTGAACTCCGCCACCGGGGTGATATTTCCGCCGTTGAAATGCGCCCCGCCCATGACCACCACTTCCTTGATGCCTTGAGTGATATCCGGTGCCTGGATCAGCGCCAGCGCCAGGTTGGTCTGCGGCCCCAGCATGGCGATGGTGATGCTGTGGGGCTTGGCGGCGCGCAGGGTGTCGATCAGGTAATTGATCGCACTGCCCTCGGCCAGGCCCTTTTTCGGCTCATGCACCGTGACCCCGGAAATGCCTTCCTTGCCGTGAATATTCTCGGCATAGATCGGCGTGCGCAGCAGCGGCTTAGGTGCGCCGGCGTACACCGGCACCTCTTCGCGCCCCGCCCACTCACGGGCCAGGCGCGCATTGCGCGAGGTCTTGTCCAGGCGCACGTTACCGGCCACCGTGGTCAGCGCGCGGATCTGCAGTTCTTCCGGCGACGCCAGGGCGAACAGCAACGCAACCACATCATCGGCACCCGGATCGGTATCGATGATCAGATCGATTTTTTCTGCCGCATGGGCGCTGGTAGCAGTGAACAGGGACACGAGCAGAACACTCCGGATCAGGTGTTTCAGTAGCTGAGCATAGCGGTGCATGGCGCACTCCTTTGCGTGGTTGAACAGAGGGAAGCAACGCTCAGAACGTCACCCCGGCAATCAAAGCGATGTTGCAATAAGGCTGACACTCCCCCGTGCGAACGATTGCCCGCGCCTGGCGGCTGAGCACCTTGAACTCATCGTGGCTCAACAGCTTGCGCGCGCCCAGCGCCCCCTCGGCACTCAACGCCTCGAGCGCTTGCAGGGTCGGGGATTGTCGATCCAGGATCTCCTGCGCCAGCACATGGCCTTCCACCTGCATCTCGCAAAGCACCACCTGCAAGGTGCTGAGAAAATCCGGAATACCCTGGGTCAAGGCCAGGTCGATCAATTCGACGCCCGGCGGTACAGGCAGGCCGGCATCGCCGATAACCACGATATCGCCGTGCCCCAGGGAGGCAATCAGTCGCGACAGGGCGACATTGAGCAAGGGTGTTTTTTTCATGCGGGAGAGAACGCCTGTACGTCGGACAACGTGGGAATGGAAGGTTGCGCACCTGGGCGGGTCACCGACAGCGCTGCCGCGACCTGACCGAAACGAATCGCCTCGGCCTCGCTCTTGCCGGCGGCCAGCGCGGCGGCAAAACCACCGACAAAGGTATCGCCGGCGGCCGTGGTGTCGACCGCCTTGACCTTGGGCGCCGGGAAATGCTCGAAGCTCGTGCCATTGCCGAACAGCGAGCCTTGGGCGCCGAGCGTGATGATGACCTTGCCGGCCCCGGCGGCGATCAAGCGGGCGGCCGCGGCTTCGGCGCTCGCCAGGGAATCCACCGGCAAGCCGCTGAGGGCCGCGGCCTCGCTTTCGTTGGGAATCAGATAGTCGATGGACGCGTACCAGTCCACCGGCAACGGGCCACTGGCCGGTGCAGGGTTGAGGATCACGGTCTTGCCCAGTTCACGGCCGCGCTTGAGGCTATGCCCCACCGTGGGCAGCGGCACTTCGAGCTGGCAGATGATTACATCGGCCGCCTGCAGCACCTTGTCGAAGCCGCTGACCACTTCTGGCGTGAGCCGACCATTGCCACCGGCCACGATCACGATCGCGTTCTGACTGCTGTCGTCCACCACGATCAAGGCCACCCCACTGGAGCCGGCGACAGCGGTGACGGCCTGGCAATCGATCCGTTCGGTGAGCAACGCCGAGCGCAATTGCTCGCCGTAGGCATCATCACCGACGCAACCGATCATCGACACCTGGGCACCCAGGCGGGCCGCCGCCACCGCCTGGTTCGCCCCCTTGCCACCGGAAACCGTGGCGAACGACTGGCCGATCAGGGTTTCACCGGCACGCGGCAGCCGCTCGGCCCGGGTGACCAGGTCCATATTGAGGCTGCCTACTACCACTACTTTTGCTGGCATACATCGATACTCACAATTCGATTCAACGGTACTCGGCGAATGCGCCGGCCACGGGCGCCGTCGACTCGCGCAGGACAATGCTTGGGGTGACGATACGCTGATCGGTCGGCAATCCAGGGGTGGCAATGCGGCGCAGCAACAGCTCCGCCGCCTGCTCGCCCAGTTGCAGGATCGACTGGCCAACTGTAGTCAGCGCCGGATACACATAACGACTCATCTGGATATCGTCGAAGCCGATCACCGACAGTTCGCTCGGCACCCGGATATTGCGCTCCGCCGCCGCACGCAGCACACCGATGCCCATCATGTCGTTGCCGGCGAAGATCGCGCTGGGCCGGTTGCGCTCCAACAGCTGGGCCGCCGCGTGATAACCGCCGGTACTGGTGAAGTCGCTCTGCAGGATGCGCTGCGCAGGCACCTCCACGCCGGCTTCGCGCAACGCCCGCTGAAACCCCGCCAGACGCAATTGCGCCACGCTGGTGTAGTCCGGGCCGCCGATGCAGGCGATATCGCGATGGCCCAACTCGAGCAGATGACGGGTCGCCAGATACGCACCGTATTCGTGGTCGATACGCACCAGGTCCGCATCCACCCCTTCCAGCCCGCGGTCGACGATCACCATCGGCGTGCGCACGGCGGCCAGGCCCTTGGCCAGCCCGCCGTCGCCACCGGCCGAGGTCACGATCAGGCCGTCGATGCGTTTTTCCAATAGCACCCGTAGGTAGCTGCGCTGTTTTTCCGGGTCGTCGTCGGAGTTACAGAGAATCACGCAGTAGCCGTTGCGCTCGCAATAATCCTCGATCCCTCGGGCCAGCTCGGCGAAATACGGGTTGAGGCTGTTGGGCACCAACAGGCCGATGGTCGCCGTGGTCTTGGCCTTCAGCGAGCGCGCCACGGCGCTGGGCACGTAGTCGAGCTGCTGGATCGCCGCCTCAACCTTGATCCGCACTTCCTCGCTGACCGGACGCGTCTTGTTCAGCACGTGGGAAACCGTGGTGTAGGAAATCCCTGCGAGCGCCGCCACATCTTTGATCGTTGCCATGACTCAGCTCCGCCGGCTTGCGCGTTGGCTGCGATAAGTATCCAGTACCACCGCAATCACGATGACCGCGCCGGTGATGATGCGTTTGGTCGGCTCGGTCGCGCCGATCTGCGCCAGCCCCGCGGCCAGCACCGAGATAATCAATACGCCGAAAAAGGTGCTGATCACCGACCCGCGCCCGCCCATCAGGCTGGTGCCGCCGATCACCACGGCCGCGATCACTTGTAGCTCCAGGCCGGAACCGGCATTCGGGTCCGCGGCCTCCAGGCGGGAAATCTGGAACAGCGCGGCGATGCCCGCCAGCAGCCCCATCAGGCTGAACACCAGGATCTTGTAGGGTTTTGGGTTGATGCCCGCCAGCCGCACCGCCTCCTCGTTGGTGCCGATGCCGATCAGGTAACGGCCGAACACCGTGCGCGTCAGCACTGCCTGGGCGATGAAGATGATCAGCAAGGCAATGATGAACGATGGCGAGATGCCGAAGGCGATCGGGTTCGACAACCAGGCGAAGGCATCACCGATATAGGCGGTGCGCGAGCCGGTCATCTGGTAAGCCACGCCACGGGCCATTTCCAGCACACCGAGGGAGACGATGAACGAAGGAATACGCCAGGCGACAGTGATCGAACCGGTGATGGTCCCGGCCAATGCCGCGCAGCCCATGCCCAGCAATGCCGCCGGAACCACGCTCCAGCCCCAGCCGAGAATCGCCACGCTGACGGTGGAGGCCGCCAGGGCCAGCACCGAGCCGACAGACAAATCGATGCCGCCGATGATCAGGACAAAAGTCATGCCTACCGCCAGCACCATCAGGTCCGGGATCTGGTTGGCCAGGGTGCTGAAGGTGTCGTAGGAAAGAAAGTGGCTGCTCAGTGTCGAGAACAGCGCAATCATTGCCAGCAAGGCACCGGCCAGCCCCAGGTAGGTGCCGAGGCCGTAATAGTTGCCGCCACGTTTGCCGGCCGAAGATGCAGTTGTCATGGAAGGTCCCTAGGCGCCGCTTCGTTGAGCAACGCATCACGTTTTTGATAGCCGGCGAAAGCGGCGGCAAGCAGTTCATCCTGGGTCCAGCTATCGCGCTCGAAGGTATCGATCAGGCGCCCGGCGGACAGCACGCCAATGCGATCGCAGATCAGCATCAGCTCCCGCAGGTCGCTGGAGACCACCACCAGCGCCTTGCCCTGGCGGGTCAGTTCGCCAAACAGGCCATAGATATCGAACTTGGCGCCGACATCGATGCCCCGGGTCGGCTCGTCGAACAGCAGCACCGCGCAATCGCGCTCCAGCCAGCGGCCGATGACTACCTTCTGCTGATTGCCCCCGGACAGTTCGGACACCAGCTGCGCTGGCCCCGAACTGCGAATGCGCATGGCATCGATCTGCCGCTGCGCCAATGCCGATTCGTCACGACCATTGACCAGGCCGCCACTGGAGATCTCCGGCATGTTGCCCAGGGCGATATTGGCGCTGATGGATTGCGTCAGCAGCAGACCTTCACCCTTGCGGTCCTCGGTGATCAGGGCAATGCCGTGGGCCACTGCATCGACCGGCGAACGGATATTCGCCACCTGCGCCGGATAACCCAGGGCCACCGTGCCGCTGTCAGCCTTGTCGGCGCCGAAGATCAGTCGCAACAGTTCGGTGCGCCCCGCCCCGATCAACCCGGAAATACCGAAGATCTCACCGCTGCGCACCTCGAAAGACACGTCCAGAACCTTGTCGGAACGACTCAGGCTGCTGACCGTCAGGGCCGGCGCGCCAATCTTGCGCGGGCCGAGATCGATGTGTTCGCCCAGCTCGCGCCCTACCATCAGGTTGACCAGTTGCTCGCTGTTGTAATTGGCCATCGGCTCGACACAGACCAGGCAACCGTCGCGCAGCACCGCAATGCGCTGCGCGACCCGGGCCAGCTCTTCCAGGCGATGGGAGATATAGATGATGGCCACGCCACGAGCCTGTAGACGAGTGATCTGTTCGAAGAGCAACTCGACTTCACGAGCCGTGAGCATCGCGGTCGGCTCGTCGAGGATCAGCACATGGCAGTCGCCGATCAGGTTGCGCGCGATCTCCACCATCTGCTGGTGGCCAATCCCCAGTTCGCCGACCAGGGTATCGGGGTCGATGGCCTCCAGGCCGACCTGGGCCATGGCTTCGATCGCCGCCTTGCGCAACTGCTTGCGACTGATCCAGCCGCCGAGGCTGGGCAGGTTATCGAGGAACAGGTTCTCGGCCACCGACAGCGTCGGCAACAGGTTGAGTTCCTGCATGACCATACGGATGCCCAGCTCTTCGGCCTGGGTGCGACTGCCAGGACGGTAAGCCTGGCCGTTGAAGCGCATCTCGCCGGTGGTCGGGGTCACCAGGCCACCAATGATTTTCGACAGGGTGCTTTTGCCCGCGCCGTTTTCCCCGGTCAGCGCCAGCACTTCCCCACGCATCAGCGTCAGGTCGATGCCGGTCAATACCGGTTGCGCATAGGTCTTGCCGATACCGCTGACCGAAAGGACAGCGTTCACAGCGGAAACTGACATAAGAAACTCTCCATGCGCCCGCCTGTTTAGGCGGGCGCCGTTGCGCCGCCAGAAAGATTACTGGGTGACCAGCTCAACCGGAGTTTCGATCACGCCATTGGCGCCACCGTCCACCTTCTCGCCCTTGAGGATCTTCAGCGCCGTCTCGATACCGAAGACCGCCTGCTTGGCAGCGAACTGATCGGCGGTCGCCAGCACGCGACCGTCCTTGAGCATCGGCTTGATGGCATTGATGTTGTCGTAGCCGACCACCTTGACCTTGCCGGCCTTGCCCGCCGCGCGCACCGCCGAAACGGCACCGACGGCCATGCTGTCGTTGCCGGCCAGCAGCGCCTTGAGGTTCGGGTATTCGCTGAGCATGGCGGCGGCGACGCGGTTGCCGGCATCGATTTCCCAGTCGCCGGATTGCAGCGAGACCACCTTGATCTGCGCGGCCTCCATCGCATCCTTGAAGCCTGCGGTGCGCTGCTGGGCGTTGGTGGTGGTCGACACGCCTTCGATGATGCCGACTTCGTCCCCGGCCTTCAGGTCCTTGGCCAGGTACTCACCCACCAGGCGCGCGCCCTTGCGGTTGTCGGGGCCGACAAAAGGCACGCTGATGTTTTTGCTTTTGAGTACGGCCGGATCCAGCTGGTTGTCGATGTTGATCACGGTGATACCGGCGTCCACCGCCTTCTTGATCACCGGCACCATGGCCTTGGAGTCCGCCGGGGCGATCACCAGCGCGTTGACCTTGGAAACGATCATCTGCTCGACGATACGGATCTGGTTGGCGGTGTCGGTTTCATCCTTGATGCCGTTGGAAACCAGGTCGAAATCGGCGGCATGGTCTTTTTGATAAGCCTTGGCGCCGTCTTCCATGGTGAGGAAAAATTCGTTGGCCAGGGATTTCATGACCAGGGCGACCTTGGGTTTTTCCGGGGCCTCGGCGAATGCCGAAGAGAGGGGAAGCGTAGCGGATGCGGCAGCCAGAACAGCGACAGCGAGAAGACGTCCAGCGAATGGCAGCTTCATGGGTTCACTCCGATCTTATGATTATTGTGAGCAACGCTTGCGCCGGAGTACGCTCGACAATCTTCAGACCCCGATTAACGCGGCTTGAAGCGAACCTGAGAGGTGTATGACCTTTATCGCCCAGGGCCTGCGCAAACGTTTGCGTAAAACGAACTATGCGAACCCTGCCGCTATTTGTCAACGGGGAAGCCAAGCCCCATGAGCCGCCCCGTCACAACATCACACAATCATGCGGTGGTACTGACCAGTGCGCCTGACGAAGCGTCCTTGCTCAGCTCCTTACTCAGTTCCTTGACCAGCTTCCCCGCCACTTCCTGCAGCGCACCGTTGGTACCGGCGATCTGGCCTTGAATCGCCATCACCATGGTCGCCTTGGCTTCAGGGGTCGGATAACTCGCCGCCTGGGCAGCGGCCAACTGCTGCTGTTGCTCCTGCAATTGGGCCTGCAGTTCTTTCATGCGCTTGAGCAGCATTTTCACCACCAGGCTTTGATTGTCCCCTTCGGAGTCTTGAGTCTCGGCCTTCTCGGCCTCGGAACCGGACGCCACTCGCAGCTTGCCCTCTTCATCGATCCCCAGGACTTGCGCAGCGCTATCGGCGGCGCCCTGGCTCAGAGCCTCGATAGTGGCCGGTGATTTACCGTTGATAGTGATGGCCCCGGCAGCGGGAAAACCGACAGAAATAGACATGTGAGCTCCATAAAGAAACGATCCTTGAAGGGCATCGGCTGCAAGGACCATCTCTTTAATTCAGCTTTTTCCTCATGAAAATCAGAACTGTCGGACAACCGAACGTAAATCTTCCGAGCATTCGGAAAACCGGACAACGAAACGGCCATCGAATCCGATAACTAAAAATAAGTTGATATAAATCATTAAGTTAAAAGAGTTTTGCGACCACAGTCCGGCTGGTACAGATCCTGCTGTTCCCTTTCGCCCGCGGCATTCAGATCTGTCTCGGGTGTATCTAGATGAACCTGCACCAGCACCGTCTCACTACTAGAGAGAAAATAATGAAATCTGCTTTCAACACCCTTGTTCCGGGCGCTTTGGCCCTCCTCTTGCTCCTTCCGACTGCATTGCAGGCCAAGGAAGTCGAAACCAAACAGAAGCTGGCCAACGTGGTCGTGCTCGCTACCGGCGGCACCATTGCCGGCGCTGGCGCCAGTGCCGCCAACAGCGCCACCTACCAGGCCGCCAAAGTCGGCATCGAGCAGTTGATCGCCGGGATCCCCGAGCTGAGCCAGGTCGCCAATGTGCGTGGCGAACAGGTCATGCAGATCGCCTCTGAAAGCATCACCAACGAAAACCTGCTGCAACTGGGCCGTCGCGTCGCCGAACTGGCCGACAGCAAAGACGTCGATGGCATCGTCATCACCCACGGCACCGACACCCTGGAAGAAACCGCTTACTTCCTGAACCTGGTGGAAAAGACCGACAAGCCCATCGTAGTGGTCGGATCCATGCGTCCGGGCACCGCCATGTCCGCCGACGGCATGCTCAACCTGTACAACGCCGTCGCCGTCGCCGGCAGCAAGGAAGCCCATGGCAAGGGCGTGCTGGTCACCATGAACGACGAGATCCAGTCGGGTCGCGACGTCAGCAAAATGATCAATATCAAGACCGAAGCCTTCAAGAGCCCATGGGGCCCACTGGGCATGGTGGTGGAAGGTAAATCCTACTGGTTCCGCCTACCGGCCAAGCGTCACACCCTGGATTCGGAATTCGACATCAAGACCATCAAGAGCCTGCCTGACGTCGAAATCGCCTATGGCTATGGCAACGTCAGCGACACCGCCTACAAGGCCCTGGCCCAGTCCGGCGCCAAAGCCATCATCCACGCCGGTACCGGCAATGGCTCGGTGTCTTCCCGCGTAGTGCCGGCCCTACAGGAGCTGCGCAAGAATGGCGTACAGATCATTCGTTCGTCCCACGTCAATGCCGGCGGCTTCGTACTGCGCAACGCGGAACAGCCTGACGACAAATACGACTGGGTCGTGGCCAACGACCTGAACCCGCAGAAAGCCCGCATCCTGGCCATGGTCGCTCTGACCAAGACCCAGGACAGCAAGGAACTGCAGCGGATGTTCTGGGAATACTGATTGGCCCGCCCGACCTGTTCTGGTCGGGCACCGCTCTACCCCACACTCGCCCGCCCTGGGCGAGTGCTCCGCCCCGGTTGGCCTGCCCTCTTCTTTATCCCGCAGATAAAAAACTCAATCGTTTTGCAGCAATCCGCGGATATCGCTGTCAGAAGAACCTCTTGAATTTTAAGCGGTTGCGAAATTTCCTACAGTAAAATACTGTACGCGCATACAGCTTAATAAGGAATGTTCCGTGCCCACCACAGCACCACCAAGCTCTTATGAACGCCTCGGTTTGCGCGTTCAGAAAATCATCAATTCGCCCAATGCACAAAAAGCCAAGGCCGCCCTGATCTTCCGTCAGCCCGACGAAGCGGTCGACGAGTGGGAGCGCCTGCTCGAAGAAATCGCCGAAAACGACAACGTCACCCTCGCCTATCGCGATGACGGCGGTGTGCAGATTTTCTGGGTTGTGCCGAAGGAAGACTGAGTCGATGATTGCCCGCTGTTTTGCTGTACTGCTGTTTTGCGTTGCCCTGAATGCCCACGCCGATGCGCCCCGTACCTTCAACGAAGCGAAGAAAATCGCCTGGAAGCTATACGCCCCGCAATCCACCGAGTTCTACTGTGGCTGCAAGTACAGCGGCAATCGGGTCAACCTCGCCGCCTGCGGCTATGTCCCCCGCAAGAACGCCAATCGCGCCGCGCGCATCGAATGGGAGCACATCGTTCCCGCCTGGCAGATCGGCCATCAGCGTCAATGCTGGCAGCAAGGCGGACGCAAGAACTGCACGCGCCACGACCCGATTTATCAACGCGCCGAAGCCGACCTGCACAACCTGGTACCGAGCATCGGCGAGGTCAATGGCGACCGTAACAACTTCAGCTTCGGCTGGCTGCCGGCGCGGTCCGGCCAGTACGGTTCGTGCCTGACGCAGGTCGACTTCAAGGCCAAGAAGGTCATGCCGCGCCCATCCATTCGCGGCATGATCGCCCGGACCTACTTCTATATGAGCAAGCAGTACAACCTGCGCCTGTCGAAACAGGATCGCCAGTTGTACGAAGCCTGGAACAAGACCTATCCGGTACAACCCTGGGAGCGCCAGCGCAATCAGAGCGTGGCTTGCGTGATGGGGCGTGGCAATGAGTTCGTCGGCCCGGTCAACCTGAAGGCCTGCGGCTGATATCCGTCCGGGTTGCCGATAAACGTCCGGGGCATGGACAGCCCCCTCAAGATGATTGAGCGCCGGCAAGACTGGCCTTGACCCGGCACCCAAAAGAACGGCTTATTGCGCGACGCGGTGCTCAATCACCTGCGGCTCGATATTGCGCTTCTTGGCCTTGGTCAGCTTCTCGACCAGCTCGGCTTTCTTGGCTTCGGCTTCGGCCTGGGAATCGAACGGGCCGATCAGCACCCGATCCTTGCCATCTTCGACGACGACATAGGAAATGATCCCGTGTTCGATCAGCCAGCCGGCCAGATCGCTCGTCGCCTGAGGCAGGGTGCCGGCGACCAGCACATCCCATTGCGGCGTCGTGGCGGCCTGCGGCGGCTGCGTCTGGACAACCGGTGCCACCTTCTTGTCCACCTCGGCATGCTTGCCTTCACCGCATCCCGCCAATGCCAGGACCGCCATCATCATCGCTACTGTGCGCACAACCTACCCCTTGAAAGTCTGAGGCGGCGATTTTAGCACCCCAATCCCCTGCACAAACGCCACAAAATCAGCGCAAAACAAGGAGAATGATATTTATCGCCTCTGTATAGTTGCACCTCGGGAATTAATACAGCGTCTGCGCGTCAGAAAGAGGCACCCACACAGTGGTACTTCGCAGTAATCTATACGCACTACTACCGACATCTGCACTGTCTGAATCAGGTGCCCTACTACTAAGCAATCAAGGAGAAGATCATGCTGATACTCACCCGCAAGGTCGGTGAAAGCATAAATATCGGTGACGACATCACGATCACCATTCTGGGCGTTAGCGGCCAGCAAGTCCGGATCGGCATCAATGCCCCGAAAGACGTCGCAGTCCATCGCGAAGAAATCTACCAACGGATCCAAGCCGGCCTCACCGCCCCGGACAAACGCGAAACACCTTGAGCGCCATGAGCGGCCAGCCCTTTGTCTCATCACAATGGCTGGCGCAGCGTCATCGTTGATTGATTCCCCGCAGCATCCTCCCCCCTCTTCATATGGCAGCGGCGCAGTTCAGGCCGCCAGCGCCAGCCCTGGCAAAAGTGCACTACCCAAGCCCTTCACTGATAGCGCTCCATCCCGGCAATCTGTCGATACGACTCGGCCGGGAGAAAGCCCTTCCTCGTTTTTGTATAAATACTCAGTAGCGTGGCAATGAGCAGGAGGAGTAATTTCAAGACCTACCGCCTCCGCGAACCCGCCGAGGCTCCCCCCCTTGCCATCGGCAGATGCTTTACGAACAAGGAGCGGTCATATGCAAGAGTTCGCTTACCTTCTGATCACCAACGACCTGAATGCGATGCGGACCATTGCCGCCTGCTCGACGGAGGGGCTCTACGAAGTCAAACGCGGAATATTCACCTTCCGCTCCGAGGCCAACGTCGACTACCTGCACCGCGTGCTGGCTATCGTCAGCGACGAGTTCGGCATCATTCCCGTGCAGCAGGCCGAGTTCAAAACCAACCGGGCCACCATCAGCAAGGCTTTCAGCCAACTCTGCTAGAGCGCGCGGTGCTCGATGACGCGCAACAGCCCGCAGCGAGCCCGAGGACACGCGACTCCTCACCTCATGACTGGCCGAGCATGACCCCACGCGCCATGCCACTGGCCGCCACTACTATCAGCACAATCAGCAGCGCCTGCAGGTGGCTGATGCGCGCAAACAGCGTGGCGCGACCGGTATCGATCGACGCCCCGCGCCCCAGGGCGATTCGCCATTTGATCAGCGCAACCATTGGCCATATTTCGAGCAACAGGATGATGACGAACAAGGTCATCTTGATGTGAAACAGCGGCTGGTGCAGGTAGTAGTCCGTGCCTTTTTCGTAGCCAGCGAAGGCGCGCAGCAAGCCGGTGATCAACAACACCGCGGCGGCCAGCCCCCAGCCATTGTCGGCCAGCAGAGCCCGGCGCACATCCGCCCCTTCGGTGACCACGCGGCGCAACGCTGTACCGCGATTGAGCACCGCCGCAAAGGCGACAGCAAAGGCCAACAGGTGTACGGCTGCGAGAAACCAGTGCATGAGCATCGCTCCACTCTCCATTGACGGATGACAAAAAACGGCCTGTGAGTATTAGCCCATAACCCGCAGCTTTGCCTTGCCCGACACCCAATAAAAAAGGCGCCCGTCATCGGGGCGCCTCTGTACTGCTCCTAGCCGCGCTCACGCACGACGCTGAACCGCCACCTTGGCCCAAAGGGTGAAGGCGACATCCGGAGTCCAGCCGGCATTCGAGGTGTGCTCTTGAAAGCACAGATACAGATTGCCCTGATAAGTCACACCATCATCTTTGCGATAGTGATGATTCAACTGCCATTCCGGGTATTGCGGGTCAGGCACCCCGCCAGCGGTCTTGATGTTCAGACTGGTACTGGGCAGCGACTGATTACCCTGGGCGTCCGTGGCGCTGACAAAGTAGCTGTACAGCGTATCGGTTTTCAGCCCCTCGTCCTTCAAGGTCAGCGAGGCCGTCTGGGCCACCGGCTTGCCATCGCGAAACAGGGTGTAGAACTCGATCGGACGAACACCGTGGGCAGCACTCCAGCTCAAGGTCACGCTGTTCTCTGTCTGCGCGGGAGAAAACAGGTTGCCCGGCGCCGAAGGTCGCTCCTCGCCGCTGCCGCCATGGATCAGCGGCGCATAACGATCACGGAACTCCCAGTTGTAACGGACGCCGTACTTGTTGAGGCCGTCATCCCAATTGACCGACCAGGTCATCAGGCCCTTGATCGACAATCCGGCACGATCCAGACGCTTGAAGGCATTGCTCACCGCCGCAGGATCGATGACATACCCGGTCGCTGCCGCGTCGACGTTGGCCGGCAGACCGATCACGAACTTGTCGGCAGGGATGGCGATATAGCCACGCGTACCGGTGACCAGGCTCTCGGTCAGATAAAACAGAAAGTCTTCCTTCAGCGCGTCGTTGTTCTGGGCAATCCAGGCACCCTGTCCGCCGTTGGCTTCCTGGACCCACAGACCGTCGCCGCCCTGGTTGTAGTATTGCGGCGCGATGAAATCGTAGTAGCCATCCAGCGCCTGGATATAACCGACGTATTTGCCGCCGGTGGCGAGGTAGGGAAACTCCGGCGCCATGCTGATGATGAAGTGCTTGCCCTCGCCTGCGTAGTGATCCTTCACCAGTTTGAGCGCCGCCGGCAGCACGATCTTGTTGTCGGCAAAATCGATGGCGCTTTGCTCGAGGTCGATGTCCAGCCCGTCGAAACCATAGGTTTCCACCAGACGGATGATTTCGTGGGCCAGCGCTTGCTCGTTGCCCTTGTGCAACTCGATATGAGCGTCCGCACCGCCAAGGGAAATCAACACCGCCCGCCCCTGGCTGTTGAGCACGCCAACCTGACGCCGGAACTCCTCGTCCGACAGGTTGTAGGGCTTGAAGGTGGGAATGCCATTGCCCTTCATAAAGGCTACCGCCACCACGTTGTATTCCCTGGGCACATCCACCAGGTCGAGGTTGGCGAACTGCCCCTGCTGGTAGCCGTCACTGGGGCCTGCCGGCCAGTTGTGCCAGAAGCCCATGAGGATCTTCTTACCTGCGATCGACGGCATCAACGATGCCGAATCATTCGCCTGAGTCTTTACCGCTGCAAAGTTGATCTTGTTCACGTTCTAATCCTTCAGAACCATTTAAAGAAAATGACAACTTCTGCTGTTATTCAAAGTCGACTATTTGAAGTCGACGTCGAACGCCTGATAGAACGCATTGCCAGTGTTGGCGACAATCCACGCCAGAACAATCACATGGTGGCCTTTCTTGTTCTTGGGCAGTGTCACTTGATGTTCGACCTTGGCCTTCATTTCATCGCCGTGCTGGTCATACGGAACTTGTGTGTAGAAGTCCTTGAAGAAAGCCTGCGGCTCCAGTTGCGCACGGCTGATACGCTGTCTCGTGTCCCAGCCATCTTTGGTGATGAACCAGCTGTAACCGCGGGTCACATGAGGAGCGGTGTACTCCCACTTGACCTGAAACACCTGCCCCGGATTGACGTTGAGCAACGGCCAGGAGAACGAACGCCCAAGCTTCCTCGACATTTCTTCATTGGTGAAGTTGAGACAGTCACGCTCGTCGGTCTTGCCGCCGCTGAGGATATACCCATCAGCCGGTGGCACAACGCTGGCGACGTCGCTCTCGTATGGTTTCTGAAAAGGTCCGCCCACCAGGGCCGGGAAATTTTTACCGCCTTCCATCTCATTGACCTGCCAGGTGCCGAGCAGCCCCAGCTCGACGGCGACAGCACCACGGCTGGAGGGGGATACGACACGCCCGTGTTTCGGTTGAACTAATGGCTTATTCATTATTTTTCACTCCTTTGATTAAATGAATCTCCTTCTTGAGGAGAACTTTAAACTAGTCCAAATCAGTGTTTTGTCTACTGATCTCCGCATACAAAGTGCCGAGCAAATTGTTGCACCTCAACAAAGCCGGGACATCAACGAATAATTACAGCGCAAACCTACAGAAAGAAAGGCAAATAACTTACACAAGCCAATAAATGAGTATTCAACTAGCCTCTTGTTAACCAACCCTTCAATAAAAACAATGGAAATCTTCAATAAACCATAAACCCGGCAAGAGCCGGGTTCATGATCTGTTTACTGGATAACGTTTAAAAAGGAATTACAGGCAAGTCGCCAATGCGGCCAGTCTACGCTTGGCGACCCAGTTGTCCTGGACCGCGTAATAATTGACGGTGGTACCCGAAGCCTGCCCCCGAATATCGGCAAAGGACTCCGCCGAACGGGTATAGACCGTGTATCCACCCACCTTGGCAGACTCCAGATAGGCCGACGCATCCACACCGAACACAGCTTCGTCCTGCCAGGCAAACTGCACACACTGCGCCACGATTTGCTCCGCCTTGGCCGACGAGAGCACCTTGTAGGGGCTCTTCGAACGCGCCTCATTCATCGCCGAGCCGGCACATCCCGCCAGCAACGCCACGACCATTACCGCCATCAACACCCGCATCACGCTACCTCGCCGTAAAAACGCGACTGTATCACTCACATGCCAAGCCATTGGCACTCGGCTGCGAGAAAACCGCTCGCAGACCATTTCGCGCACTGGCCGGAAAAACAAAAACCCGCGCAAGGCGGGCTTCTTCATGAATCGATAACACCTCGGTTAAAGGCGGCGTAAAAACGAGCTCACAATACTCTTGGTGGCGGCCGTTGCATCCAGCTCACGGGCAGCCCCATAGGCATGCCAAGCGATGGCCGCAATTTCATTCAAGGGCCGGGCATCCTCGGCATTGGTCACGGCAACCTCGAATACGTGATGCCGTACATTGCCGGCGTCGAACTCCAGGATGTAAAGAGGCTCACTGGCATCCAGCCCTGTCTCCTCACGCAGCTCACGTATCGCGGCAGCAGCGAGAGACTCCCCAGGCTCGACCTTGCCGCCCGGTAAAGACCATTTTGCACGATCCTTGCGGACAAAAAGAATTTGCCCTCCATGCGCACAAATCACCGTCGCTCTACTCTTCATACCTGCACCCTACCCGACCACATCCTGCCCGTATTGCGCAGGGAACGTGCATACAGACCGAAAACCGACTTAAAAGTGTCACAAAAATGTCATGAAATGCATAAGCATTAAGGATGCCAAAAAGACAACGGCATAGCCTGGAAGAAAACCCATCCATACAGACGGACACATTCACTTCAAATAAAAACTGCATGCATCTCTATAGGTATCCGTGCATTCCAGGATTGTTGATGAGGAGAAGTCTCGAGACTCTTTCCATGACAATGAGTTTCCAATCCACATGACCTGTTTGTAATGACCGCCGAGATCAAGATGCATATTCAAATATCGGCCACCGGAGGTTACATAGATACAGCTATTTATAAAACCAACTTTATCGACACCTTGGTGAGTCAATACAAAATAGCTTTTCTCGAAGTTGGTAACAGCTTCCATGGCACCGTCAACCAGCACACCCACCCATTCAGCACCCTCACTTTTAGCTGGCGCGCTAAAAATGCCCATCATGCCCTTGATATCTCGCGGCGAAGGACATGATTCCTGATCACCCGGCCAGTCAGGGATATTGAGGTAATTACTAACAGGCGCGGCATGCACGAATGTAAATAGCTGCGAACACAGCAACATCCAACCCAACAATCTAGACACGTTCCATTCCTTCGTGAATATCAGAAGGAAGGTTCTATCAACTAGAACAACTTTAGAATGTAGGACGATTCCTAAAATATTAGATTTTTCTCTTAAGACCAGCAGTCTCTACATCGAAGCGCCCGCTCTTGGTGGTCAGTTACAAAGTGCAGTCGCAACGACCCCCCAGACTAAAGCGTGCTATCCACCTGGACCAGGCCAGCCTCCAACGCCGCGAAGATCGCCAGCTTGAAGTCATCGGTGGACCTTGAAAGAACACTATCAGGAAGGGCACGCCGAAAAAGGAGATCGTGTACCTGGAGGCAGGTGCCGACTTGGCCTTTTGAGTGGCGGCTTTGCAAAGGTTTTGAAAACCGCGGACAACAAAAAAGGGCCCACCTTTCGGTGGGCCCTTCCAGACCGCCCAGCAGAGCGGATTTTGTTTGGTAGGCGCGATTGGACTCGAACCAACGACCCCCACCATGTCAAGGTGGTGCTCTAACCAACTGAGCTACGTGCCTGCTGTGAGGCGGCATTCTACGGAATTCCGGAGGGGTGTCAACACCTTTTTTGCAGCTAACCCTCTGAATATGCGAATTTTTATTTTTTGAGCCTGCCAAGAAGATTTTTCGATGGCTGGTAGGCGTTTTTCAACTCAGGTAGGATCCACGCAATCGTCAAGAATATTAAACAGAGGTTGCAGGATGGCGAACACACCTTACCCACAGTCGTATTACGCGGCGTCAGCCAACGCTGCTCCAGCCCGCCCGCTGCTGCAAGATGATGTGGAAACCGATGTCTGCGTGATCGGTGCCGGCTACACCGGCCTTTCCAGCGCCCTGTTCCTGCTTGAGAATGGCTTTAAAGTCACCGTCCTGGAAGCGGCCAAGGTTGGCTTCGGCGCTTCCGGGCGTAACGGTGGACAGATCGTCAATAGCTATAGCCGCGACATTGATGTGATTGAACGCAGTGTTGGCCCCAAGCAAGCTCAACTGCTTGGCCAGATGGCCTTCGAAGGCGGCAGGATCATCCGTGAGCGGGTCGCCAAGTATCAAATCCAGTGCGACCTGAAAGATGGCGGAGTGTTCGCCGCCATCACCAGCAAGCAGATGGGTCACCTGGAGTCGCAGAAGCGCCTATGGGAGCGCTACGGCCACACCCAGCTGGAATTGCTGGATCAGCGCCGCATTCGCGAAGTCGTCGCTTGTGACCTGTACCAGGGCGGCATGCTCGACATGAGCGGCGGGCATATCCACCCACTCAATCTGGCACTGGGTGAAGCGGCAGCCGTGGAATCCCTGGGCGGTGTTATCTACGAGCAATCCCCAGCAGTGCGCATCGAACGCGGTGCCAATCCGGTGATACATACCCCACAAGGCAAGGTCAGGGCCAAGTTTGTCATAGTCGCGGGCAACGCCTACCTGGGCAACCTGGTGCCGGAACTGGCCGCCAAATCGATGCCGTGCGGCACCCAGGTCATCACCACCGAGCCGCTGGACGATAAGCTGGCAAAAAGTCTTCTCCCTCAGAACTACTGCGTCGAGGACTGCAACTATCTGCTGGATTACTACCGTCTTTCCGCCGACAAGCGCCTTATCTTCGGCGGCGGCGTGGTGTATGGCGCTCGCGACCCGGCGAATATCGAAGCCATCATCCGACCGAAGATGCTCAAGGCCTTCCCGCAACTCAAGGATGTGAAGATCGACTACGCCTGGACCGGCAACTTTCTGCTGACCCTGTCGCGCCTGCCGCAAGTCGGACGCCTGGGGGACAACATCTATTACTCCCAGGGCTGCAGCGGCCATGGCGTCACCTATACCCACCTGGCCGGCAAGGTACTGGCAGAGGCCCTGCGCGGCCAGGCAGAGCGTTTTGACGCCTTTGCCGAGCTGCCGCACTACCCCTTCCCTGGCGGCCAGCTGTTGCGCACCCCATTTACTGCAATGGGCGCCTGGTATTACAGCCTGCGGGACAAGCTGGGGTTCTGATAACCTGCTCCTCTGCAAATAAAAAACCGCCCATAAGGCGGTTTTTTATTTACAGAAAGGCAATATCGACTGCCTGAGCAGCATCGAAAAAGCCGGATTCCGAAAACAAAAAACCCCGGTCTTTCGACCAGGGTCTTTGCTATCGATCCGAAGAGCTTGCAGCGTCTTCGTCACTTGAAGGCGTTCAGTGTTCCTTCAAGTAGATATGGCGCAGCGGACGGGACTCGAACCCGCGACCCCCGGCGTGACAGGCCGGTATTCTAACCGACTGAACTACCGCTGCGTATCGCTTGGACTTTCGCCCATGTGAACCGTTTAAATCGTCTGATTGAAAAACTTCTAGGCTTTTCAATCTCAGAGCAGGAACACCTGATCTGGAAAATATGGCGCAGCGGACGGGACTCGAACCCGCGACCCCCGGCGTGACAGGCCGGTATTCTAACCGACTGAACTACCGCTGCGCGTCGGTTGGATGCTTCCGTGGAAGCCTCCGCCTTTCTTTCGAAAGGCACTCAAGAAGTGGTGGGTGATGACGGGATCGAACCGCCGACCCTCTGCTTGTAAGGCAGATGCTCTCCCAGCTGAGCTAATCACCCTTTGCTTCGTTGAGGCCGCGAAATTTACGCAGATACCGATGCTAAGTCAATACCCTGCTTGAAGTTTTTCTGAAAAAGACAAAATCACGACAACGCCTGAAAAAGGAATCAACAACATCGACGACCTAAAGCCGTGCTCGTTGCGCCCTCCACACGCCATCAATCGCGATAAATCATTTTTTTGCTCATACCACCGTCGACCACGAACTCCTGACCAGTGACAAAACCGGAGTTCTTCGACAACAGCCACGCCACCATCGCCGCCACATCCTCGACCGTCCCTACCCTGCCCGCCGGATGCTGGGCATGATCGGCATCGCTCAGAGGCTCGGCCCGACGCGCCGCCGGGTCCCGAGCGTCGATCCAGCCGGGGCTGACCGCATTGACCCGGATCTCCGGCCCCAGGCTCATGGCCAATGCATGGGTCAAGGCCAGCAGACCGCCCTTGCTCGCCGCATAGGCTTCAGTGTCCGGTTCCGATTGCCGGGCACGGGTAGATGCCAGGTTGACGATGGCTCCGCCATGAGCGCGCAGATATGGCGCACAGTGCTTGGCCAGGAGCATCGGACCGCTGAGGTTCACCGCCAGCACCCGATTCCAGTAAGCCAGATCGAGGCTTTCCAGGGTGATGTTGCGCGGGTCAGCGACTGCTGCGTTACACACCAGCGCATCGAGGCGCCCGAACTGCCCCAGCACTTCGGCGACCCCCAGGGCGACCTGCGCTTCATCCGCCACATCCATGCCAATGAACCATGCACTATCACCCAGGACCTTGGCCACCTGGGAGCCGCGTACACGATCCAGATCGGTCAGCACCACCTGCCAGCCTTCGCTGATCAGCCAGGCAGCGATGCCCAGGCCGATACCGCGTGCCGCGCCAGTCACCAGCGCGACGCGGCCGTTGGCAACGCTCTGCTGTTCGGACAACTCGATCACAAGGCTGCCAACCCGCGCGCCAGGTCGGCTTGCAGGTCCACCACATCCTCAAGGCCGACAGCGATACGAATCAGGCTGTCACGAATGCCCGCCGCTTCACGTTCTTGCGGTGCCAGACGGCCGTGAGAGGTGGTGCTCGGATGAGTGATGGTGGTCTTGCTATCGCCCAGGTTGGCGGTAATGGAAATCAGGCGAGTAGCGTCGATAAAACGCCAGGCCCCGTCCTTGCCGCCCTTGACCTCAAAGCTCACCACCGCGCCGAAACCACGTTGCTGACGCTTGGCCAGTTCGTATTGCGGATGGCTTGGCAGACCGGCGTAGTGCACCTTCTCGATACCGTCCTGCTGCTCCAGCCATTCGGCCAGGGCCTGGGCATTGGCACAATGGGCGCGCATCCGCAGGTTGAGGGTTTCGAGGCCCTTGAGGAAGATCCAGGCGTTGAACGGACTCAGGGTCGGTCCCGCGGTACGCAGGAAACCCACCACTTCTTTCATCTGTTCGCTGCGGCCAGCCACCACACCGCCCATGCAACGACCCTGGCCATCGATGAACTTGGTCGCCGAGTGCACCACCACGTCCGCGCCCAGCTTCAGCGGCTGCTGCAACGCCGGAGTACAGAAACAGTTGTCGACCACCAGCATTGCGCCCTTGGCGTGAGCGATTTCGGACAATGCAGCGATATCCACCAGCTCGGCGAGCGGGTTGGACGGCGATTCAACGAACAGCAACTTGGTATTGGCCTTGATCGCCGCATCCCAGCCGGACAGGTCCGCCAGGGGCACGTAATCGACCTCGATACCGAAGCGCTTGAAATACTTTTCGAACAGACTGATGGTCGAGCCAAACACACTGCGCGAAACCAATACATGGTCGCCCGCGCTGCACAAACTCATGACCACCGAGAGAATCGCCGCCATGCCGGTGGCCGTGGCCACAGCCTGCTCGGCGCCTTCCAGGGCGGCGATACGCTCTTCGAACGCCCGCACGGTCGGGTTGGTGTAGCGGGAATAGACATTGCCCGGCACCTCGCCGGCGAACCGCGCGGCCGCATCGGCGGCCGTGCGGAACACGTAGCTGGAGGTGAAGAACATCGGATCACCGTGCTCCCCTTCCGGGGTACGGTGTTGGCCGGCGCGCACGGCCAGGGTGTCGAAAGCTACGCCATCAAGGTCGCTGTCCAGCCGACCGGCATCCCAATCCTGACTCATGCCGCCTACTCCTTATGTCTTCTAATGCTCTAGATCAGTTGTTGTACAGATCGATGATCGCACTGACCGCCTGGGTCTTGGCCTTGGAGGCATCGTTACGTGCGTTTTCGATCTTGTTCAGGTAGGCCTCGTCGACGTCACCAGTGACATACTTGCCGTCGAACACCGCGCAGTCGAAGTTCTCGATCTTGATCTTGCCGCCACCGACCGCCTCGATCAGATCAGGCAGATCCTGGTAGATCAGCCAGTCGGCGCCGATCAGATCAGCCACATCCTGAGTCGAACGATTGTGTGCGATCAGCTCATGCGCGCTCGGCATATCGATGCCGTACACGTTCGGGAAACGCACGGCAGGCGCCGCGGAGCAGAAGTAGACGTTCTTCGCGCCGGCTTCACGGGCCATCTGGATGATCTGCTTGCAGGTGGTACCGCGAACGATCGAGTCATCCACCAGCATCACGTTCTTGCCGCGGAACTCCAGCTCGATGGCATTGAGTTTCTGGCGCACGGATTTTTTCCGCGCGGCCTGGCCCGGCATGATGAAGGTCCGGCCGATGTAGCGGTTCTTCACGAAGCCTTCGCGGAACTTGACGCCCAAGTGGTTCGCCAGCTCCAACGCCGCGGTACGGCTGGTATCCGGAATCGGGATGACCACATCGATATCGTGATCCGGACGCTCGCGCAGGATCTTCTCGGCCAGCTTCTCGCCCATGCGCAGGCGCGCCTTGTACACCGACACACCGTCGATGATCGAGTCCGGACGCGCCAGGTAGACATGTTCGAAAATGCACGGAGTCAGTTTCGGATTGGTCGCGCACTGACGGGTGTGCAGCTTGCCGTCTTCAGTGATGTAGACCGCTTCGCCCGGCGCCAGGTCGCGAATCAGAGTGAAGCCCAGCACATCCAGGGACACGCTTTCAGAGGCGATCATGTATTCGACGCCTTCGTCGGTGTGACGCTGACCGAAAACGATCGGGCGAATACCGTGAGGGTCGCGGAAGCCAACGATGCCATAACCGGTGACCATGGCGACTACCGCATAACCGCCAACGCAACGGTTGTGCACGTCGGTCACGGCGGCGAATACGTCTTCTTCGGTCGGTTGCAGCTTGCCGCGCTGGGCCAGCTCGTGAGCGAAGACGTTGAGCAGGACTTCCGAATCGGAATTGGTGTTGACGTGGCGCAAGTCAGACTCGTAGATCTCCTTGGCCAGCTGTTCAACATTGGTCAGGTTACCGTTATGCGCCAGTGTGATGCCGTAAGGCGAGTTGACGTAAAACGGTTGAGCTTCGGCCGAAGTCGAGCTGCCAGCGGTCGGATACCGCACATGGCCGATCCCCATGTGACCGACCAGGCGCTGCATGTGCCGTTGATGGAAAACGTCACGGACCAGGCCGTTGTCCTTGCGCAGGAATAACCGGCCATCATGGCTGGTCACGATACCGGCAGCGTCCTGGCCGCGGTGCTGGAGGACGGTTAGCGCGTCATACAGCGCCTGATTGACGTTCGACTTACCGACGATACCGACGATGCCACACATGCGACGCAACCCCTACTTAATGAAACTGAACTGAACACATCTTACTGAGGCGTTTTGGCCGGTAAGAGTTGTTCCTTGAACGGTATTTCAGCGGGTACGCTGATACCGCTGGCCAGCCACTGACTGCTCCACCCCAATATGAGGTTTTTTGACCAGTCTGCAACCAATAGAAATTGTGGCACCAGTCGCGACTGCTGCCACCAGGAATCCTGTTGTACCGGCCCCAGGCTCAACAGCCCGACGGCCACGACCACCAGCAATGCGCCACGCGCCGCGCCGAAGGCCATGCCGAGGAATCGATCGGTCCCGGATAGCCCGGTGACGCGAACCAATTCGCCGATAAGATAATTGATCATTGCGCCCACGATTAAAGTGGCGACAAACATGATGGCACAGCCCGCGATCACGCGAGCCGAGGGAGTCTCGATGTATCCGCTGAGGTATTCGGACAGAGAGCCACCAAACATCCAGGCAACGACTCCTGCGACGATCCAGGTAAGCAGCGACAGCGCTTCTTTGACGAAGCCGCGGCTCAAACTGATCAAAGCGGAGATGGCGATGATTGCAACGATCGCCCAGTCAACCCAGGTAAATGGCACAGTGCAGCCTACAGACGGATAAGGCGGCGCATTTTAACAGAGCGCATGGCCGTCGGTAAGCTGCGATTCACTGTGCTTTGCAAATCAAGGCGATAGCCTTAACCGCGCTCAGGCTGGAAGCGCACGACAAAACCCTTGAGGTTCTGCTGACGGCTCAGCAAATCGCGCAGGCGGTCTGCCTCGGCCCGCTCGATCAATGGACCGACGAATACCCGGTTCTTGCCATCGGCGGAACGGATATAAGCGTTGTACCCCTGGCTGCGCAGGGTTTTCTGCAGGTTCTCGGCGCTTTCCCGACTGGACAGGCTGGCCAGTTGCACCGACCAACTGACCGACAGGCCGTTTGCATCGACACGGCTTGGGGTCGCATCGGGCTTGGCTGGCGCTGCGGCAATCGGCTGGGCCGGAGCCGGCTTGGGGGCTGGCGCCGGAGGTGGAGTCACGGGCTTGCTCGCGGCGACTGGCGGTGCCACCGGGACTGGAGCCGGAGCAACCGGAGCGCTTGGCGCAATCGGCATCGAAGGCGCGGCCTGCTGGGCCACTTCTTCATCGCTGGGTACCGGCTCCTGTGGCAGCGCCTGCGGCTCTGGCACCACCACTGGCTCGACTTGCACCTGGGTTACAGCAGGCGCCTGAGGCACTGCTGGCGCCTCGACATTGATATGCCGCTGCTCATCTTCGCGGGAAAACAGCATCGGCAGGAAAATCACCGCCAACGCCACCAGAACCAAGGCCCCAACCATTCGCTGCTTGTAGACGTTATCCAGCATAGCCATGTGCAGCTTCCTCCGTGGAGCGCCGAGCGAGCCACTCGAGCGCCTCGGCAACACAATAAAAAGATCCGAACAGCAGAATCTCGTCTTCGCCCGTAGCCTGCGCACACTGCCCTTCCAAGGCTGCGGCGACACTTTCATAAGACGCTACCGAAGCCCCAAGGTTCTGCAGTGCCGCCTGCAAGTCCGCAACGGGACGCGCACGGGCAGAATCCAGCGGCGCCACCGCCCAATGCTCGACACAGGCATCCAGGCGGGCAACCACGCCCTCCAGGTCCTTGTCCGCCAACAGGCCGAATACCGCCAGGCGCTTGCCCGCCACTGGTCGGCGCATCAGGCGCTCGGCCAGATACTCCGCGGCATGGGGGTTGTGCCCGACATCCAGCAACAGGTTCAGGCGCTTGCCCTGCCATTCGAACTGACGGCGATCCAGGCGCCCGACCACTCGCGTCTGCTGCAAGGCTTCGGCGATGCGTTCGGCCTGCCAAGGCAGCCCCAGCAACAAATAGGCCTGCAAGGCCAGCGCGGCGTTCTCCATGGGCAGATCGAGCAGCGGCAAGTCGCGCAGCTCGACAGCATTGCCCCGCGCATCGAGGCCCCGCCACTGCCAGTTCGCCTCGGTGATCCCCAGGTCGAAATCACGACCGCGCAGGAAGAACGGGCAGTTCAATTCACGCGCCTTATCCAGCAGGGGCTGAGGGGGATTCAGGTCACCGCAGAGCGCAGGCGCGCCCTGGCGGAAAATCCCGGCCTTCTCGAAGGCCACGGATTCACGGGTGTCCCCCAGGTAATCGGCATGGTCGACGCCGATACTGGTGACCAGCGCCAGATCCGCATCCACCAGGTTGACCGCATCCAGGCGCCCACCCAGGCCGACTTCCAGCACCACGGCATCGAGACCGGCACGCTGGAACAGCCAGAAGGCCGCCAGAGTACCCATCTCGAAATAGGTCAGGGAAATTTCACCGCGTCCGGCTTCGACCGCGACAAAGGCCTCGCACAGCTCGGCATCGCTGGCTTCGACGCCATCGACCTGCACGCGCTCGCTGTAGCGCAACAGATGGGGAGAATTGTAGACACCGACCTTCAGCCCCTGGGCTCGCAGCAAGGACGCCACGAACGCACAGGTAGAACCCTTGCCGTTGGTACCGGTCACCGTGATGACCCGAGGCGCCAGCCTGCCCAACCCCATGCGGGACGCTACTTCTTGCGAGCGCTCCAGCCCCATGTCGATGGCTGACGGATGCAACTGCTCAAGGTAGGCAAGCCAGTCGCCAAGGGTACGCTCGGTCATATGTTTGCAGGCACCGGTGGCACCACGATCGCCTCGACAGGCGCGGCCACGAACTCAGGCGTCGGCAAGCCCATCAGTTGAGCCAGCAGGTTGCCCAGGCGCGGACGCAGCTCCTGGCGCGGGATAATCATGTCGATAGCGCCATGCTCCAGCAGGAACTCGCTGCGCTGGAAACCTTCCGGCAGTTTTTCACGCACGGTCTGCTCGATCACGCGAGGACCGGCGAAACCGACCAGGGCCTTGGGTTCGGCGACAATCACGTCACCCAGCATCGCCAGGCTGGCGGAAACGCCACCGTAGACCGGGTCGGTCAACACGGAAATGAATGGCAGGCCTTCTTCACGCAGACGCGCCAGCACCGCGGAGGTCTTGGCCATCTGCATCAGGGAGATCAGCGCTTCCTGCATCCGCGCACCGCCGGAAGCGGAGAAGCAGACCATCGGGCAACGCTTTTCCAACGCGTAGTTGGCAGCACGCACAAAACGCTCGCCAACGATGGCGCCCATGGAGCCGCCCATGAAGGAGAACTCGAACGCTGATACCACCACCGGCATCCCCAGCAGGGTACCGCTCATGGAAATCAGCGCGTCCTTTTCACCGGTCTGCTTCTGGGCCGCGGTCAGGCGATCCTTGTACTTCTTGCCGTCGCGGAATTTCAGACGGTCTACCGGCTCCAGGTCGGCGCCCAGTTCGGCACGGCCTTCAGCGTCGAGGAAAATGTCGATACGGGCGCGAGCGCCGATACGCATGTGGTGGTTGCACTTGGGGCAGACGTCCAGGGTCTTTTCCAGCTCCGGACGATACAGCACCGCCTCGCAGGACGGGCACTTGTGCCACAGACCTTCAGGCACCGAGCTTTTCTTCACCTCGGAACGCATGATCGAAGGGATCAGTTTGTCTACTAACCAGTTGCTCATGCTTTCTTTCTCCAGTACCGGCGGCCCGAACACTCTGGTTCGCGGCCCCGCGTATGCCCTTGAGCTAAATTCATGTGTGCGGCGATGATCTGTTCGCTACCGCGGTCAGCGCGAGCTTGACCTGCCTGTACCGAACGGCTCCTCAGCCATCCCGACAACCCCCGGATAGAGCGGCTGCCACTTCGATTTCGGCCCGCCCAGCGACGGTGCCGGCCTGTTTTGTACAGTGGTGTTATGGACGGCGGCAGACTGCCAGCCGTCACATCGACTAACAGCTGCCGCGAACGGCCTGCATAAATGCGCGAATCTTTGCGTGATCCTTGATGCCCTTGCTCTGCTCCACCCCGCCGCTTACATCCACGGCGTACGGGCGAACCTGCGCTATTGCCTGGCCGACATTCTCGGCAGTCAAGCCACCGGCCAGGATAATCGGCTTGCTCAAGCCTTGCGGTACCAGTGACCAATCGAAGGCTTCGCCGGTTCCACCCGGTACGCCCTCGACATAGGTATCGAGCAGGATGCCGCTGGCCCGCGCATAAGCCGCGCAACGGCTGGCAATATCGTCGCCGGCCTTGACCCGCAGCGCCTTGATGTAGGGCCGGTGATAGCCCTCGCAGTCCGCCGGTGTTTCATCGCCGTGAAACTGCAACAGGTCCAGCGGCACCGCGTCGAGGATCTCGCCCAGCTCGCAGCGGCTGGCATTGACGAACAGGCCCACGGTGGTCACGAACGGCGGCAGCGCGGCAATGATCGCCCGCGCCTGCTGGACGTTCACCGCCCGCGGGCTCTTGGCGTAGAACACCAGCCCGATGGCATCGGCCCCGGCCTCGACCGCCGCCAACGCATCCTCAATGCGGGTAATCCCACAAATTTTGCTGCGAACGGCTGACATGTCGTTTAAACCTCAGGGCAAATCCGGGGAAAGTCCCGGATGGTAGCAAATGCTTTTCCGGGCGTCAGCCGTCAAGTTCCGAGAAGCCGGTGAGGAAATGTGGCCCGATGTATCGCTCGGGCAGCTCGAACTCATCGTGATACTCGACCTGCACCAGATACAGTCCGAAAGGATGCGCCGTCACCCCGCCCGTGCGGCGAATCCGGCTCTCCAGCACTTCCCTGGCCCACTCGACCGGACGCTCGCCCGCGCCGATGGTCATCAGCACTCCGGCGATATTGCGCACCATGTGATGCAGAAACGCGCTGGCACGGATATCCAGGACAATCATCTTGCCGTGCCGGGTGACCCGCAGATGGTGGATTTCCTTGATCGGCGACTTGGCCTGGCACTGCCCTGCACGGAATGCACTGAAATCATGGGTGCCCACCAGATGCTGGGCAGCCTCGGCCATCCGCTCGACATCCAGCGGGCGATGATTCCAGGTGATCTCCTCGTTCAAGTGCGCCGGACGGATCTGGTCGTTGTAGATCACGTAGCGATAGCGGCGGGCAATCGCCTTGAACCGCGCATGAAAATGCGCCGGCATGACCTTGGCCCAGCTCACGCTGATGTCGTGGGGCAGGTTGATATTGGCCCCCATCACCCACGCCTTCATCGACCGCTCGGCCTGGGTATCGAAGTGCACCACCTGCCCGCAGGCGTGCACGCCGGCGTCGGTACGCCCGGCGCAAGACAGCAGCACCGGCGAGTCCGCCACCCGGGACAACGCCTTCTCGAGGGTTTCCTGGACACTCGGGACACCGGAAGCCTGACGCTGCCAGCCGCGATAACGCGAACCCTTGTATTCGACACCCAACGCGATTCTGAAAAAGCCTGCGGCCGCCATTTCGGCGGCCGCGTTATCTATATTTGCCAAGAACTTACAGCCTGCTGATATGCGCAAAGGCGGCCATTATAAGGCGCGCGCAAGCAGACGCCATGCGCGGCCCGCTTTTAGTTGATGTTTGCCCATTAAGCGCCAGCGAGCGCAAACAGGATTGCGTGAAAACCAGGACAAACGCTATATAGATCGATATATAACGAAAACCATAAATCCACTCGACCGGGACCTGAGACCAATGACCGCCATCAACAAGGAGGCCGTGGGCCTCGCCTACAGCCTACAAGGCATGCTCCACGCCAAGCGCAAGACCTGGGAAGCCATCGCGCAGATAGCCGCGCGCATCCAGCCAGGCATGCTCGAATCCCAGGCTCGCGCCTTGGGGCTAGAGGTGCTTGCGGAATTGGGCATGGACCGGATCTGGCACCCGGCGCTGGTGCGCTTTGGCGAAAACACCCTGAAGACCTTCAAGCAACGCTCCGAAGGCGATCCGATATTGGGCGACAACGACATCTTCTTTATCGACCTGGGGGTGGTCTGGGACCGCCACGAAGGCGATTGCGGCGCCACCTTCGTCACCGGCAACGATCCCGAGATGCAAGCCTGTGCCACGGCGGCCCAAACCCTGTTCGAACGGGTTCGTGATCACTGGAGCGAGCACAAGGTCGCCGGCCCCGCCCTGTATCGCTATGCCGAAGAACAGGCGAGCGCCATGGGCTGGGTGCTGAACCTGGAGATCACGGGTCAGCGACTTCCCCCATGCCATTTATCGAGCGGGTGACCTGGGCAACTTCGAGGCATGCCCCAACGTTGGCCTGTGGATTCTGGAAATCCAGATCGCCCACCCTACCCGGCCGTTCGGCGCCTTCTACGAAGACCTGCTGGCCTAACCGCGCAAGCGCTGCCACGGGCCCAAAAACAAAAACGGCAGCCTCGATGGCTGCCGTTTTTTTGCTGCTAGCGCCGACTCAGGCCAGACGCGCGAGCATTTCCTTGGCTTCGCTTTTCTGACCGTCGTTACCTTCGCTGATGACTTCGCCGAGAATATCCCGCGCGCCATCGTTATCGCCCATGTCGATGTAGGCCTGGGCCAGATCGAGCTTGGTCGCCACTTCATCGGCGCCGGAAAGGAAATCGAAATCCCCTTCGTCGGCACTGCCCGCGGCGTCTTCCGCGGTAAAGGTTGGCTCGGCCAGGTCCGGCTGCTCGAGGCTTTGCGACAAGCGATCCAGCTCGGCGTTGACACCGTCCAGCTCGGAAGCGAAAGCATCCTTGGCAGCGGGTTGTGCATCCATCTCGTCCGCCAGGGACAAGTCGAAGTCCGCAGGCAGCTCAAGATCGTCGAGCGCGGCTTCGGTCACCGTAGGCACTTCGGCAGCCGGCAGATCCTTCAGGTCGTCATCCAGGCTGAGCAGGAAATCCTCATCGGCTTGCGCCGCGGCAGGAAGATCCTCACCCAGATCCAGGTCGAAATCCGACAGATCGTCCAGGCTTTCCTTGGCTTCGGTTTGCTGCTGCAGCACCGACTCGAAGCTCAGGTCGTCATCCAGCGGGAAGTCGTCCAGCTCGGGCTCAACTTGAGCAGGAACAGCCGGAGCAACCGGCGACGCCGCAGAGGCGGCCTCCAGATCGTCCAGGCTCAGATCGAAGTCGGTATCCAGGTCGTCGACAACCGGTGCCGGCGCTGGCTCCTGCGGCTCGTCGAGCAACAGTTCCTTGACGTATTGAGCATCCAGCGCCGCCGCCACGGCCGCAGCGCCGAGACCCGCGGCCGCCACAGCAGCCATTGCCGGGAAGCGACTTTTCAGCTGTTCGACTTCAGCGTGATTCTTGCCATTGGCCACCAACTGACGCTCCTGGGCCACAAAGGCGCTGCGATCGCCCTGATGACCGTAGACTTCCATCAGCTTCAAGCGCACCTCGCTACGCTGCGGCTCCAGCTTGACGGCCTCCTCCAGGATCGCCGCCGCCTGGTTCAGGCGACCGCCATCGATATGGGACTGGGCCTGATCCAGCACATCGACCGGGTGCTCGACTGCGGCAGCCACCGGCGCCGCGTCCACCACAGGCGCCACGACCGGGGCTGGAGCTGGAGCTGGAGCTGGAGCTGGAGCTGGAGCGAGCTTGACGCTCGGCGGTGGAACTTCAAGGCCTTCGAAGCTGCTTTCCGGCAGATCCAGATCCTTGGACAGATCAGACTCTTCGGACAGGGCGCGAGCCATGCGCAGATGCTTTTCCGCCTCCTGCTGAGCCTTGCGACGGCGAGCCAGCAACAGCAGCAACAACAGCACCAGCACTGCCCCGCCGCCCGCCAGCCCCAGGAGGATCGGATTGGTCAGCAGGTCGTTGAATTTGTCCTCATCGGACGCCGGTGCTTGCGCCTGGGCCGGTGCCGCTTCAGCCGGGGCCTCGCCCGACGTTGCCGCAGGATCGGTCACTGGCGCCGCCGGGGTCGCAGGCTGCTCAGCCAGTTGTGCCGGCATGGCCGCGGTCGGTTGTGCTGGCGCCACGGCACCCGCCCCTTGCGCCTGCAATTTGGCCAACTGGTCGTTCTTCAATTCGATCAGGCGTTGCAGCTTGTCCAGCTGGCTTTGCAGGTCCGTCAGACGGCTTTTCAGCTCGGCGTTGTCACGCCGGGCCGTATCGAGGCTTTCCTGAGTCACCGCCAGCTTGTTGCTCAGTGCCTGGCTGTCGCCAGCCGCACCCTTGCCCCGCGCCTTGCCGGACTCGGCAGACACCAGGCTCAGATTATCCTTGGCCGCGCCTTGTGCAGGCGCCTTGTCCGCGCCCGCGCGCCGGGTGCCATCCAGTTGCTGCTGAGCGCCACGCGGCGCCAGGCGGCGCCCCTGACGCCACGCCGTATTCTGCGCGGCGACCTCGGCGATCGCTTGCGGCTGCGGCAGGCTGGTGCTCTGCACGGCATCGGGCAGGCGCAATACCTGCCCGGTCTTCAGCCGGTTGATGTTGCCGTCGATAAAGGCATCCGGATTCAGCGCCTGGATGGCCAGCATGGTTTGCTGGACCGAACCGCCATTGCGGGCCTTGGCCGCAATTTCCCAGAGGGTATCGCGGGCCGAGGTGGTGTATTGAGCAGGCTTGCCGACACCTGTGACCGGCGCGGCAACCGCTGGAGCCTGTGCCGCGGATTGCGCGGCCGCTTCAGCGGTTTGCGGGGAAAACTTGGAAGGGTCGAGCAGGACGCTGTAGTCGCGCAGCAGACGGCCATTGGGCCACATCACCTGCACCAGGAACTTGACCATCGGCTCGGAGAGCGGCTGGCTCGACGTGACCCGCAGCACGCTCTTGCCGCTGGCATTGAGCACCGGCGTAAAGCTCAGGTCGTTGAGAAAGGCCTGGCGATCGACGCCCGCCTTGGCGAAATCTTCAGGCGAGGCCAGGCTCGGCACCACCTCGGCGGCGGTGAGATCCTTGACGTCCAGCAACTCGATTTCTGCAACCAGTGGCTGGTTCAGAGTCGACTTCAGGGTCAGCTCCCCGAGCCCAAGCGCCTGCGCCATACCGGAGGACAGCGCCGACGCGGCCGCTATTGCTAACACCAGTTTGCGAACTTGAACCATAGCCTCATCCTTTGTTTGAACATTCCTCGGCCAGCGAGAAGGTGTTGTAGCGCTGCCGTAAGGCATTGCGTGCGGCCTGAAGGGCCGCTTCGCGCGATATATGTCTGCATGCCTTGGAAGCCCGCGACAGCAGCTCACCTCCAGCAACCAGCCAAGCATAGCGCCCAGCTAGAATCATTCTGCAAATTGTTGCCAAGTATCTTTTACAGAAGGTCTTTTATCAACAACTCAGCCAGTTGCACGGCGTTGAGCGCAGCCCCTTTGCGTACGTTATCTGACGTCAGCCAGAGATTAAGTTCCGCCGGGTCGTCGATCCCCGCGCGCACCCGACCAACGTAGACCACATCCTGCCCCACCGCATCGCCCACCGCGGTCGGGTAGTCGCCCGCCTCCACCAACTCGATGCCGGGCGCCGCTTCGAGCGCGGCATTGACCGCGTCCAGGTCGATCGCCGTGGCTGACTGCAGGGTCACGCTATAGCTATCGCCAAAAAACACCGGGGCTTGAACACAAGTGACAGAAATCTTTAATAAAGGCTGCGCCAGCACCTCGCGCAACTCCCGGACCAGGCGTTTTTCCAACAAGGTGTGACCTTGCTCGTCGGGCGTGCCGACCTGCGCCAACAGGTTGAATGCCATCTGCCGGTCGAAGAATCGCGGCTCCAACGGACGCGCATTGAGCAGTTCGGCGGTCTGCCGCGCCAGCTCGGTTACCGCTTCACGGCCCTGGGTGGACACCGCGAGGCTGGCGGTCAGGTTGACCCGCTGGATCTCGAACAGGGCCTGCAACGGCGCCAGGACCACCGCCAGCGACGTGGCTGCGGCGCTGGGGCTGCTCAGTTGAACGGGCTTTTCCAGGCTGCTCAGCACCCGCTCGTTGGCTTCCGGCACCAGATTCGGTGCCTGGGCCGAAGGCAATGCGCCCGACAGGTCGATCACCGCGCAATTGGCCGCCGTGGCCCGAGGGGCGAAGCTCAGGGTCACCGCAGGGCCGGCAGCGAAAAACGCCAGCTGCACCTTGCTGAAATCGAACTCGTCGACCTCACGCACGCGCACATTTTTTCCACGAAACGGCACCGAGTGCCCCGCCGACTCGCTGCTGGCCAACAGGTGCAGGTTGGCGATCGGAAAATCGCGCTCTTCGAGAATCTGGACGAGGGTTTCGCCGACAGTACCGGTGGCACCGATCACGGCGATATCGAAGGACTGGTTCATGGTGCTACCTCTGGCGAAACGGGGGGAGCGGCACTTTACCCGGCGCTTGGGGGCGAGGCAATTTATCAGATCTGGCACATCAGACTTTTCGCAAACATGCTCATAGCCAGCAATCAGAGCTGCTCCGATATGAAAAAAGCCCGCGCCTCTTGCAAGGCGCGGGCTCTTTCAACGGATCAGAGCATCAACGCTCAAGCAGGATCCGTAGCATGCGGCGCAGCGGTTCGGCGGCGCCCCACAGCAGTTGGTCGCCGACGGTGAACGCGCCGAGGAACTGCGAGCCCATGTTCAGCTTGCGCAGACGGCCTACCGGGATGTTCAGGGTGCCGGTGACCTTGGTCGGGCTCAGCTCCTGCATGCTGATGTCGCGCTGGTTCGGTACCAGCTTGACCCAAGGGTTGTGCTGGCTGATCAACCCTTCGATATCGGCGATCGGCACGTCCTTGTTCAGCTTGATGGTCAGCGCCTGGCTGTGGCAGCGCATGGCGCCGATCCGCACGCAGATGCCGTCGACCGGGATCGGGCTCTTGAAGCGGCCGAGAATCTTGTTGGTCTCGGCCTGGGCCTTCCACTCTTCGCGGCTCTGGCCGTTCGGCAGTTCCTTGTCGATCCACGGGATCAGGCTGCCGGCCAGCGGCACACCGAAGTTCTCGGTCGGGTAGGCATCGCTGCGCATGGCTTCGGCGACCTTGCGGTCGATGTCGAGAATGGCGCTGGCCGGATTGGCCAGGTCATCCGCCACGGCGGCGTGGGTCGCGCCCATCTGCTTGATCAGTTCGCGCATGTTCTGCGCGCCGGCACCGGAGGCCGCCTGATAGGTCATGGCGCTCATCCACTCCACCAGACCGGCTTCGAACAGGCCGCCCAGGCCCATCAGCATCAAGCTGACGGTGCAATTGCCGCCGATGTAGTTCTTGGTGCCGGAGTCCAGCTGCTGGTCGATGACCTTGCGGTTCACCGGGTCGAGGATGATCACCGCGTCATCCTGCATGCGCAGGCTGGAAGCGGCATCGATCCAGTAGCCCTGCCAGCCGGCTTCGCGCAGCTTGGGGAAGACTTCGCTGGTGTAGTCGCCACCCTGGCAGGTCAGAATCACGTCGAGGGTCTTCAGCTCTTCAATGCTGTAAGCGTCCTTGAGCGGAGCAATGTCCTTGCCCACGGACGGGCCTTGGCCACCGACATTGGAAGTGGTGAAAAACACCGGCTCGATAAGATCGAAGTCTTGCTCTTCCAGCATCCGCTGCATGAGCACGGAACCGACCATACCGCGCCAACCGATCAGACCTACACGTTTCATCGCAACTACACCTATACAAAAGTGGGCCACCGTCTGAGCGGTGGGCCCGAAAGATTACAGATTCCGCAGCGCGGCGACTACTGCATCGCCCATTTCCTGCGTACCCACCTTGGTGCAACCGGCCGACCAGATGTCGCCGGTGCGCAACCCCTGGTCCAGTACCAGGCTCACGGCCTGCTCGATGGCATCCGCCGCGTCGTTCAGGTTGAAGCTGTAACGCAGCATCATCGACACCGACAGAATGGTCGCCAGCGGGTTGGCGATGCCCTGCCCGGCGATGTCCGGCGCCGAACCGTGGCATGGCTCGTACATGCCCTTGTTGTTGGCATCCAGCGACGCCGACGGCAGCATGCCGATAGAACCGGTGAGCATCGACGCTTCGTCGGAAAGGATGTCGCCGAACATGTTGTCGGTGACCATCACGTCGAACTGCTTCGGCGCACGCACCAACTGCATGGCGGCGTTGTCGACGTACATGTGGCTCAGTTCGACATCCGGGTAATCCTTGGCCACCTGCTCGACCACTTCGCGCCACAGCTGGCTGGACGCCAGGACGTTGGCCTTGTCCACCGAGCAGAGCTTCTTACCGCGCACGCGGGCCATGTCGAAGCCGACCCGGGCGATGCGGCGGATTTCACTCTCGCTGTACGGCAGGGTGTCGTAGGACTGACGCTCGCCGTTTTCCAGCTCGCGGGTGCCACGTGGCGCGCCGAAGTAGATGCCGCCGGTCAGCTCGCGAACGATGAGGATGTCCAGGCCGGACACGATTTCCGGCTTGAGGCTGGAAGCATCGGCCAGTTGCGGATAAAGGATCGCCGGACGCAGGTTGCCGAACAGGCCCAACTGCGCGCGAATTTTCAGCAGGCCGCGCTCAGGGCGGATATCACGCTCGATCTTGTCCCATTTCGGGCCGCCCACGGCGCCCAGCAGGACCGCGTCGGCAGCCCGCGCACGATCCAGGGTCTCGTCGGCCAGCGGCACGCCGTGCTTGTCGATGGCCGCGCCACCGATCACGTCATGGCTCAGCTCGAAGCCCAGGTTGTACTTGGCGTTGGCCAGCTCCAGCACCTTGACCGCCTCGGCCATGATTTCCGGGCCGATACCGTCGCCTGGGAGAATCAGAATCTGCTTGCTCATGCTTTCCTCATTTGCTCTGTCGGTGTGCTGGTTGGCACGCCCGGAAAAATGCTGTTACCTGGCCTGCGGCGTCCGCTCACTCGTAGAGAACGAAGCACTGGCCCGAATATCAAGCCGTCATGGCTTTTTTGGGCGGTTGCAGCGAGCAAAAAGCTCGCTCCTACAGGTTGTGTGTCCTCTCCTGCCGGAGCGAGCTGGCTCGCCATCAATGCATCACTTTAACGCCGATCAGGCGTCGCGAAACAACCACGGCTGGCTGGCCCGATGCTTGGCCTCGAAGGCGGCAATCGCGTCGCCGTCCTGCAAGGTCAGGCCGATATCGTCCAGGCCGTTGAGCAGGCAATGCTTGCGGAACGCATCGATCTCGAATTTCAACACCTTGCCATCGGGACGGGTCACGGTCTGGGCCTGCAGGTCGATCTGCAACTGGTAGCCCGGATTGGCCTCGACCTGCTGGAACAATTCATCGACTTCAGCATCGCTGAGGATGATCGGCAGCAAGCCGTTCTTGAAGCTGTTGTTGAAGAAGATGTCAGCGTAGCTCGGGGCAATGATGCTGCGAAAACCATATTCTTCCAACGCCCAAGGCGCGTGCTCACGGCTGGAGCCGCAGCCGAAGTTTTCCCGGGCCAGCAATACACTGGCGCCCTGGTAGCGCTCGGCGTTGAGCACGAAATCCTTGTTCAACGGACGCTTGGAGTTGTCCTGGTACGGCTGGCCAACATCCAGGTAGCGCCACTCGTCGAACAGGTTCGGGCCGAAGCCGGTGCGCTTGATCGACTTGAGGAACTGCTTGGGAATGATCTGATCGGTGTCGACGTTGGCACGATCCAAAGGCGCGACAAGACCGGTGTGCTGGGTGAAAGCTTTCATGCTGCGCTCCTTAGATCAATTCACGGACGTCGACGAAACGGCCGCTGACGGCGGCGGCCGCGGCCATGGCCGGGCTGACCAGGTGAGTACGGCCACCGGCGCCCTGGCGACCTTCGAAGTTGCGGTTCGAGGTCGAAGCGCAATGCTCGCCGGACTCCAAACGGTCCGGGTTCATCGCCAGGCACATCGAGCAGCCCGGCTCGCGCCATTCGAAGCCCGCTTCGAGGAAGATCTTATCCAGGCCTTCCGACTCCGCCTGGGCCTTCACCAGGCCCGAACCCGGGACCACGATCGCCTGCTTGATGGTCGAAGCCACCTTGCGGCCCTTGGCGATGACCGCCGCGGCGCGCAGGTCTTCGATCCGCGAGTTGGTGCAGGAACCGATGAATACCCGGTCCAGCTGGATGTCGGTGATCGCCTGGTTGGCGGTCAAACCCATGTATTTCAAGGCACGGACGATGGAGTCGCGCTTGACCAGGTCCATTTCCTTGGCCGGGTCCGGCACGTTCTGATCGACCGCCAACACCATCTCGGGCGAAGTGCCCCAGCTGACTTGCGGCTTGATCTGCGCGGCATCCAGCTCGACCACAGTGTCGAACTTGGCGTCGGCGTCGGACACCAGGTCCTTCCAGGCTTCGACGGCGAGGTCCCATTCCGCGCCCTTGGGGGCGAATGGACGACCCTTGACGTATTCCACGGTCTTTTCGTCCGCCGCCACCAGGCCCACACGGGCGCCGGCTTCGATGGACATGTTGCAGATGGTCATGCGGCCTTCGACGGACAGGTCGCGAATCGCGCTGCCGGCGAACTCGATGGCATGGCCGTTACCGCCAGCGGTGCCGATCTTGCCGATCACAGCCAGGACGATGTCCTTGGCGGTCACGCCAAATGGCAACTTGCCCTCGACCCGCACCAGCATGTTTTTCATTTTCTTGGCGACCAGGCACTGGGTGGCGAGCACATGCTCGACCTCGGAGGTGCCGATACCGTGCGCCAGGGCGCCAAAGGCACCGTGGGTCGAGGTGTGGGAGTCGCCGCAGACCACGGTCATGCCGGGCAAGGTGGCGCCCTGCTCCGGGCCGATGACGTGAACGATGCCCTGACGCACGTCGTTCATCTTGAATTCGACGATGCCGTATTCGTCACAGTTGTCGTCGAGGGTCTGAACCTGCAAACGCGAGACCTGGTCGGCGATGGCGCTGATGCCGCCCTTGCGCTCCGGCGTGGTCGGTACGTTGTGGTCCGGGGTCGCGATGTTGGCATCGATGCGCCAAGGCTTGCGCCCGGCCAGACGCAGGCCTTCGAAGGCTTGCGGCGAGGTCACTTCGTGGATGATGTGACGATCGATATAGATCAGCGCCGAGCCATCGTCGCGCTGCTTGACCAAATGCGAATCCCAGAGCTTGTCGTAGAGCGTTTTGCCGGCCATCAGACGGTTCCTCATCATTTTCTATGCCGCGGGTCTCTGACACCGGTCAATAACCCCTTGGCTTGTGAGGCTGATGCTATGGCGTTACATTAAATAACTCAAATTCATATTTTTTATACTTTGGATAACCGACTGGAATACGACCATGGACCTGGCCAACCTCAATGCCTTTATCGCGATTGCCGAAACCGGCAGCTTCTCCGGAGCCGGCGAGCGCCTGCACCTGACCCAGCCGGCCATCAGCAAGCGCATCGCCGGCCTTGAGCAACAGCTCAATGTCCGGCTGTTCGATCGCCTGGGCCGCGAAGTGGGCCTGACCGAGGCCGGACGCGCCCTGCTGCCGCGGGCTTATCAGATCCTCAACGTGCTGGACGACACCCGCCGGGCGCTGACCAACCTGACCGGCGAAGTCAGCGGCCGCCTGACCCTGGCGACCAGCCACCATATCGGTCTGCACCGCCTGCCGCCCCTGCTGCGCGCCTTTACCCGCCGATACCCGGAAGTGGCCCTGGACATCCAGTTTCTCGACTCGGAAGTGGCCTATGAAGAGATCCTCCATGGTCGCGCCGAGCTGGCGGTGATCACCCTGGCCCCCGAGCCCCATACGCTGGTCAAGGCCACGCCGGTGTGGAACGACCCGCTGGACTTCGTCGCCGCCCCCGAGCATCCGCTGGTGAGCAACGGCACGGTCAGCCTGGCCGATATCGCCCTGCATCCGGCGGTATTTCCCGGCGGCAACACCTTCACTCACCATATTGTCCAGCGCCTGTTCGAGGCCCAGGGCCTGACCCCGAACATCGCCATGAGCACTAACTACCTAGAAACCATCAAGATGATGGTGTCCATCGGCCTGGCCTGGAGCGTCTTGCCGCGCACCATGCTCGACGAACAGGTGGCGCGCATTCCTTTACCGGGCATACAGCTCACTCGCCAGCTAGGCTATATCCTGCATACCGAACGGACGCTGTCGAATGCTGCGCGGGCTTTCATGGCCTTACTGGATGCACAAGTCGATTGGCCAGGGACCAAGGCGTAAGCGTCCCGGCATGACTTATGCCACCTCTTTGCTTGCCTGAACCTGCGCCTAACGCTCTTTTCAGCCCAAGGCCCGCTGCTCATGCCAAAACCCGCTGACCGTCTACCGCCCATGCCGCGCGTTCACGCGCTCGACCCGAAACAGTCGGAGCAAAGCTGGGAGAGTGCCCCGCAGTTGCTTGCCGCACTCAATGGCGCACGGCTGGGCGCCTGGTACTGGGACATCGAAAGCGGGCAAATCAGCTGGTCGCGAGGCACCCAGGCGCTGTTTGGCTTCGATCCGCGCCAGCCGCTGCCCAAAGACCTGGAATACCTCGACCTGCTGCCCGAGGAAGACCGCGCCAAAACCATTCGCGCCTTCCATTCGGTGCTGGCCGGCGCGCCGCTGGAACAGGCGATGCATCACCGCATCCGCTGGCCCGACGGCAGCCTGCACTGGCTGGAAATCAATGGCAGCGTGCTGCCGGACAAACATGGCAAGCCCCGAATGATCGGGGTGATTCGCGAAATCACCCACCAACGCCAGCGGGAACAAGCCCTCAGCAGCTCGGAAAAACGCTTTGCCACGCTGTTTCACCTGTGCCCGAACATGGTGCTGCTGACCCGCCTGGAAGACGGCCTGATCAGCGAAGCCAACCAGTACTTCGAAAGCCTCTTCGGCTGGCCGGTGCAGCATGTCATCGGCCGCACCACCCTCGAACTGGGCCTGTGGGTCGACCCGGAACAGCGCGCACAAATGGTCAAGGCAGTACAAAAGCGCGGCCAGGCCGCCACCCTCGAGGTGCAACTGCGCGCCAGCAACGGGCAGATTCACGACGGTATTCTCAGTGCCCAGAAAGTCGAGCTGGAAGGCCAGGCCTACCTGCTCAGCACCTTTCTCGACACCAGCGAACGCAAGCTCGCCGAACAGGCCCTCAAGGACAGCCAGGAGCGCCTCGACCTGGCGCTGGACTCGGCCCAGCTCGGCACCTGGGACTGGCACATTCCCAGCGGCATGCTCTACGGCTCGGCCCGCGCCGCGCAGTTGCACGGCCTGGAGCCGATGCCGTTCCATGAGTCCTTCGATGCATTTTTCGAGGGCGTGCCCGACGAAGAGCGTAACAGCATGCGCGATGCCTACCGCAGCCTGCGCGAAGGCCCGGCCGGCAATTATCAACTGACCTACCGCGTGCAACTGGCCGATGGCTCGTCACGCTTTCTGGAAAGCCGCGCCCGCCTCTACCGCGATGAGCAGGGCCATCCGCTGCGCATGGCCGGGACCTTGCTGGACATTACCGAACAGGTCGAGCGCGAGCAGCGCCTGGTGACGTCCGAGGAAAAGTTCGCCAGCCTGTTCCAGGTCAGCCCGGACCCGATCTGCGTCACGCTCCAGGAAACCGGGCAGCTCATCGAGATCAACTCCAGCTTCACCCAGACCTTCGGCTGGACCGCCGACGAAGTGCTCAACCGCAGCGCCGACGAAATCGGTCTCTGGGACGACTCCGCCCAGCGCCTGCAACGGGTCGAACAGGTAATCCGCGAACAGGCGCTGAACAACGTCGCGGTGGTGGTCCGGCACAAGGACGGGCACCCCCTGGCCTGCATCATTTCCAGCCGGCAGATCACCGTCGACAAACAGCCGTGCATTGTCACCACGCTGCGCGACATCACCCAGCAACAACGCTCCGAGGCCGCGCTCAAGGCCAGCGAAGAGAAGTTCGCCAAGGCGTTCCACTCCAGCCCCGACGCCATCACCATCACCGAACGCGACACCGGGCGTTACCTGGAGGTCAACGACGGCTTCTGCCGGCTGACCGGCTACCGCGCCGAAGAAGTGATCGGCCGCACCGTGTATCAGGTCGGCATCTGGGCCGAGGAAAAACAGCGCTCGATCCTGCTCGCCGAGCTGCAGCTCAAAGGTCGGGTCAATCACCTGGAAATGCTCGGCCGCAACAAGCGTGGCGATATCCTGACAGTCGAGGTCTCGATCGAACCCATTACCCTCAATGAAACCCCCTGCCTGCTGTTCACCGCGCGGGACGTCAGCCTGCTGAAAAATGCCCAGGCGCAGATTCGCCACCTGGCCTACCACGACCCGCTGACCAACCTGCCCAACCGCGCGCTGTTGATGGACCGCCTGAGCCAGCAGATCGCCCTGCTCAAGCGCCACAACCTGCGCGGCGCCCTGCTGTTTCTCGACCTGGACCATTTCAAGCACATCAACGATTCCCTCGGCCATCCGGTGGGCGACACCGTGCTGAAGATCGTCACCGCGCGGCTCGAAGCCAGCGTGCGCATGGAAGACACCGTGGCACGCCTGGGCGGCGATGAGTTCGTGGTCCTGCTCAGCGGCCTGGAAGGCAGCCGCAGCGAAGTCAGCGAGCAGGTGCGTGAACTGGCCGATACCCTGCGCGAGCTGCTCTCCGAACCGATGTTCCTCGATGGCCAGCGCCTGCAGGTGACCCCCAGCATCGGCGTGGCGCTGATTCCCGATCATGGCTCGACCCCCACCGACCTGCTCAAGCGCGCCGACATCGCGCTGTACCGGGCCAAGGACTCCGGGCGCAACACCACCCAGATGTTCCACAACACCATGCAGAAAGCCGCCAGCGAGCGCATGCGCATGGAAACCGACCTGCGCCTGGCCCTGTCCCGGGGCGAGTTCAGCCTGCATTTCCAGCCCCAGGTCGATGCCCGCGACAACCGCATCGTCGGCGCCGAGGCCCTGGTGCGCTGGCACCACCCCGAACTGGGGGCGCAATCGCCCACCGAGTTCATCAAGGTCCTGGAAGACAGCGGCCTGATCCTCGAGGTCGGCACCTGGATTCTCGACGAAGCCTGCCAGGCCTTCAGCCAGCTGATCGCCGAAGGCCTGGTGGACCCGCTCGACTTCAGCCTGTGCGTGAACATCAGCCCGCGACAGTTCCGCCAGAACGACTTCGTCGAGCGTATAGAGCACAGCCTGAGCCATTACCAGCTGCCGCCTTCGCTGCTGAAGCTGGAGATCACCGAAGGCATCGTGATCCAGAACCTGGAAGACACCATCGGCAAGATGCGTCGCCTGAAAAAACTCGGCGTGAGTTTCGCCATGGACGACTTCGGCACCGGTTATTCGTCGCTGACCTACCTCAAGCGCTTGCCGGTGGATGCGCTGAAGATCGATCAGTCCTTCGTCCGCGATGCGACCCACGACCCCAACGACGCGGAGATCGTGCGCGCCATCGTCGCCATGGCCCGCAGCCTGGACCTGAAGGTGATCGCCGAAGGCGTGGAAACCGCGGAGCAGCTCGAGTTCCTGCAAGGCCTGGGCTGCCACTTGTATCAGGGTTACCTGCACAGCCGACCGCTGCCGCTGGAGGGTTTGAAAGCCCTGCTGGTCTGAGCGGGCGACATGCAATCGCCGGCCTGACAGATCAACGGGGCAGCAATTGCCAGTGTTTGGCACAACCTGTAGGGTCGCGTTTTTTGTGACGCCCACGAGATCGATCATGCAGGATGCAACCCTCCCCCGCCCGGCCCTGCTGGGCATTGACCTTGGCACCACCAACAGCCTGATCGCCGTCTGGCAGGACGGCCGCGCCCAGTTGATCCCCAATGCCCTCGGCGATGTCCTGACCCCGTCGGTGGTCAGCCTCGATGAAGACGACAGCATCCTGGTGGGCAAGGCCGCGCGGGCCCGCCTGACGACCCACCCGGAACGCACGGCCGCGGCCTTCAAGCGCTTCATGGGCAGCGACAAGCGCCTCGAGCTGGGCGGCCGGCCGTTCAGCCCGGAAGAACTCTCGGCGCTGGTGATCGGCTCGCTCAAACAGGATGCCGAAGCCTTTCTCGGCCATCCGGTGCAGGAAGCGGTGATTTCGGTGCCCGCCTACTTCAGCGACGAACAACGCAAGCGCACGCTGTTCGCCGCCGAACTGGCTGGCCTGACGGTGTCGCGGCTGATCAACGAGCCGACCGCGGCCGCCATGGCCTACGGACTGCACGAACAGAAGTTCGAACGCACGCTGATCTTCGACCTGGGCGGCGGCACCTTCGACGTCACGGTGCTGGAATACGCACTGCCGCTGATTGAGGTGCATGCCTCCACCGGCGACAACTTCCTGGGCGGCGAGGACTTTACCGAGGCCTTGTTGCAGGCCTGCCTCAAGGACTGGCAACTCACCCCGGCGCAGATCGACGTCCAGGGCATGGCCAGCCTGGGCGACGCCCTGGAGCAGCTCAAGTGCACACTCGCCGAAGGCACTCAGTCACTGAGCTGGCGCCATGGGGACACCTCGTATGAATGGACGCTGGACGAAGCGCTGGCACTGAAGATCTGGGAACCGCTGCTGGCCCGCTTGCGAGCGCCCATCGAACAGGCCCTGCGCGATGCCCGCCTCAAGCCTCGCGACCTCGACAGCCTGGTGCTGGTAGGCGGCGCCACCCGGATGCCGGCGGTGCAGCAGATGGTCGCCACCCTGTTCGGCCGCCTGCCTTACCGCCATCTCGACCCGGATACGATCGTCGCGCTGGGCGCCGCCACCCAGGCCGCCTGCAAGGCCCGGGACGGGGCTATCGAAGAACTGATCCTGACTGACGTCTGCCCCTACACCCTGGGGATTTCCACCCGTCGCGGCGAACAGGTCAGCGGGGCCTTTTCACCGATCATCGAACGCAACACGGTAATCCCGACCTCACGGGTGCAGCAGTTCTACACCACACATCCGCATCAGGCGTTTATCCGCATCGAGGTGTACCAGGGCGAACGGCCCTGGGTACGGGACAATATTTTCATCGACGCCTTCGACGTGCCCCTGACGCCCAGCGAACAGATCCAGTCCCTGGACGTGCGCTTCAGCTATGACATCAATGGCCTGCTCGAAGTCGACGTCACCCTGCTGGCCAGCGGCGAACGCCATAGCCATAGCATCGACCGCAGCCCCACCGGGCTCGATGCGCAATCCCGGCAAACCAGCCATGAGCGGCTGACCGCGCTGAAAATCCACCCCCGCGACGCCCTGCCCAACCGCACCCTGCTGGCACGCCTGGAACGGGCGTGGGCGCAAAGCCTGGGCGACGAGCGCGAACAGATCGCCGACTGGCTGGGCACCTTCACCACCGTGCTCGGCGACCAGCAACCAGCGCAAATCGCCAGCCATCGAACCCAGCTGAACAAGGCGCTGGACCAACTGCGTCTCTAGCCGTTGAGCCGCCGCAAACTGGCCTGCAAACCACCGGGCAGCGCGTCTTCACCCGCGCTGTCCGGCGGTACGCCATAGCGGTTGGGCAGCTTGTCGCCGGGAAAGGCGAACAGGATCAGCGACAGAAATGGAAAGAACACCGACAGACCGCCCAGCACCAGCAAGGTCGGGATACCACGCCCCATGTCATGCAGGCGGCGCAGAATCACCCCGAGTAAAAACAGGCTGCCCAGCAATGACACGACAAGCGCGGACAGCGACGTGCCGCTGAACAACGCGGCCAGCGGGGTGACCAGCACAGCGCCCAGCACCTGCCAGAAAAACGCCCCGCGTCCCAGCCGTGTGCCCAGGCGCCAGAAAGCCGTGGCGGGCGTCGGACGGCTGTCGCCCTTGGCCAGCAGCAGACGCTCGCTCCAGGACAGCAGCGCACTGAAGGCAAACCGCAGGCCGAGCCCGTGTTCCGGATTGTCCTTGGCCCGCTGCATGCGCAGCAGCACTTTCTGCCGAGGCACACCGGCACCGCCGTAACGCACCAGCCCCTTGAGCACATCGAGGGCCAGGTAAAAGGCCTCGCTGTCGATCCCTTCGTCTTCGACCAGCGCCTGCTGCGGCGGCCGTGGCGGCTCGCCCTTGATCAAGCCGTGGCGGAAGCCGTCGAACCAGTCCTGGGGATTGGTGACTTCGGTAATCCGGTCGAGCAGATATCGACGCTGCTGCGCGTCGATCACCGGGTCGTGATACAGCACACCGCTCAAGAGCATGCGCCCGAGCAAATCGTCCGCGAAGGCGTGCAGGTCGCTGCGCAGGCATGCGAACAAGCGTTCATTGCTCAACAACCGCGCACTGTCGAGCGCTTCCTGGACGCCAAGCAATTGCCGGTCGAGCAAGGCATGCAGCGGATCCGCCAATTGCAGCCAGCCGAGCAAACCGCTCAGGTCACCCTGTTCGCGCTGTAATTGGGCAAGCTGCGGCTGCAGCCGGCTGAGCGGATGGGACGGATTGAGCGCCAGGCGCTCCAGGCACCGCGAGTCGATCAATTGCCACCAGCGTTCCGGCTGCTCCAGCAACGCCTTCAGGAACAGCGTATCGGCGTACCAGTGCCAGACCGCCTCTCCCGTCCCTGGCGGCGGCAACGCTACGCCATGCTGGCTCAGTTGCAGCAGCAGGTTCAGTTCCGACAAATCGCTAGCGGCATCCGTATCGCTCAATTCGAAAGACTCGGCGATACGCTCCAGGGCAGCGTGACCGTAAGGACGCAATCGGCGCAGCCACACACGGCAGATCTTATGCGGCTCACCGGTTGTCAGCGCAGCGGCCAGTTGTGCCGAGGCCGCGCCCTCATCGATGAAGGCATTCATCGCCAACGGAATCGGTGCCTGGCTCAACCAGCGCAGGTGCTGCCCGGCCTGGTCCTTGAACCCGCTCAGCACCAGGCCTTCGAGGGCATCCAGCGGCTGCGGCTCGTCCAGCACCTGTTGCAACAGGTCTGCTGCGCCACGGTGCAAGGCCCAGGCATGCCGGTACAGGCGCAACAACCGGGTGTCGGTGTTCTGGCCCAGCAACTGTGCCAGCAAGGGCAACTCGTCGCCGGTCATCCGCCAGTCGATAAAGGCCTGCGCCAACCCCTGCAGCTCGAGCCGGCCAACGCCGAGCCAGCGGATCAGCGTCTCGGGACGTTGTGAAGGGCTGCCGTATTCCTGGGTGACATGGGCGAGATCGGTGGACCAGCCGCTGAAATGCTCCAGACGATCAAATGCCTGGATCAGCAGCGGCAAAAAGTCCGGCTGACGTTTGGCACACAACGCCAGCAATTGGCTCTCGGCCTTGGGATGACGATGCTCCTGCCAAAGCCGGACCCAGCAAGGCAACGCCTGATCGTCCAGCCCCAGCAGGCTGTTCTGGCACGCCAGCAAGTAAAGCCAGTCCATATCATCCGGGGCTTCGCGCTGCTGCTCGATGCACAACTGCAACAGCCCCTGGCCACCGATGCCGGCCTGGGTGAATTGCACCAGCAAGCGCTTGATGAAGAGCGCATCGTTCGGCAACGGTAGGCAGGTGTGTTGGCTGGCGAAGCCTTCGTATTCGTGGAGCGGTCGCCGGTCGAAGATGAAGTCGAGACTGCGCGCGTACCACAGGCTTTCGGTCTGCACCGGTTCCGACCAATTCCCCATCAGCACCGTATCGAATGGGTCCGGGGTCTTGATCCGCTCCAGATAGTCCTCGACATGACGGGCCTGATCGAACCCCAGCTCCAGCAACTGATGCTCCCAGCCCATGCGCTGGGCCAGCAGGCCCGCGCAACGATGGGACAGCGGCCCGGCGTTGGCCGTCCGCCCGAACAACTCCCAGCGCAGGTCATCGAGCATACCGAGCGGCAATTGATCCAGTGTCTTGATAAAGGCCTGCCAGGCCTCAGGATTGAAACGTCGCGCCGGATCACTCAGCAGCGCATCAAAATCGAGGATGGCCTGCGCAGGCTCAGGCTCGTTCTCCTGCGCCGCTTCAAGTTCCTGCTCGTTGTCACGCACCAGCCGCAGGGCACTCTCGTAGGCCTGGCGCAGTGCCTGGAATCCTTCGGGATCGGTCTCCGGGTGATGCTCCGGCAGACGGGCACGATAGGCATTGCGAATCAGCGTTTCATCGGTGGTAGGGTCGATACCCAGCTTTATCCAGCAACTCATGACCAGTCGAACTCCTCAAGCGACGCCGGACGCTGCGGCAAATCGAGATCCAGGTGCCATGGCAAGTCCGCCAGACAATCCGCCATGTTTTGCGCAAGCCCCTGGGCGATCATCAGGCTGTTGGGGTTCTCCCCCTGTCGATCCAGCTCGTAAGCCAGTTCGTCGTCGCTATTGCCCAGGCAACCCCAAAACGCGCGGCCAACCAGGAAACCATTGAAATAGGCGAACCAGCTGCCGTAGTGGTATTGCGCCCTGACCGCCAGCCGGCCGTGCAGCCACAGGCTCTCGGCCAGATCGATCCACTGGTTACGCACGCCGCAACGCAAGAGAAAACCCATGCGCCCGTAATCCCAGGCCAGGATCCCGCCCGGGCCGCAAGCACCAAAGGTACGGCTGGCGAACTCATGCAGGATGCGTTCACGGGGCTCGAGGGTCTCGAGCAGGGCCTGCCACTCGCTCGGCAGGCAGCGCTGCCAGGCGCGATAGGCGTCGTCGAGGCGGGCGGCATGACCGTGGTCAGTCATCTTTTCCAGCATGTCCAGCAACTGCCGTCGGTCACCAATGCCCCAACTGCCTTGCAGGTCGATGGAGTCCGGGCCGGGGTAGAACGCGGGGTTGTCGTATCCGGCGCGAGGGTTGAGCGCAACCATCGGCGCAGAAAGACCCCACAGCCAGCGCTGTTGTATCTCGTCCATGAAAAAGGCTCCAGGCCGACCGGTAAGGAGGGGGGTCGGCAAAACTGCGGCGGATTGTAGAGAAAGCGCCGCAACGCGGCAAAGGCGAACGATGATTTTCCCAGGCATAAAAAAGGCCCCAACTTGTCGGGGCCTTTTTCAGCGACTCAGCGCTCGATCAAACGCCTGTGTGGCGGCGCATGGATCAATGCTGCAGGGCTGGCTTCTGCGTCCCGTTGATCGGGATGCGCTTGGCTTTCGCCTCTTCCGGGATCACCCGCAACAGGTCGATGCTCAACAGACCGTTGCTCAGGCCGGCGGCCTTGATCTCGATGTGATCGGCCAGACGGAAGGACAGCTTGAACGCACGCTGGGCGATGCCCTGGTGCAGGAAGGTGACGCCTTCGTTCGCGTCGCGTTTGCCACCACTGATGGTCAGCACGCCCTTCTCGACTTGCAGCTCCAGGTCTTCTTCCTGGAACCCGGCGGCGGCCACGACGATGCGGTACTGGTCGTCACCGTGCTTTTCGACGTTGTAGGGCGGATAGGTGCTGCCTGGCTCATTGCGCAGGGCGGTTTCGAACAGGTCGTTGAAACGGTCGAAACCCACCGAGGAACGGAACAGTGGCGCGAGGGAAAATGCAGTACTCATGGTTCAAATCTCCTGAAAACAATCAGCAAGTTTTTTTGTCTCCGCGACCCGAATTCGGCATCGCGTAACCCTTAGATAGGGACCGCCGATTGCATTTCAAGAGACTTTTCGCAGATTTTTTTCAGGCCGCCTCGGCCACCGGCAAGCCCAGCAAACGCGAGACTTGATCCGGCTCGGTTTCGCGACGCAGGACGGTGAACAGCTCCACCGCCTCGGGATAATTGCGGGTCAGCATCGCCAGCCACTGCTTCAGGCGACCCGGCGATTGGCGAGCCGTCATCTGCGCCTTGGCTTGCAGCCAGAAGTCCTGGATCAACGGCATCAGCTCGGCCCAGGTCATCTCGACCACCTCTTCCCCGGCCCGCGCGGCGGCGATTTGCCGGGCCAGGTCCGGACGCGACACCAGGCCACGGCCGAGCATGATGTCTTCCACGCCGCTGATTTCGCGGCAGCGGCGCCAGTCTTCGACGCTCCAGATATCACCGTTGGCGAACACCGGCACCTTGACCACATCCTGCACCCGCGGAATCCACTCCCAGTGCGCCGGCGGCTTGTAGCCGTCGACCTTGGTCCGCGCATGCACCACGATATGTTCCGCGCCGCCTTCGGCCAGCGCCGTGGCGCACACCAGCGAGCCATCCGGGCTATCGAAGCCGAGGCGCATCTTGGCGGTCACCGGGATGTGCGCAGGCACGGCACGCCGCACCTGCTCGACGATCTGGTTGAGCAGCTCCGGCTCCTTGAGCAGCACCGCACCGCCACGGGATTTGTTGACGGTCTTGGCCGGGCAGCCGAAGTTCAGGTCGATGACTTCGGAACCGAGCTCACAGGCCAGGGCGGCGTTTTCCGCCAGGCACACCGGATCGGAACCCAGCAGTTGCACCCGCAGCGGCACGCCGGACGCGGTACGGGCGCCGTTCAACAACTCGGGGCCGAACTTGTGGAAATAGGCCGGTGTGAGCAACTGATCGTTGACCCGGATGAACTCGGTCACGCACCAGTCGATACCACCGACCCGGGTCAGTACATCCCGCAGGATGTCATCGACCAACCCTTCCATGGGCGCCAAAGCAATTTGCATGAATCACACTCAACGTAAAACGCGGTAAAAAAACGTGCGGCAGTTTACTGGGTTTCGCTGGGAAGCAGGTATTTCAACGGGTGGATGGTCGCGGGCCGGTTCAGCTCGCCCCTTGCAACGCCGGCCCATAACCCTCGAGAAACTCCGCCGGCATGCGCTTGGGCTTGCCGCTGGACAGCTCGATGCAGACAAAGGTGGTCTGGGCCCGCAGCAAGGTAGCGCCATCGCTCGGACGCACCAGTTGGAAGCGTCGCGACATCTTCAGGCGCTGATCCCAGTCGACGATCCAGGTCGCCAGTTGCAGCTCGTCGCCTTCATAGGCCGCCGCCAGGTAGTCGATCTCGTGGCGTACCACCGCCATGGCCCGATCCAGGCGGCGGTATTCGCTCAGGTCCAGGCCCAGGCGCTGGGAATGACGCCAGGCGCAACGCTCGAGCCAAGTGACGTACACCGCGTTGTTGGCATGCCCCAAGCCGTCGATGTCTTCGGCACCCACCTGCAGATCGATGATAAACGGCGTTGCCAGATCCCAGCCCATGCCCCACTCCCGGTCAGATTATTCGACCGGGGCAGTGTAACGGATTGCTCAGGCGGATTGGCGCGCTTGCAGGCTGCGGCCGGCCAACAGCGTCAGCACACCCTCGATCAGCCGCGGATCGGCCAATACGCGCTGATGCCCACCCTCCTTCAGGCGCAACAAGCGGCTGTCGAACCAGGCGTCGTGGATCAGTTCGGACTCCTTGACCGGGACAAAGCAATCATCTTCGGCATGCACGATCAACCCGGGCATGTCCAACTGGTAATGCGCGACATCCATGGCCGCGGCGCGCATGCCGACATCCTGCTCCACCTGGCGGATAAAGGCCGAGCGTGCCTTGGGTGGCAGGCGCACATAACGGGCGAAGCCGCGCAGGACGCCGAGTATCCGCGCCGGGGCGGCGATGCTGACCAGGGTCTCGGTACGCAAGCCCAGCTGTACCGCCAGCATGGCACTAGCGCCCCCCATGGAATGGCCGATGACCGCGCGCAGCGGCGGCAACTCCGCGGCGGCTTCGAGCATGGCCCGGGCAAACAGCACCACATTGGCCTCGCGACCGGGAGAACGCCCGTGGGCGGGACCGTCCAGCGCCACGACGCTGTAGCCGGCGCCCACCAGCGCATCGATCAGGCTGGCAAATTGCGTGGGGCGGCCTTCCCAGCCGTGCATCAGCAGCACCGCCGGCCCCTGGCCCCAGCGCAATGCCGAGAGCCCGAAGCGCAGGGTAATGCGCTCCGAACGCGCCAGCAGCGGCAGCTCCCAGTCACGCGGCAGCCGCTCGCGCGGCGTCATGAAGGCCAGTCGCATCTTGCTGGCGACCAGCTTCGGTGCAACCCAGCCCAAGGTGCCGTTAACGCCACGAACCCAACTTAACGTGCTCATCGCTTCTCTCCTCAGGCCAGCGCCTCAGGTCATAGCACCGCCGACTTGGCAGCGCGCAGTAAACGGTCCGACAGCTCACCGGCTCCCAGCGCCCGGGCCAGGGACAAGCCGCCCACCATCAGGGCCAGATCGGCCAGGGCCTTGTCGGTGTCTTCGGGGGTGGTCGCCAACTGAGCCAGCATCAGCTCGATGTGTTCATTCAGGACTTTGCGGAAATCGTCCGGCAGGCGCCCCATTTCACCGACCGACGCGGGGATCGGGCAGGCCTGCTCGGTGGAATCGCGGTGCTTGCGCGACAGATAGAACGCTGCCACCAGCGCTCGCCGCTCCTCGCCGGTCAACGATGCGTCCATATCGGCAATCAGGCCCCGGCGCTGGGCCAGCAATTGACTGAACGCTTCCAGCATCAGGGCGTCCTTGCTTTCGAAATGCGCGTAGAAGCCACCGACCGTCAGGCCCGCGGCACCCATCACTTCGCCCACGCTCGGCTCGGCCGGGCCACGCTGCACCAGCGCGGTGCTGGCGGCCTGGAGAATGCGCTCGCGGGTTTGAGCTTTTTTATCGTTCATCGTTGCCTCCGAATATTACGATCAAAATATTATTCTCATAATAAATTTTCGCAAGTCGTTAGTGTGACCGTCGGTCAGGAGAACAGTGTGGGGAGAAAGGGAGAATTGGCCAAACGCCAGACAAACAAAAGGGCCATTCAATAATTGAATGACCCTTATAAATCCCGCAGAGCGGGTAAACGTGGCGTCCCCTAGGGGACTCGAACCCCTGTTACCGCCGTGAAAGGGCGGTGTCCTAGGCCACTAGACGAAGGGGACACAAACCCTTCTATACAACTGATCAGTGCTGAGAGCTGATCGATTCAAGGCCGGTGTGGCCAGACCTTGAACTGTAAAATTGGTGGAGCTAGACGGGATCGAACCGTCGACCTCTTGCATGCCATGCAAGCGCTCTCCCAGCTGAGCTATAGCCCCAGATTTTTCGCCTCGCGGCGGAGCGACATCTTGCAACATCGCTTCTGTAAAACTGGCGTCCCCTAGGGGACTCGAACCCCTGTTACCGCCGTGAAAGGGCGGTGTCCTAGGCCACTAGACGAAGGGGACGCAAACCCTTCTAACAACTGATCAGCGCTGAGAACTGATCGATTCAAGGCCGGTGTGGCCAGACCTTGAACTGTAAATTGGTGGAGCTAGACGGGATCGAACCGTCGACCTCTTGCATGCCATGCAAGCGCTCTCCCAGCTGAGCTATAGCCCCTCGTCGGTGAGGACGGGGCGAATCTTAAGGGCGTATCGGAAGGCTGTCAAATTTTTTTTCAGCTTTTTTTAAAAAAATTTGCCGGCATAACAATCACTTACCGTCCTCCCCCGTAAATCCGGGGCTTTTTCCGACCGTTGTGCCCTCCAGCAACGGTCGCGATCTCACTTCTTGCGCAGGTCCGTGGGAGCCAGCATGCCGGCTCCCGCGAATCAGCAGGCTGAATCAGGCGATCGCGCCCAGCAGCTTTTCCCACTCTTTGTTTTCTTTCTTCGACACGCCACCCAGCAGGTCGATGGCCTGGCGCAGGCGGAAACGGGTCAGGTCCGGGCCCAGAATTTCCATGGCATCAAGCACCGAGACCGAGCTGGCCTGACCGGTGATCGCGGCGAACATCAGCGGCATGGCATCACGCAGCTTCAGCTCCAGGGATTCGACCACGGCCTGGATGGTCGCGGTGATGCTGTCCTTTTCCCACTGGCGCAGGCTTTCCAGCTTCCACAGGATCAGTTGCATCAGCTGCCGCACCTGATCGCCCGAAAGCTTCTTCGATTCGAACAGCTTGGCATCCGGGGTCACGCCACCGGCGAAGAAGAACCCGGCCAACGGCGCGATCTGGCTGAAGGTTTCCACCCGGCCTTGCACGTGCGGCGCGATCTTCATCAGGTATTCAGGGTTCAACGCCCAGGTCTGCACGCGGCTGGCAAACTCTTCCACCGGCAGGTCGCGCAACCACTGGCCATTGAGCCACGACAGTTTCTCGATATCGAAGATCGGCCCGCCCAGGGAGACCCGCGACAGGTCGAAGTTGTCGACCATTTCCTGCAGCGAGAACTTCTCGCGCTCGTCCGGCATCGACCAGCCCATGCGGCCCAGGTAATTGAGCATGGCTTCCGGCATGAAGCCCATGCGCTCGTAGAAAGTCACGGAGGTCGGGTTCTTGCGCTTGGACAGCTTGCTCTTGTCCGGGTTGCGCAGCAGCGGCATGTAGCACAGCTGCGGCTGCTCCCAGCCGAAATACTCGTAGAGCAGAATCAGTTTCGGCGCCGAAGGCAGCCATTCTTCGCCACGCAATACGTGGGTGATGCCCATCAGGTGGTCGTCGACCACGTTGGCCAGGAAGTAGGTCGGCAGGCCATCGGTCTTCATCAGCACCTGCATGTCCATGCGATCCCACGGGATCTCGACATCACCACGCAGCATGTCCGGCACCACGCAGACGCCTTCGCTCGGCACCTTCATGCGGATCACGTGCGGCTCGCCAGCGGCCAGGCGCCGCGCGACCTCTTCCTTGGACAGCAGTAGCGCGCGACCGTCGTAGCGCGGCGTCTCGCCACGGGCCATCTGCTCGGCGCGCATCTGGTCCAGTTCTTCGGCAGTGCAGAAGCACGGGAAGGCATGGCCCATGTCGACCAACTGCTGGGTGTACTTCTGGTAGATCTCGCTACGCTCGCTCTGCCGGTAAGGACCGTGCGGGCCACCTACGTCCGGGCCTTCGCTCCAGTTGATGCCCAACCAGCGCAAGGCGTCGAAAATCTGCTGCTCGGACTCGCGGGTCGAACGCAGTTGATCGGTGTCTTCGATGCGCAGGATGAACTCACCGCCATGCTGCTTGGCGAAGCAGTAGTTGAACAAGGCGATGTAAGCGGTACCTACGTGGGGATCCCCGGTAGGCGATGGCGCGATGCGCGTGCGGACGGTGGTCATGGCATGTCTCGGAAAGAATATGAAAAGCGAAGATCAAACAAGAGGCGAATGGTAACAGGCGATACCGGCCCCGCTCCAGTGAGCAGGGCATTTAAGCCAAGGTTGAGGCTACTCGAGTCGCCCGGGCCGCCGAACCGTCGATTGTCCGCCCGTGGCATTTACCACTGGTCGGCCGTATGCCAGATTCGCCCTCTGACAAATTTCCTTACATTTACCTGAGCTCAGCCTGCCGCCCCATGCCAGTTCAACTCAAGCGTCGCCTGTTTATTTTCCTGTTCCTGGTCCTGCTGATTGCCCTGGGCTTTCTGGCGCAGTGGTTTTTCCATGGACGCTTTTATGAAAGCACCGATAACGCCTATGTCCAGGGTGAAATCACCCGCGTTTCCAGCCAGCTTGGCGCGCGCATCGACGAGGTGCTGGTGCAGGACAACCAGCACGTCGAAAAAGGCCAACTGCTGATCAGGCTCGAAGGCGATGATTTCCACTTCGCCGTGGATCGCGCCAATGCCACCCTGGCCACCCGCGAGGCCGAACGCCTGCAAGCCCAGAGCAGACTCACGCAACAGGCCAGCCTGATCGCCGCCGGCGAAGCCCAGGTGGCTTCCAGCCAGGCCAGCCTCGGGCGTTCGCAGATCGACCTGTCCCGCGCGCAAACCCTGCGCAAACCGGGTTATGTCTCGGAAGAGCGGGTCACCACCCTGTCCGCCGACAACCATATCGCCCGCTCGCAAGTGGCCAAGGCCCAGGCCGACCTGCAAGGCCAGCGCCAGCAGGTCAATGCCCTGAGTGCCGAGATCAAGCGCCTCGACGCGCAGATCGCCAATGCCCGCACCGACCTGGCCCAGGCCGAGCTGAACTTGACCCGCAGCGACATCCACGCCCCCATCAGCGGCCTGATCGGCCAGCGCGCGGCGCGTAACGGCCAGTACGTGCAGGCTGGGGCCTATCTGCTGTCGATCGTGCCGGACCAGGACATCTGGGTTCAGGCCAACTTCAAGGAAACCCAGATCGGCCATATGCAACCGGGACAAAAGGCCGAGCTGCTGTTCGACGCCTACGGCGACACGCCCATCGAAGCCCGCGTCGACAGCCTGTTCGCCGCCTCGGGCGCGCAGTTCAGCCTGCTGCCGCCGGACAATGCCACCGGCAACTTCACCAAGGTGGTGCAGCGCATTCCGGTGAAACTGACCTTTGCCGCCGACAACCCGCTGCACGGCAAGATCCGCCCGGGCATGTCAGTCACTGTCAAAGTGAATATCCAGCCCCTGAACCCAGAACCCTCGAACGATGGCCGGTGACCAACTGTTGCGCCCGGTCGGCGAACCGACCCGGCGCGACTGGATCGCGGTGATGAGCGTGATGCTCGGCGCCTTCATGGCGGTGCTGGACATCCAGATCACCAACGCCTCGCTCAAGGACATCCAGGGCGCGCTGTCGGCAACCCTCGAAGAAGGCTCGTGGATCTCCACTTCCTACCTGGTGGCGGAGATCATCATGATCCCCCTCACCGCCTGGCTGGTGCAGCTGCTGTCGGCGCGGCGCCTGGCGGTCTGGGTGTCGGCGGGTTTCCTGATCGCCTCCCTGCTCTGCTCCATGGCCTGGAGCCTGGAAAGCATGATCGTGTTCCGCGCCCTGCAGGGCTTTACCGGCGGCGCGCTGATCCCGCTGGCGTTCACCCTGACCCTGATCAAGCTCCCCGAGCACCATCGCGCCAAGGGCATGGCCATGTTCGCCATGACCGCCACCTTCGCCCCGTCCATCGGCCCGACCCTGGGGGGCTGGCTCACGGAGCACTGGGGCTGGGAATACATCTTCTATATCAACATCCCGCCCGGCCTGATCATGATCGCCGGCCTGCTCTATGGCCTGGAGAAGAAGGAAGCCCATTGGGAGCTGCTGAAAAGCACCGACTACGCCGGCATTCTCACCCTGGGTGTCGGCCTCGGTTGCCTGCAGGTGTTTCTCGAGGAGGGCCATCGCAAGGACTGGCTGGAATCGAACCTGATCGTCAGCCTGGGCAGCATCGCCCTGCTGAGCCTGATCACCTTTGTCATTGTCCAGGTGTCCAAGCCCAACCCACTGATCAACCTGGGCATCCTGCGCAACCGCAACTTCGGCCTGTCGAGCATTTCCAGCCTGGGCATGGGCGTCGGGCTGTACGGTTCCATCTATCTGTTGCCGCTGTACCTGGCGCAGATCCAGAACTACAACGCCTTGCAGATCGGCGAAGTGATCATGTGGATGGGGGTGCCGCAGCTGTTCCTGATTCCGCTGGTGCCGAAGCTGATGCAGTTCATCTCGCCCAAATGGCTGTGCACCCTGGGCTTTGGCCTGTTCGGCCTGGCGAGTTTTTCTTCGGGGGTGCTCAACCCGGACTTCGCCGGACCGCAGTTCAACCAGATCCAGATCATCCGCGCCCTGGGGCAGCCGCTGATCATGGTCACCATTTCTTTGATCGCCACCGCTTACATCCTGCCGCAGGACGCCGGCTCGGCCTCCAGCCTGTTCAACATCCTGCGCAACCTCGGCGGCGCGATCGGCATCGCCCTGCTCGCGACCCTGCTGGATGCGCGGACCAAGACTTACTTCGACTACCTGCGCGAATCCATAGTGCCGAGCAACCCGCAAGTGGCCGAACGCCTGGCGACCCTGGCCGAGAAGTTCGGCAGCGATACCGCCGCCCTCGGCAAACTCAGTGAAATCACCCACCAGCAGGCGCTGATCATGGCCTACAACGACGCCTTCCATTTTGTCGGGATCGCCCTGGGCGTCAGCATGCTGGCGATTCTGCTGACCAAGGCGCTGCCGGCCGGGATCAAGGCCGGGGAAGCGCACTGACTTGCCAGGGTAACCGCTGCAGCCGCTGCCGCAGGCTGCGATAGGCCCGAAGGACCTTCAGCGGTAGTGATATCGCCACGGCCGTACCGGCCGATCGCAGCCTGCGGCAGCGGCTACAGGTGAGGCTCAAACCGTCAGCAAACGCTCGCGCAGCTTGCCGATTTCGTCGCGCATCTGCGCCGCGGCTTCGAACTCCAGGTCGCGGGCCAACTGGTACATCTTCTCTTCGAGCTGGCGAATGCGCTTGGTGATCTCGCTGGGCGAGCGCAGTTCGTTTTCGTAGCGGGCGTTTTCCTCGGCGGCCTTGGCCATGCCTTTGCGCTTCTTGCTGCGCGAACCCGGCACGGTGGCGCCTTCCATGATGTCGGCGACGTCCTTGAACACGCCTTTGGGGGTGATGCCATTGGCCAGGTTGAAGGCGATCTGCTTGTCGCGACGGCGCTCGGTCTCGCCAATCGCCCGCTCCATGGAGCCGGTAATGCGGTCGGCGTAGAGAATCGCCCGGCCGTTGAGGTTACGCGCGGCACGGCCGATGGTCTGGATCAGCGAGCGCTCGGAGCGCAGGAAACCTTCCTTGTCCGCATCGAGAATCGCCACCAGCGACACTTCCGGCATGTCCAGGCCTTCGCGCAGCAGGTTGATCCCCACCAGCACATCGAAGGTGCCCAGACGCAGGTCACGGATGATCTCGACCCGCTCCACGGTGTCGATGTCCGAGTGCAGATAACGCACGCGCACACCGTGATCGGCAAGGTAATCGGTCAGGTCCTCGGCCATGCGCTTGGTCAGGGTGGTCACCAGGACCCGCTCTTCCACGGCCACGCGCTTGGTGATTTCCGACAGCAGGTCATCGACCTGGGTCAGCGCCGGACGTACTTCCACCTGCGGGTCGACCAGGCCGGTCGGGCGCACCACCTGCTCGACCACGCGGCCGGCATGCTCGGCTTCATAGTTGCCCGGCGTGGCCGAGACAAAGATGGTCTGCGGGCTGACCCCCTCCCACTCGTCGAAGCGCATCGGCCGGTTGTCCAGCGCCGAGGGCAGGCGGAAACCGTACTCCACCAGGGTTTCCTTGCGGGAGCGGTCGCCTTTGTACATGGCGCCAACCTGCGGCACGCTGACGTGGGACTCGTCGATCACCAGCAAGGCGTCCGCCGGCAAATAGTCATACAGGGTCGGCGGCGCCGCCCCGGCAGGCCGCCCGGACAGGTAGCGCGAGTAGTTTTCGATGCCGTTGCAGTAGCCCAGCTCGAGGATCATCTCCAGGTCGAAACGGGTGCGCTGCTCCAGGCGCTGGGCTTCCACCAACTTGTTGTTGCTGCGCAGGTACTCCAGGCGCTCCTGCAACTCGACCTTGATCCCCTCGATGGCATCCAGCAGGGTTTCCCGCGGCGTCACGTAGTGGCTCTTGGGATAGAAGGTGAAGCGCGGCAGCTTGCGGATCACTTCGCCGGTCAGCGGGTCGAAAGCGGAGATGCTTTCCACCTCGTCATCGAACAGCTCGATGCGGATTGCTTCCAGGTCGGATTCCGCCGGGTAGATATCGATCACATCGCCGCGCACCCGGAAGGTGGCGCGGGCAAAATCCATGTCATTACGGGTGTACTGCAGGTCGGCCAGGCGGCGCAGCAAGGCGCGCTGGTCGAGCTTGTCGCCGCGATCGACGTGCAACACCATCTTCAGATAGGTTTCCGGGCTGCCCAGGCCGTAGATGCACGACACCGTGGTGACGATGATGGCGTCCTTGCGCTCCAGCAGCGCCTTGGTCGCCGACAGGCGCATCTGCTCGATATGGTCGTTGATCGAGGCATCTTTCTCGATAAAGGTGTCGGACGAAGGTACATAGGCTTCCGGCTGGTAGTAGTCGTAGTAGGAAACGAAGTACTCCACCGCGTTGTTCGGGAAGAACGCCTTGAACTCCCCGTACAACTGCGCGGCCAGGGTCTTGTTTGGCGCCAGTACCAGGGTCGGGCGCTGTACCTGGGCGATCACGTTGGCGATGCTGAAGGTCTTGCCCGAGCCGGTCACACCGAGCAGCGTCTGGTGCGCCAGCCCGGCCTCGATGCCCTCGACCATCAGCCGGATGGCCTCCGGCTGGTCGCCGGCGGGCTGGAAGCGGGTGACTAGCTGGAATTCAGACATAACGTACCTCTGGGTTCACTCCAGCACGACGCCGCCGCACAGGAACGAGAAAGACCACAAACGACGAGTGTCGCCGGGAAAATACTGGATTGTGCTGGATGTGGAGGCAAATTCCACAGCTTTCAAGGCAAAGGTCCCTGGGACCTGTACGACTTTGACGTTGCAATAAGACTAACGGTCGAAAAATAAACCGAAAAACTTGCCGGAAAAGCCCTTTCAGCTGTCGCCGCGCGCAGTGATGTGCCTCTATACTAGCTCCCCGTTTGTGCACCGCTCTAGTGCATTCGGCTGGAGCGCGACACGTCCCTCCACACTCCATTCAGAGCCGCCGTAATAATGAGCCTGTTCTCCGCTGTCGAAATGGCACCACGCGATCCTATCCTGGGCCTCAACGAAGCATTCAACGCCGATACCCGTACCAACAAGGTCAACCTGGGGGTCGGTGTTTACTGCAACGAGGAGGGGCGAATTCCACTCCTGCGCGCCGTTGTCGAAGCCGAGACGATCCGCGCCGCTCAACATGCCTCCCGCGGCTACCTGCCAATCGACGGTATCGCCGCCTACGACCAGGCCGTGCAGAAGCTGCTGTTCGGCAACGACTCGCCGCTGCTGGCCGCCGGTCGCGTGGTCACCACCCAGGCCGTCGGCGGTACCGGCGCGCTGAAGATCGGCGCCGACTTCCTCAAGCAGTTGCTGCCTGACGCGGTCGTGGCCATCAGCGACCCAAGCTGGGAGAACCACCGCGCGCTGTTCGAAACCGCCGGTTTCCCGGTGCAGAACTACCGCTACTACGACGCCGCCACCCACGACGTGAACCGCGTCGGCCTGCTGGAAGACCTGAATGCCCTGCCAGCCCAGTCGATCGTGGTCCTGCACGCCTGCTGCCACAACCCGACCGGCGTCGACCTGAGCCCGGAAGACTGGAAAAACGTGCTGCAGGTGATCAAGGCGAAAAACCTGGTGCCGTTCCTCGACATGGCCTACCAGGGCTTCGGTGACGGCATCGCCGAAGACGCCGCCGCCGTGCGCCTGTTCGCCGAATCGGGCCTGACTTTCTTCGTCTCCAGCTCGTTCTCCAAGTCGTTCTCGCTGTACGGCGAGCGCGTTGGCGCCCTGTCGATCGTCAGCGAATCGAAAGAAGAAAGCGCGCGCGTGCTGTCGCAGGTCAAGCGCGTGATCCGCACCAACTACTCCAACCCGCCGACCCACGGTGCAAGCATCGTCGCCGCCGTGCTCAACAGCCCGGAACTGCGCGCCCAGTGGGAAGCCGAACTGGCCGAAATGCGCCTGCGGATCCGCGGCATGCGCCTGCAGATGGTCGACCTGCTGGCCAAGGGCGCGCCACAGCGCGACTTCAGCTTCGTGGCCCGTCAGCGCGGCATGTTCTCCTACTCCGGCCTGACCGTCGAACAAGTGACACGCCTGCGCAACGAGTTCGGCATCTACGCCCTGGACACCGGCCGTATCTGCGTGGCCGCGCTGAACCAGAACAACATCGACGTCGTGACCAAGGCCATCATCCAGGTGATCTGAGCCACGCGCGGTGAGTGAAAGGGGGAAGCCTTTGGGCTTCCCCCTTTTTTGTGGGCCGCCCTCGCCGACCCGATGCCCACTAGACCGAATTCAGCTTGCCTTCTTCCCTATCGCTTCCCTATCGAGAGCACCCCATGAGACACGACGACCTGCGAGCCGACCGCGACGAACTGGACCACTTCCCCCGCCCGCAGAAACGCGAAAGGAACCTGGTCCTGCAAATTGCCCTGGGGGTATTTCTCGGTGGCCTGGCGCTGTGGCTGGTGCAACTGGCCGCCACCTCGCTAGCCGCGAAATTCATGCTGGGCACCTTCACTTTCGGCGGTTGAGAACGCTCAACCGGCCAGTTCAGCGCTGCGCTGGCTGGCGGCATCATCGAAGGCCACGTACAGCGACTCGGCGACCTGGCTCTTGATGGCCTTGGCGCTTTCCAGCCCGAGGACAAAACCTTCGGCCTTGCCACCCGCGCGGTTCAATTCAGCGGCCGACCCGGCCTGGGTAATGGCATCCCACAGTTTCATGGCCTGGGGACCGACACCTTTGGGCAGGCTGATCTGCTCGATGCTCATAAAACCTCCTCAGGCAGAGGCGACAGGGCAAGCAGTGTGGCGGGTAAAAACTTGAACAGGGTCATGAGCGTTACCTTTTCGGCTGGAAGCCGGGAGCGCGTGAAACCACTGCCGGGGCGCCATGGTAGACCTGTGCCGCGATTCCGGTAACCGCCCACGACCAAATAGCCGCGGATTGGCACAATGGCCAGGGTCGACCAGGCTCACTCAAGCGGAAAATTATTTGGGGATGCTTGACTTCTCCTTCTTAATCAGTAAGATACGCCGCATTCCGCGATAGCTCAGTTGGTAGAGCAAGTGACTGTTAATCACTGGGTCCCTGGTTCGAGTCCAGGTCGTGGAGCCATCTTCCTACACTGATTGGCCAGCAACACTTCAAGGAGCGCCCTGCTCCTGCGGCGAATCAGTTCAGCGTCACCCTCCCCCAAGATCGATTCAGCGCATGCCAGACCGGCATGCGGATACGCGTTTGCGCTGCAGCCGATTGCCTGTCTCCGATTGCCTGGCGCCAGCGCCTGAAGTAGGCTGTGCCCCTTCTCACGCCAGCCGTCACGACTCATGTTTTTCCCCGCACAGCTCCATCACAGCTTTCTCTCGATGAGCCCATCGCAGACCTTCGCGGTGTCGCAATCCGACTGCGCGATCAATCGACGCCGCCGCAGCGTGCTGTTCGCCTTCACTTTCTCCCCTCACGCCTGACCCCCACCGTTGCGCCTGAAGCCGGCGCGGACCTGATACAGCTGCAGCGCTTGTTCGCTGCGCACTGCCCCATCCGCCGCTTTGCACCGCAGAACCCCGGCCCGACCTACGCCCGCGTATGTCGAACCGCAACCCTGCCCGAGCAAAAGCGCCGCGCCACAACAAACCGTCTTTAAGCACCCGCCCCATCGGGTGCAGGTGTATTCCATGAATAAAACTCTGTTGGCCGCACTGATCCTCGGCATCTCGATTGTCGGCCTGAGCATCGGCTCCACCGTGCCGGTCATTGCCTTGCGCCTGTATCAGGCCGGCGCCTCGAACACCCAGATCGGCATCATGTCGGCCCTTCCCGCCGCCGGCATGATGCTGTCGGCGTTCCTGGTGAACGGCCTGTGCCGGAAACTCAGCCGCCGGCAGATCTACCTGCTGTGTTTCAGCCTGTGCGCCCTCAGCATCGGCGCCCTGGAACTCCCCGGGATCAGCCTGACCGGCCTGGGGCTGGCGCGGATCGTCATGGGCTTCGGCGCCGGGCTGATCATCATCCTGGGAGAAACCTGGGTCAACGAGATGGCCGCGGACGCCGTGCGCGGCCGAGTGATCGCGGTCTACACCACCTGTTTCACCGTGTTCCAGATGATCGGCCCCGGCCTGGTGGCCCTGCTCGGCCCCGAGGGGCCGGCGGTGATCGCCACGGTCAGCACCGGTTACCTGCTGGCCATTGCGGTGATCTGGCTGACCCTGCCACGCCAGCGCCCCGTTGCCGGACATACCGAGAACCAGAGCTTCTCGGTGCTGGGCTTTATCCGGGTGGCGCCAGCGCTGTGCGTGGGCATCCTGTTCTTCGCCTTCTTCGATACGGTGATTCTCTCGCTGTTTCCGGTCTACGCCGCGACTCACGGCTACGCCATCAAGCTCGCGGCGCTGATGGTCAGCATCATTCTGCTGGGGGATGCGGCGCTCCAGTTTCCTCTGGGCTGGCTGTCGGACAAGGCCGGACGCGCCGCCATCTACCTGGGCTGCGGCGTGGTGTCGTTGGTGATCGGCCTGGGGCTGCCGCTGCTGATGAACTACCCGGCGCTGCTCTGGCCGAGCCTGGTGATACTCGGCGCGGCGGCCGGCGGGGTGTACACCCTGGCGATCATCCTGATCGGCCAGGAGTTCAGCGGCCCCGACCTGGTCACGGCCAACGCCAGCGCGGGCTTGTTGTGGGGGATCGGCAGCCTGCTGGGGCCGCTGCTCAGCGGTGCAGCCATGAGCGGTGGCGCCCACGGCCTGCCCTTGACGCTGTCGGCGGCAGCCGCCGTGGTCGTGCTGTTCGCCTTGGCGCTGGTCCGGCAAGGGCTGCCGGAGCGGGTCGCGGAGTAGCTAGCCGGCCAGGACTGGACTGATTGCGTCCAGCCTGGCGATTCGGCCGACCCTAGACCTTGCTGGTTTCGACCGCGCCCGAGGCATGGGACGACGCCTGATGAGCAGCCGGAGAATGCTCGCCATGGGACGTATCCACCACCGGAATCTCGTTGCCCTCGGCATCGTGCAGCTTGCCGCCGCTGAAATAATCGCCCTCACGCAACGCTGCCAGGTCCTGGTAGCGCAGGGTGCGCTCGGACGCCACGGCAAACACCGATTGCTGGTCCGAGTTGCCCAGGGTGAAGTGGTTGAAGGTGAGGTTCAGCACAATGGCCATGATCGCCGAGGAGCTGATGCCGGAATGGAAGATGGTGGCGAACCAGCTTGGGAAATGGTCGTAGAAGTTCGGCGCGGCGATGGGAATCATGCCGAAGCCGATCGAGGTGGCAACGATGATCAGGTTGACGTTGTTGCGGTAGTCGACCTTGGACAGGGTCCGGATGCCGCTGGCCGCCACGGTGCCGAACAGCACGATACCGGCCCCGCCGAGCACCGAAGTCGGTACGGCGGCGATCACCCGCCCCATGAATGGCAGCAGGCCGAGGATCACCAGGAACACCCCGCCGGTGGCCACCACATAACGGCTCTTGATCCCGGTCACTGCCACCAGCCCGACGTTCTGGGCAAAGGCGCTCTGGGTGAAGGAGCCGAAGATCGGCGCGATCATGCTTGACAGCATGTCAGCGCGCAGGCCGTTGCCCAGGCGCTTGGAGTCGACCTTGGTGTCGATGATCTCACCCACCGCGAGGATGTCGGCCGAGGTTTCCACCAGGGTCACCATGACCACGATGCACATCGACAGGATGGCGGCGAAATGGAAAGTCGGCATGCCGAAATGAAATGGCGTCGGGAAGCCGAACATCGGCCCCTGGGTGACCATGGAGAAATCGGCCATGCCCAGGAACACCGCGATGATCGTGCCCACCACCATGGCCAGCAGGATCGACAGCCGGGAGATGGTCGCACTGCCGATCTTGCTCAGCAGCAACACCAGGACCAGGGTGATCGCCGCCAGGCCGATATTGGCCATGCTGCCGAAGTTTTCCGCATGGCTGTTGCCACCCATGGCCCAGCGCGCCGCCACTGGCATCAGGGTCAGGCCGATGGTGGTGATCACGATGCCCGTGACCAGCGGTGGAAAGAACTTGGTGATGCGTGAAAACACCGGAGTGATCAGCAGACCGATCAACGAGGCGGCGATCACCGCCCCGAGAATCGACTGGAAGCCCCCTTCGCCACCGCTGCTGACAATCGCCACCATGGTCGCCACGCCCGAGAAGGACACGCCCTGGACCAGCGGCAGCTGACAGCCGAAAAACGGCAGGCCGAGGGTTTGCAGGAGAGTTGCCAGACCGCCGGCGAACAGCGACGCCGCGATCAGCAGACCGATGTCCGCCGGCGCCAGGCCGGCGGCCTGGCCAACGATCAAAGGCACCGCAACGATACCGCCGTACATGGTCAAGACATGTTGCAGGCCGTAAGCCATATTCGCGCCAAGACCCAGGTTTTCATCTTCAGGCCGTTGCGGTGAAACAGAGGGCGTTTTCATGGTTGGGGGGTTCCCTGGTTTTTGTTATGGGGCACACTGTATTCAACAGTCGGGACAAATGTCTATAGAGTTGTATACACTTTATTCGGCGCCGCCCAACCTCAAAAACCAGCGAAACCTGATCGCCAGCCTCTGCCTTTTTCCCGCCGAACCCCGTCCCAGACAGCCACCCTGATAGAATCCCAGCCCCCGCGGCGCCCACATAGGTGACGCCCTCCGTCCGCGCATGGAAGCGATCGAATGAATCATCTCTGGCATACCTTCCGCCTCGCCTATGGCAGCTTCCGCACGGTGCTGGCCTTGCAAGGCTTTGTGCTGGCCGTGTTCAGCACCAGCTTCGCCGACAGCCTGTGGCAAGGTTTCTGGGCTGGCCTGGGGACCTTTGCCCTGTTCGTCGCCAGCGGTGCGATATTCGGCTTTCTGCCCATGGCGCTGGCGTTTACCCCGCTGTACGCCCTGCTCTGCGCCAAAGGCCTGGCCAATTGGTTCAGCAGCCTGCTGCTGGGGCTGTCGATCGCCGGTGTACTTTGCCTTCACCCGGCCTTGCGCCTGCTGATGCCGCTCTGGCTGCTGGACAGTGCATTGATTGCGCTGCTGACTCACTGGACGTATCGCCGCCAGCTGAAGGATGGTTATGAGCAGATGCCTTTATGGCGCTGACCCTGAGCTGGCTGGGGGCTTTGCTCAGCAAAAGAGTGCTCAGCCTGGAAGGAATCGCCACGTGAACAGATGCCTCTCGATCCTGATCAGCCCTGCGTTATTGATGCTGGCGTCCGGCGCCCAGGCCGCGCCGGTCTGCGGCGACTTCCTGGCACGGATCGGCAACAAACCCGCCTTTATCGAGTTCCTCGAATGTCACGCCGAACCCGAGTTGCAGACCAAGCCGCTGCGCGCCACCTATCGCCTGGCTGGGCGTGATGCCCAGGCTGCCGAACGCTACCTGGGCGAGCAGTTCCGGATGCCGCCCCTGCGGCGCTCCTGTTGTGTCTGGGATGCGCCGCCTGGCTTCTACCGCGACCCGCGCAGCCAGTTGGGCTACAGCCTATTCATGGGGTCGGCGGAAACCTTCGTCGATCGCCGCGAAGCCTGGGGGGATATCGACTATTTCTATCTGACTATCGACCTCGACACCGAGGAACCCTGAAGCCCGGACCGATCAGGCCGGTTGCGGCAGCGCGAGCAATTCGCCAAGGACCTCTCGCAGCCGCGGGTGCTGCGGCACCCGAATGGCGAACTCGTTCTGCAACAAGGCAATCAACTCGTCGGGGTCGGTGATCTGCCGGCGCTCGCTGTCCTGGCCCAGGCGATGCACGGCGTAGCTGCCGTTATTCAGGGTCCGGCGCAGGCCTTCGCCCATCAGCGCGACTTTCAGTTGACCGAGAAACGGCGAGTTCTTGTGGGTCGAGACGAACCAGTTACCCATTTCGTAATCCACGGCTTCCTGCCGCTGCAGGTCAAATACATACATCGCCCGCCACTCGCCGGCGACCTTGGCGCGCAGGGTGTAACTGCCATCACGCTGGGTGATGCGATAGGGCTCGTGGGGCGTGGCCTGCTCGTCCTCGGTATCGAGCAGCAGCGGCGCGGTGGGCACCATGCCGCCAAAGCCGACATCCGAGACATAACGCACGCCGTCCAGGATCAGCAGTACCAGGCGGTGAGCGCGCGCGGACCAGGCATCTTCCGGCCCGCCCATCACCACTCGCCCGGTAATGCCCCGCGTCTCATAGCCCAGGTGCTGCAACAGCACCTGGTACATCTGGTTGAGTTCGTAGCAGTAGCCGCCACGGCCCTCATGCAGGACCTTGTGCTCCACCGAAGCCAGGTCGATCGGCACCGGCACGCGCAACAGGGTCGACAGGCTTTCAAAAGCGAAGGTGCTGGTGTGGCGCAACTGCAGCTCGCGCAAGGTCGCCAGGGTTGGTGGCGGCGCGCTGTCGTAGCCGAGCCGTTGCAGGTAAAGCGCGAAATTCATCAGGTGGGGCTGACTCATGGGGTGGTCCTTATGCATGAGGTGTCGCGTATCGGCGCTATGTATAAGCCATTGAAGCCCCGAAACGACAATTGATTTGGCCAATATCCCTGCTCGAAACAGCCCATGAATGGACCTTGCCAAGGCTTAGGTGTCTGCCTGTAATAGACGGCCGAAGCCCACTCCTTCACTGCTGGAAAAAACCTGCCATGGACATACTGGAAGGCCCGCGAATCCTCCTGCGACCGCTGCAACTCTCCGACGCCGACGCCCTGGTCAAGGCCGCCGAGGATGGCCAGTTGTGGAACCTGCCGTTCACCGTGGTGCCGTCCAGCGCGACGGTGGACGACTATCTGCAGATCGCCCTCAGCGGTCGCGACGCCGGTACTGTCCTGCCCTTCGCCACGATCCTCAAGGCCAGCAACGAGGTGATCGGCTGCACCCGCTTCTGGAAGATCGACCGCAAGAACCGCAAGCTGGAAATCGGCAGCACCTGGATCGCCACGCGCTGGCAGAAAACCTTCGTCAACACCGAAGCCAAGTACCTGATGCTGCGCCACGCCTTCGAGAGGCTCGACTGTGTGCGGGTGCAGTTCACCACCGACGAAATCAATGAAAAGTCGCGTAACGCCATTCTGCGCCTGGGAGCAAAACAGGAAGGCATCGTGCGCCATGAACGGATCATGCCCGATGGCCGCAAGCGCAACTCGGTGCGTTTCAGCATCATCGACGATGAATGGCCTGGCGTAAGGCAACACCTCGAACACAAGCTGGGCTACCTGGATCAAGACTGAGCGCCCAAAGGCACAGGCAACGAGCTGTCAGCGATCCGAGCGGGCCAACGGTTGGCTGACGCTCTCGATCGCCACCCGATTGCGTCCGGATTTCTTGGCCTGGTACAGCGCGGCATCGGCGTGCTCGAGGAACGCTTCGATGCTGTCGTGCCCGTTCGGCACGAAGCAGTAGCAACCCAGGCTGAGGGTGACTCGTGCAAAGGGCGAGCCGGTATGCGGGATGTTTTTCTCCATGACGCCGCAGCGAATCTGCTCGGCCATGGCCAGCGCCCCGTGCATCTCGGTATCGGGCAACAGGATCACGAATTCCTCCCCGCCATACCGCACCGCCAGGTCGGCCTTGCGCTGACAGCAATCCCTCAGCACCTGCGCCACCTCGGCCAGGCACTGATCCCCGGCGACATGGCCGTAGGTGTCGTTGTAGCGCTTGAAGAAATCGATATCGAGCATGATCAGGCTCAGCGGGCTCGCCTGCCGCCCGCAGCGCCCGAACTCGGTTTCCAGCGCCCGCTCGAGCAGCCGGCGATTGGCCAGGCCGGTCAGGCTGTCATGGGTCGCGATCACCTCCAGCGCTGCCTGTGCGGTCCGCAGGTCGGCCTCGATACGCTCGCCGTTGCGTACCTGGTGCACGAAGACCCAGCCGAACAGGCCGATCCCCAATACCACCAGGGCGACAATGGCGCTGGACTGGTAGGCGCTGGCGTACCAGTCCTTGAGGACCGCATCCTTCGAACTCGCCGCGCTCACCACCAGCGGGTAGGCGTCCAGTTGCCGATAGCCGTAGAGCCGCATCTTTCTGTCGACCAGCGAACGAATCATCGCAGTGCCCGAAGAAGACTCAGGCAAGTACTTGCTGAAAATTTCCCCGCGCGCCAGGGATGCGCCGATCTGCCGCTCCTCCAGCGGACGCCGCGCCAGCAGGGTGCCATCGGACAGGGCGAGGAACATGCTGCCGTTGTCATCGATGTCGAAGCTTTTGAAGAACTGGTCGAAATAGGCCAGCCGGATACCGGCCAGCAGCACGCCTTCGAAATTGCCCTGCTTGTCGTTCAGGCGCCGCGTCAGTGGAATGATCCACTCGCCGTTTTCCCGACTGCGGATCGCAGGCCCGACGTGGGCCAGCAAGGAAGCGTTCTGCTGATGAAAGCGGAAGTAATCGCGATGGGCCGCGCCTGCGCTGCGTGGCAAGCGCTCGAACGAGGTGACCACCCAATGCCCCGCCCGGTCGAACAGGAACAGGCCATGCAGCTGTTTGAGCGCTTGCGCCCTCTGCGCAAAGATCTTCTGCAGGAAAGGCTTCTGCTCAGGGCCATAACCATCCTTCTGAATCCAGTCGGCCAGGCTGGCCAGCACCAGGTCGGCCTCGATGAAGGTGTCCTCGGCCTGTTGCGCCATGGCCCGGGTCAGGTTCGACGAGGCGACCTGCGCCCGCGCCATATCGTAGTGATAGGACTGCGCCAGCTGCAGATAAAGCAGGCCGCACAGGCACAGGCAAACCATCGAAATGAATACCACCGCGGCCTTGAGCAGCGGAAGCCGTTTCAAGGTTCGATCGGAGGCATGGTGAGGATCGTGAATCGGGATAGGCAAAGCATCATCCTGGCAGGGTAAGGCATCCAATGCAGCCGGGCCGGCCAATCCTAAGAGGTAATAGCGGACAGTTCAGGGTGGCGACGTCTGAAAATGTAGAGCATTTTTCTGATGCTCATCAGGGATATATAAAAAACACCCTGCCACAATACAAACATCGGCATCCAACAGATGGTCATGAATCGCTGGCCACCCTCCGCCAAGGTAAAGTACCTTCCGAGACTACACTTACCCTCACATCACGATAGGAAGTCGGAATGAGTAAGGTCGATGAACTCGCCGCAAGGCTGAAACAAAAACAGGACAGCTGGGCCAAGGAAGACATCTCGGCAGACAAGGCCATCGAGCTGTGGCCTGCACAGGTCTATGAGATGTACCACCAGGTCGAGACCTGGCTGACTCCACTTTCAGAGGTCGGCCTGAATATCCGGCGCGTCCCCACTCGCGTGTTCGAGAGCCACCCCTCTGGTGCGACCTTCAACTATGCCATCGATCAACTGCTGATCGAGGGCAACCATAAAAGCATCCTCCTCGACCCTATCGCCCGCTTCACCACCGGTGGCGCCGGGCGTGTCGAAATCCACGGCAAAGGCCCTGAACGCTACCTGCTGCGCAACGGCAGCGAACATGGAGAGGGGCACTGGCTGATCCAGACGGTTCCCGGCTCCGGTAAATCCAGGCCGGACCCGCTCGAACTCAATGAAGACACCTTGTTGTCCGTGATCCAGGAAGGCCTGGATCTCTGAACCCCGCTCAAGCGACTGCCCCTCGGGCAGTCGCGTCGCTGAAGCCGACGGCTAGAGCCGCCGCGCCGCACAATACGCCACTATCACCCGGGACAACGCAGCCACTATGCCCTGATCGGCGTCCTTGGCCGTGAACAGCCGAAACTCCGCGTCAGGCAGTACCGGCAAGCCATGCTCAGCCCCCAATACCGCAAGCCCTTGCCCCAGCTGGCTGGTGGCTATCGGCGCCACCGCGAACCCGGAGAGGGCCGCCGTGCGCAACGCCGCGGTGCTCGGGCAAAGCATTGCCGTGCGCTGGGCGATTCCCGCTTGCGCCAGACGCTGCAGGGCTACCGCCCGATAAGGGCATGGCTCGGGAAACAGTGCCAGTGGCAGCGGAGTCGGCAAGCGACCCACCAGATACGCGGAACTGGCCCATACCAGCGGCTCCTGCCACAACAGCAGGCCCGGCTCACGGGTTTCACACAGCGAACCTATGACCACCTCCAGGCCGCCCTGCTGCATGCGCTCCAGCAGCGTGCCGGGAATATTCACCTGTATATCGATTTCCATGCCCGGATACTGCGCCGCGAACTCCTGCAAAAGGCGCAGCAGGCGGGGCTCGACAAAGTCCTCGGACATGCCGATCCGCACCCGGCCGTGAAATGGCGAACGCGTCAGCTCGGCCCAGGCATCGCGGTTCAAGGCGAGGATGGCTCGCGCATAGGCCATCAGGCGCTCGCCATCGGCAGTCAAGTGCTGGGAACGCGTGGTACGGGCCAGCAGCGGCTTGCCGACCTGCTCTTCCAGGCGTCGCAGATGCCCGCTGACCGCCGACTGTGTCAGGTGCAGCCGTTCGGCGGCACGGCTGAAACCTTCCTCGTCCACCACCGTTACAAAGGTCTTGAGCAACAGAACATCGAACATATAAAGATACGTGATCAATCAGCCATTTATTTACAATTTATATTCCGTAAATCGCTATGTTGCAATGTCGGCATTCCTCATCCGAGATACCGCCATGACCCGCCTGCTGCATATCCAATGCTCCCCCCGCAAAGAGCGCTCCGCCTCGCAACAAATCGCCCGAGGCTTTATCGACCGCTATCAGACCCACCATCCACACACCGAAGTCAGCACCCTGGACCTGTGGAGCCTGGACCTGCCGGAATTCGACCAGCACGCCATGGACGCCAAGTACGCCGGCCTGCAAGGCATGGCCCTGTCCCCCGACCAGCAAGACGCCTGGAACACCCTCGAAACCCTCGCCGCCCACCTGCACCACGCCGATCTGCTGGTACTTTCCGTACCCCTGTGGAACTACAGCATCCCCTACAAGCTCAAGCACTTCATTGACCTGGTCACGCAGAAAGACATCCTCTTCAGCTTCACCGCCGAACACGGCCTGCGCGGCCTGCTGCACAACAAAACCGCGGTCGTCGCCTACGCCCGCGGCCTCGACTTCTCCCCACAATCCGACACGCCTGCGGAGCGCTTCGACTTCCAGAAGCCCTACGTCGAGGCCTGGCTGAAGTTCGTCGGAGTCACCCAGGTGCACGCGCTGATCGTGGAAAAGACCATCCTGGGGCATGAGGTGGATCAGGTGGCGCGGCGAGAGGCCGGGAATCGGGCCAGGGAACTGGCGGACAACTTCAAGTGATTTAAATGCAGCGAACATTCGCCTAGCCATGCGGCTATCGAATCACACAAAAAAAGCGGGTGACCTTAAGATCGCCCGCTTTTTACTAGCCTGCCGTTGTTCATACAACCGACCGGAATATAGGAACCGAAGACCATTCATCCTCCTGATACGCGCGCCCTTCCAACCCCGGAACTCCATTCCTGATAAACTTCCCCTCCTTCGCCTCACCCATCCAGATTGCCCAATGCTCTTATCTCCTGCTCCAACTGCCTCGCCAGCCCTCTCCCGCCGCTTTTCCGTGGCACCGATGATGGATTGGACTGACCGCCACTGCCGCTTCTTCCTGCGCCTGCTGTCCAAGCACGCCCTGCTCTACACCGAGATGGTCACCACCGGTGCGTTGCTCAATGGCGATCATGAGCGTTTTCTGCGTCACGACGAGTCCGAGCATCCCCTGGCGTTGCAGTTGGGTGGCAGTACGCCGGCGGATCTGGCGGCTTGCGCGCGGATGGCGCAGGAGCATGGTTACGACGAGGTGAACCTCAACGTCGGCTGCCCGAGCGATCGGGTGCAGAACAATATGATCGGCGCGTGCCTGATGGGGCATCCGGGCCTGGTGGCCGATTGCGTGAAGGCGATGCGCGATGCGGTGAGCATTCCGGTGACGGTCAAGCATCGGATCGGCATCAATGGCCGCGACAGTTATGAAGAACTGTGCGATTTCGTCGGCCAGGTGCGGGAGGCTGGGTGCACCAGTTTTACCGTGCATGCGCGGATTGCGATTCTCGAAGGGCTGTCGCCGAAGGAAAACCGCGATATTCCTCCTCTGCGTTATGACGTAGCTGCACAGTTGAAAGCGGATTTCCCCGAGCTGGAGATCGTCCTCAACGGCGGCATCAAGACCCTGGAGGCCTGCCATGAGCATCTACAGACTTTCGACGGGGTGATGCTGGGCCGCGAGGCCTATCACAACCCCTACTTGCTGGCCGAGGTGGATCAGCAGCTGTTCGGCAGCACCGCACCGGTGATTTCCCGGGCCGAAGCGTTGGCGCAGTTGCGGCCTTATATCGCCAGGCACCTGGCCACGGGCGGCGCCATGCACCACATCACTCGCCATGTGTTGGGGTTGGGCACCGGTTTTCCGGGAGCGCGCAAGTTCCGCCAGCTGCTCTCGGTGGACATTCACAAGGCCAAGGATCCGCTGGCGCTGCTGGATCAGGCCGGGCAGTTGCTCGAAGGTCGCTAACGGTCGCTCGGGTTGAACCTGATGGGTGTTTTGGCATCGTAGTAAACGGATAGCGCCCCAGCATTCAAACACCTGTTTTTCAGGTTGTTGCCCTTGGGGCTCGTTTAGGCATCCGGTTACGCATTCGCGCCCTTGAGCGGCTGTCAGCGCTCGGGTAATGTCAACAGACCCATAGGACAGAGCACTCTCATGACTTCCAAGCTGGAACAACTCAAGCAGTTCACCACCGTGGTTGCCGACACCGGCGACTTCGACGCTATCGCCCGGGTCAAACCGGTAGACGCCACCACCAATCCTTCCCTGTTGCTCAAGGCCGCGGCCATTCCGGGTTACGCCGAGCTGCTGAACGCCTGCGTCAGTGACGTCAAGGGCGATGTCGGCCTGGCCAGCGACCGTTTTGGCGTCGCAGTGGGCAAAGAAATCCTGAAAGTGATCCCCGGCCGCATTTCCACCGAAGTGGATGCCCGCCTGTCGTTCGACACCGATGCCATGCTCAAGCGCGCCCATCGCCTGATCGAGCTGTACGACAAGGCCGGCATCGGCCGTGACCGTGTGCTGATCAAGATCGCCTCCACCTGGGAAGGCATCCGCGCCGCCGAGCAACTGGAGCGCGAAGGCATCCAGACCAACCTCACCCTGCTGTTCTCCTTCGCCCAGGCGATCGCCTGCGCCGAGGCCGGGGTGTTCCTGATCTCGCCATTCGTGGGCCGCATCTACGACTGGTACAAGAAGGCCAGCGGCAACGACTACACCGGCGCCGACGATCCGGGCGTGCAGTCGGTGACCCGCATCTACAACTACTACAAGGCCAATGACTACAAGACTGTGGTCATGGGTGCCAGCTTCCGCAACCTGAACCAGATCGAGCAACTGGCCGGCTGCGACCGTCTGACCATCAGCCCGGACCTGATCGAGAAACTGGCCGCCGACACTGGCAAGCTGGAGCGCAAACTGGCGCCGGGCCATGCCGGCGAAGCCCGCCAGAGCCTGAACGAAGCACAGTTCCGCTGGGCCTCCAATGAAGACGCCATGGCCACCGAAAAACTGGCCGAAGGCATCCGTCAGTTCGCCCGCGACCAGGAAAAACTCGAGGCACTGCTGGCCGCCAAGCTCTGATCGAGCGAGCGCCAACGCAAAAAGGGCGGACCCTCACGGGTTCGCCCTTTTTTATGTGCTGCCGCTTTATAGGATCAGTTGCGTTCCAGGGCATTCACCAGATCGTGGAAAGCCTCGCGGTTGGAGTCGTTCAAGCCCATGAGGATCTTGTGCGCTTCCAGCACCTTGAGCCGCACCACCTCTTCCGACTGGTCCTGGGATGGCAGGTCGGTCAGGCATTCCGGGCATGGGATCGGACGGTCAACGATGTTGAACACCTGATCGAAGCCCATGGACTGCAGCAGTCGGGTGATGTCTTCGTGGGTGGTGACGACGGTCGGCAACAGGCCGACCTTCTGCCGCGACAGGATCGACAGCTTGGCCAGCAGGCCCAGGGTGGTGCTGTCGATGCTGCGGGTTTCGGTCAGGTCGATCACGATCGCCGAGAAGTTCAGCGCCGTGAAGATTCGCTCAATAGTCGCATCCAGCGCCGAACACAGGGTCAGGCGCACTTCACCGATAAACTTCAGGACAAAGGTGCCGTCCTGCTCGGCGAACTGGATTCTACCGGTACTCATTAAAGATTCCTGCTCAACACCAACAGGGCGATATCATCCGGCATCTCCCCTAGCGTGGCCAATCCAAAAACTTGCCGCAGACCATCCAGGCTGCCGCCGGCCGTTCTCACCCGTTCAGGTAAGGCGGCCTCTTTCTCTTTGAGTGTGGGTTCCGGCAAAAGGTCCAGAATGCCATCAGACATCAGCGTCAAGCTGAAGCTCGGAGGCAGTTCCAGAATATGGTCTTCATAGGTGGCTTCATTGAACAAGCCTACCGGCAGACCCCGCCCTTCCAGGTAACGCACACTGTCTGGCGTGTACAACACAGGCAATGGCAGGTGTCCGCCAATGCTATAGGTCAACAAGCCCGTCTCCTCGTCGATGACGCCACCGACCATTGTCACGTGTTTGCCCAGCTTACAGCTGATCAGGCCACGGTTGATATGGCCCAGGACTTCCGACGGCTTGAATTCCGGCAAAGTGCCGTTGCGCTTGGACTCGAACAGCAAGCGCGTGGTCATGAACTTGAGCAGCACCGTGACAAAGGCCGAAGACGCGCCATGCCCGGAAACATCCGCCAGGTAAAAGGCTACGCGGCGCTCGTCGACACGAAAGTAGTCGACGAAATCGCCGGACAGGTACAACGACGGAATGATCTGGTGCGCGAACTTGAACTCATCAATGGTCCATGGGCTCACCGGCAGCATGTTCATCTGCACCTGGCGCCCGGCGTTCTGATCTTCCTGCAGCAGGCTCAGGCTGGCTTCGAGCTCGCGGTTGGCGGCTTCCAGCTTCTCCCGGTAGCGCTGGTTTTCCAGCAACAGGCGCGCGCGATCCAGGGCCCGGCGCACCGAGTGCTCCAGCACCGCGAGGTCTTCCAGCGGCTTGATCAGGTAGTCCGCCGCGCCCAGGCGCAAGGCCTCGACGGCATCGTTCATCACACCGGCACCGGAAACCACGATGACCGGGGTTTGCGGTTCAATGTCGGTTACCTGACGGATAAGTTCGAGGCCGCCCATCTGCGGCATGCGCAGATCGCAGATCACCAAGTCGGGCTTTTCCTGCTCGAACACCTGAAGTCCCTGCTGACCGTTACTGGCCTGCAGGACGCTGAAGCCACTGTCTTCCAAATAGGCCGCGAGGCTCGCGCGCACTACTTCGTCGTCATCGATTATCAGCAGCGTGGCACTGGTTTTTGGCATGTGGGCAAACGGCGCCAGAATTAGGTTGGCGTAGGTGGCTGGGCACGAGGCCTGGACACACACTACTGGATTCGCTTTCTAGCCACTCTGGAAATGGAGTCAGGGCCCGTAGCCCTGCACGCTCGACCATCAGAGGTGCCCTTCTAAGGCGCAGACGGTACTCCCATCCGCGGGGCGTTTCAAGCTCATGCCGATGGTCGCCGGACGTCTTTACACCTCAAATCACCGGGAGTTATAAGAACAGGCAAATCCGCAACTTAAACGCAGGTTGGAGCCTATGAGCCCAAACGATCGTGACTACAGTGAAAAGCGCGATTACATCCGCATGCGAGTGGATGCAGAGGTCACGCTGATCCACCAGGGCCAGGTGATTGCGGCCGTCTGCATCGACCTTTCCAGCGGTGGCATGCAGGTTCAGGCTCCGCGCTCATTCAAGGTCGGCGACCTGCTCAGCGTGCGTATCGACTCCGAGCACGCCGCCCTCAGGGGACTGGAAGCGGACACCGAAGTGGTCTGGGTCACCGAGCTGGAAGGCAACGGCCAGAAACTTGGCCTTACAATCCTGAAGATGAACTGATTCTAAGATCAACAAAAAAGGCGGCCCCAAGGGCCGCCTTTTTCATGGACAGGTCGCTTAAAAATCGTCTTCGACCTTGCCGTCCTTGACCTTGAATTCGCGGTTCTGCAGGTACGCATTGCGAATGAAGGTGTACTTGTCGCCACTGATCAGCTTCTCGCTCGACAGCAGGCTCGCGCGGGTGTCGACGACCTCCAGGGCAAACACGCTGTTACGCACCGGCACGTCGTTCACATAACGGTAACCGTCGGTGAAGCTGTCCACATACTTGGCCGGCGCATCGCGCAGGGTGCTCGGACCGAAGAACGGCAGCATCACGTAAGGACCACTGCCGACGCCCCAGTAACCCAGGGTCTGGCCGAAGTCTTCATCGTTACGTTGCAAGCCCATCTTGGTGCCCACATCGAAGAAACCCGCCACACCAATGGTGGTGTTCATCAACAGCCGCGCGGTGTCGACGGCAGCGGCATGGGGCTTGGCTTGCAGGATATCGTTGGCCAGGTTGCCGACATCACCGATATTACGGAAGAAGTTGTGAATGCCGTCTTCGAGAAACTGCGGCGTTACTGCCTGATAACCTTGCGCCAGAGGTTTCAGCGCATAGGTGTCGATGGTGTCGTTGAACGTGAAGATCGGGCGGTTGATGCTTTCCCACGGATCGTCTTCCGCAGCGTGGGTCATAACCGGCACCAGCAGCATGCCGGCACACATAAGCTGAACGAGACGATTGCTCCAGCGCATAGCAGAAACTCCTTGGATTGTACTGTCGCGGGCGCTATGCCCTGGCGGTAAGCGCGCTAGTATAAGTCGGATATATCCATTTATGCAGCACTGGTGCAGTGCTTCGCCCTCTCCCCCTCGTTTGCATGGCCTGTTCACAGGGATGTCATCCAACGGTCATCTGTCGCCGATACTCTTGCAAGGTATTTCAGGGACGTCACGATGCCTCACGCCGAAGCCTTGCCTGTATCCGCCCCCACCTTGACCGCCGTGCTCTTTGGCCTCAGCGGTTGCCTGGTGGATTTCGGCGCGCGGATGCGCCTGCATAGCGCCGACCACCCGGTCCTGGAACAGGCCCACGCCACTCACGGCGCCCTGGACATTCTGCACAGCCTGCAACACCAGGGCGTGCCCTGCGCCTGGCTCGACGAGTTGCCCGCCCCCCTCAGCCAGCACCTGGCAAGTTCACTACCCGACTGGGTCACCCCCTCCCCCAACACAGGCTCCCGCTGGCCGGCTCCCGATGCCTGCTGGCAGGCGCTGATGGCCCTGAATGTCAGCCGGCTGGACGGCTGCGTGCTGGTCAGCGGCGAACCGCGCCTGCTGCAATCTGGCCTCAACGCCGGCCTGTGGACCATCGGCCTGGCGTCCTGCGGTTCGCTCTGCGGCATGAGCCCGACGCAATGGCAGGCGCTGAGCCAGCAGGAGCGCGAGCTCAAGCGCGGCAAGGCCACCCTGCATCTATTCAGCCTCGGCGTGCACTCGGTGATCGACCATCTGGGCGAGCTGCCAACCTGCCTGGCCGATATCAGCCAGCGTCGCCAGAAAGGTGAAAAACCCTGACTTGATCAAGATCATGCACATTGCCCGCGAGTGGATTACGCTAAGGCTCAGACATGGACCTTTAGCGAATCGGCGCGGTCCATGGCTGTGCCTATCAATGAAGGGAGAACGCCATGCCTGCCCGCGAACTGCAAGAACAGCTCAATACCCTGCGCGAGCAATTGGAGCAGAACCCACCGCTTTCGGAAGCAGAACGCGCCAATCTGCAGGAATTGATGCAACAGATCGAGCTCGAGCTCAAACTGGAAAACGCCACCCAGGACACCAGCCTGGCCGACGGGGTCAACCTCGCCGTCGAACGCTTCGAGCTTGAACACCCCGCCATTGCCGGCACCTTGCGCAACATCGTGCAAACTCTCGGCAACATGGGGATTTAACCCCTTACAGACAAAAAAGCCCCACTACCAGAGCGGGGCTTTTCATTACTGGCGAACCAGTCGGAAGTTGGCGAAACTCGCGGTTTCGGTGCTGCGGTACGGGTTAATGTCCAGGCCGCCTCGACGCACATAACGCGCGTACACCGTCAGCTTCTCCGGCTGCAGCAAACGCTGCAGGTCGAGGAAGATCCGCTCCACGCATTGCTCATGGAAGTCCGAGTGCTGGCGGAAGCTCACCAGATAGGCCAGCAGGCTGGCGTGGTCCAGCGCCGGGCCACGGTACTCCACCACCACGCTGCCCCAGTCCGGCTGGCTGGTGACTGGGCAATTGGATTTGAGCAGATGGCTGTGCACGCTCTCCTCGACGATTCGCGACCTGTCGCACTGCAGCAGTTCCGGACGTGGGTGTTCATAGCTGCTGACGCTGATATCCAGCTCATCGATGCAGGCACCCGGCAAGGCCACCACACCTTCCGCCTCCACTTCGCCCAGGCTGCGGATGCGCACGCCCACCGGCTTGCCGGCCGCCGCAGAGAGGTCGGCACGCAAGGTTTCCTCCAGGCTCTGGCGATCCGCGAAAGGGGTCTGGTTCAGCGAGTTGAGGTACAGCTTGAACGACTTCGACTCGATGATGTTCGGTGAGTCCGCCGGAATGCTGAACTCGGCGATGGCCACCACCGGCTTGCCGGAGGGTAACAGCCACGACAGCTCGAAGCAGTTCCAGAAGTCCACGCCTTTATAAGGCAGGGTGTCGGCGCTCAGGCCCAGCTCGGCCCATTTTGCCGCCCGCGGGATTGGGAACAGCAAGGATGGCGTGTAGGTGGAGACGTATTCACTGGACTTGCCCAGCGGCGAATGTTCGGCTGCGGGATGCATGGCGGAAACCTGACTGAAGAATCAGGCGATTCTATCAGTCTTTGCCTCCGCCTTTGAGCCCCAGGCGCTTACTGGCTGACCGTCAGCTTGCCGACCATACCTGCCTGATAGTGCCCCGGGATATTGCAGGCGAACTCCAGGCTGCCGGCCTTGCTGAAGGTCCAGGTCAGCTCAGCGGTCTTGCCTGGCTCCACCAGCACACTGTTCGGGTCATCGTGCTTCATACCGGGCATCGCGCCATGGCCCATGGCGGCGTGATCCATGGCCCCGGCGGGCATGCTCTTCATCGCGGTGGGCGTGAGCATGCCGCTCTGCTGCATCTTCAGCATTTCCTGCTGGTGCTCGGCATGCATGGTCGCGGTACCGATATTGAGCTCATGCAGCAACTGGCCCTTGTTGATCAAGACAAAACGCACGGTTTCGCCAGCCTTGATGTCCAGGCTCTTGGGGGTGTAGGACATGTCGTTCATGACCACTTCCACCGTACGCGTGGCCTTGGCCGCCGAGGCCGCCTGACCGAAATCGTAGGTCTGCGCCGGCGATGCCCAGGCCGGCGCACCCAATGCCAGCAAACACGCGGCCAGCGTCAACGAACGAGGTAAAACACCCTTGGACAAAAACATAATCGCACTCCAACAAGATGAGGTTCAGCTTGTGTGAAACTCTAAGGCCGCAGCGCTGCCAGCCAGCTGACTGCTAGATTACAACTTTGTCAGCTTGTGCCCTGCGGCCGTCACCCAGGGTATAAAGCCCGCGTTCCATTTGCCATGAGCCGCCCATGAAACTGCTGATCGTCGAAGACCAACCGAAAACCGGCCACTACCTGCGCCAGGGCCTGAGCGAGGCAGGCTTCAACGCCGAACTGGTGGCCGATGGCACCACCGGCCAACACCTGGCGTTGACCGGCGACTATTCCCTGTTGATTCTCGACGTGATGCTGCCGGGCCGCGATGGCTGGCAGATCCTGCAAGCCGTGCGCGGCGCCGGGCTGGAGATACCGGTGCTGTTCCTGACCGCGCGCGATGCCGTGGAAGACCGGGTCCACGGCCTGGAGCTGGGCGCCGACGATTACCTGGTCAAGCCTTTCGCCTTCTCCGAACTGCTGGCCCGGGTCCGCAGCCTGCTGCGTCGCGGCAGCTCCACGCCCCAGGAAACCACCCTGCAACTGGCGGACCTGCGCCTGGACCTGATTCGCCGACGGGTCGAACGCAACGGCCAGCGCATCGACCTCACCGCCAAGGAATTCTCGTTGCTGGAAATGCTCCTGCGGCGCCAGGGTGAAGTGCTGCCCAAGACGCTGATCGCCTCCCAGGTCTGGGACATGAACTTCGACAGCGACACCAACGTCATCGAGGTGGCGATCCGCCGCTTGCGCCTGAAGATCGATGACGATTACCCGAACAAACTGATCCACACCGTGCGTGGCATGGGCTACGTGCTCGAAGAGCGCCAGGCCTGATGCGCCGCTTGTCCCTGAGCGGCCGCCTGGCCTTGTTGTTCGCCGGCTGCACCGCGGTGGTTTCGTTGCTCGCCGGGGTGCTGTTCAGCCGCGCCAGCGAGGCGCACTTCATCGAACTCGACCAGCAACTGCTGGAGGGCAAGCTCATCGCCATGCGCAGTGCGCTGGAGGGCGCCGACACCCCGCAACGCTTTGCCGAACGCAAGGCGCAGTTGCAGGATGAACTCAGCCATCAACCGGACCTGACGCTGCGGGTCACAGGGGCGGACAGCGCCGTCTGGTTCGACAGCGCCAAGGCACTGCCGGCCACTTCGGCCCAGCCGAGCGGACTGCACAGTCTGCAACATGACGGCACCGCCTACCGTGTCTACAGTGCGGCCCTGGAGCCTGGCCAGGCCGGCTCGCCAGAGCTGACCCTGATGCTCGACATCACCCACCACCAGCACTTTCTGCAGCGTATGCAGCACCTGATCTGGCTGACCGTCGGCCTCTCGGCCCTGGCCACCGCGCTGCTCGGGGCCTGGGCCGCGCGCAGCGGCTTGCGTCCGCTGCGGCGGATGAGCGAGGTCGCCGCGGGCGTGTCCGCCAGCTCCCTGACCCAGCGCCTGCCGGAGCAGCAGATGCCCGGCGAACTGGCCGAACTGGCCCATGCCTTCAATGCCATGCTCGGGCGCCTGGACGACTCCTTCCAGCGCCTCTCCGCGTTCTCGGCAGACATCGCCCATGAACTGCGCACCCCGCTGTCGAACCTGCTGACCCATACCCAGGTCACCCTCACCCGCCCACGGGCGCTGGAAGACTATCGCGAAGCCCTGCACAGCAACCTCGAAGAGCTGCAATGGATGGCCCAGTTGGTCAACGACATGCTCTACCTGGCCAAGGCCGACCACGGCCTGCTGACGCCGAAACGCGAAGCCCTGGAGCTGGGAGAGGAAACCGACATGCTGCTGGAGTTCTATACGCCGCTGGCCGAAGACGCCGGTATCGCCCTGGGGCGCGAAGGTAGTGCGAAGATCCAGGGCGACCGCAGCATGTTGCGCCGCGCCCTTGCCAACCTGCTGGACAATGCCCTGCGCTTCACCCCGGCCGGCGGCGAAGTGCGGGTGCGACTTGGCGAGACCGCCAAGGGTTCATACCTGCGGGTGGAAAACACCGGCGAAGGCATTGCGCCTGAACGCTTGCCACGGCTGTTCGACCGCTTCTACCGCGTCGACCCGGCGCGCCATGAAGGCAGCAGTGAACATGCGGGCTTGGGACTGGCCATCACCCAATCGATCATCCGTGCCCATGGCGGGCAGATTCATTGCGAATCGGCGCAGGGCCGGACGAGCTTTGTGATTGAGTTGCCGAGGCAGGAATAGCGCAGGGCTGGCGAGCAAGCTCCCCCCATAGGAGCGAACTTGCTCGCGATAGCGAGATTACGAATAACGCAATGCAGTCGCCGGCTCGACCTTCGCCGCGCGCCAGGCTGGATACAGGGTCGCCAGGAAGCTCAGGACAAAACCCGCGGTGCAGATCAGGGCCACGTCGCCGCCCTGCAGCTCGGAAGGCAGGTTGCTGACGAAGTACACGTCGGAACTGAAGATGTGCTGGCCGCTGACCCGCTCCAGCCAACCCACCAGCGCACTGACGTTCAACGCCGCGATCACCCCCAGCACGCCGCCGATCAAGGTGCCGACGATACCGATCACCGTACCCTGGACCATGAAGATCGCCATGATCTGCCGTGGCGTGGCGCCGATGGTGCGCAGGATCGCGATGTCCGCACCCTTGTCATTCACCACCATGATCAGCGTGGCGATGATGTTGAACGCGGCCACGGCCACGATCATCAAGAGCAACAGGCCGATCATGGTCTTTTCCATCTTCATCGCACTGAACAGGCTGCCCTGGGTGTGGGTCCAGTCATCGGCCTTGAAGCCAGCGCCCAGGCTGGCCGCGATATCGCCGGAAACCTTGGGCGCGGCGTACAGGTCCTTGACCGCCAGGCGCACGCTCTGCACCTGGTTCGGCTGCCAGTGCTGCATCTCGGCGGCATCGGCCACATGGATCAGGCCCATGGAACCGTCGAGCTCGGCCCCGACCTTGAACACGCCGACTACGTTCAAGCGCTGCATGCGCGGGGTGATGCCGCCCGGCGCGGAGCTGATTTCCGGCACGATCAGGGTCAGCTTGTCGCCAACATTCAGGCGGAAACGCCGTGCCGTGATCTCACCGATCACCACCCCGAACTCGCCCGGCTTCAAGGCATCCAGACGGCCCTGGACGATGTGCTGGGCAACGATGGACACCTTGCCTTCCTGGGCCGGGTCGATGCCGCTGATCTGGATCGGCTGCATCGAGCCCTTGTAGGAGAGCATGCCTTCCATCTCGGTGAACGGCACCGCGGCCGTCACCTCGGGATTTTTCATCGCTGCGGCGGCCACCGGCTGCCAGTCGTCGATCGGTTTGACGCCGACGATGGTGGCGTGGGGCACCATGCCGAGGATGCGCGAGCTCATTTCGCGCTGGAAACCGTTCATCACCGACAACACCACGATCATCGCCAGCACGCCCAGGGCGAGGCCGATCATCGAGGTCATGGAGATGAAAGAAACAAAGCGATTGCGGCGCTTGGCGCGGGTATAGCGCGTGCCGATAAAGATCGATAACGGTCTGAACATTCGCTGGGGCACCGTATGGAAATTAAAGACCCGGCACCTGTTTCAGGCGCCGGGTTGCGACCAATCAGATGGGCGTCAGGAAACCTTCCTGCAGGTGCAGGACGCGGTCCATCTGGCGAGCCAGGTTCATGTCGTGGGTCACCACCAGGAACGCGGTACGCATCGAGGTGCTGAGTTCCAGCATCAAGTCCTGGATGCCTTGCGCGGTGTGGGAGTCGAGGTTGCCGGTCGGCTCGTCGAGCATCACCAGCCCTGGCTTGTTGACCAGGGCACGGGCGATAGCCACACGCTGGCGCTCACCACCGGACAGTTCCGCCGGCTTGTGTTCCAGGCGATGGGCCAGCCCTACCCGCTCCAGCAAGGCGGTGGCCCGCTGACGAGCTTCCGGGATCGCGGTCTTGCCGATCAGCAGCGGCATGCAGACGTTTTCCAGGGCGGTGAATTCCGGCAGCAGGTGGTGGAACTGGTAGACAAAGCCGAGGGCGCGGTTGCGCAGCAGGCCGCGGCCCTTCTCGCTCAGCGCCGAAAGCTCCTCGCCGTCGAGCCAGACGCTGCCCTTGGTCGGCGTGTCGAGGCCACCCAGCAGGTTGAGCAAGGTACTTTTGCCCGAACCTGAGGTACCGACGATCGCCACCCGCTCGCCCGGGTGCAACTCCAGTTGCAGGCCGGACAACACCACCACCGATTCCGGACCTTCCTCGTAGGACTTGCCCAGGTCGCGGCAGCTCAGAATTGCTTTTTCACTCATGCCCAACTCACTCATAACGTAGCGCCTCCGCCGGCTGGGTGCGCGCGGCACGCCAGGCTGGATACAGGGTGGCGAGGAAACTCAGGACCAGTGCCGCGCCGCAGACCATCAACACATCCTCGGCCATCAGTTGCGATGGCAGGTAGTCGATGAAGTACACGTCGGCATTGAGGAATTTGTGCCCGATCAAGCCTTCGAGGGCGGAGATCGCCGCGCTCACGTTCAACGCCGCGAACATCCCGACCACGGCGCCGATCAAGGTACCGATCACGCCGATCACCGTGCCCTGGACCATGAAGGTCGCCATGATGCTGGCCGGCGTCGCACCCAGGGTACGGAGGATCGCGATATCGCCCTTCTTGTCGTTCACCACCATCACCAGGGTGGAGATGATGTTGAAGGCGGCCACGGCGACGATCAGCAGCAACAGCAGGCCGATCATGGCTTTTTCCATGCGGATGGCCTGGTACAGGTTGCCGTGGGTACGGGTCCAATCACGGGCGTAGTACTGGTTCTCGCCCAGTTGCTCGGCAATTTCCCAGGCGGTGCGTGGCGCCAGGAACAGGTCGTCGAACTTCAGGCGCAGGCCCTGCACCTGGTCCGGTTTCCAGCGGTGCAGGCGGCCCAGGTCGTCGAGGTTGGTCAGGCCCAGATAGCCGTCCAGCTCGCCGGCGCCGACATGGAAGATGCCGACCACGGTAAAACGCTTCATGCGCGGGAACATCCCGGCCGGGGTCACCGTGACCTCGGGCGCGACAAAGGTCAGCTTGTCGCCCAGGCCAACCCCCAGCTTGGTCGCGGCCTTGTCGCCGATCACGATGCCGAAGCTGCCGGGGGCCAGGTCGTCCAGCTTGCCCTGCTTCATGAAGTTATCGATGATCGAAACCTGGCGTTCCTTGGCCGGATCGATGGCGTTGAGCAGGACTTTCTGCACCTGGCCGTTATTGGTCAGCAACCCCTGCATCTGGGTGAACGGCGCAACCGCCAGCACCTTGGGGTTCTGCTTGACCTTGTCGGCCAGGCCTTGCCAGTCGCTGATCGGCTCACCGGATTCGATGGTCGCGTGGGGCACCATGCCCAGCACGCGGGTGCGCATCTCATGGTCGAAGCCGTTCATCACCGACAGCACGACGATCATCACGACCACGCCAAGGGCGAGTCCGATCATCGAGGTCAGGGAAATGAATGACACGAAATGATTGCGGCGCTTTGCACGGGTATAACGCGTGCCAATAAATACGAAGAGAGGTCTGAACATGTCGGGGCTTGTTCGGAGGAAAAGAAGACGTCCTTGTGGCGGGTCCTGGTAAGCAGCTTTACACTCAGACCACCGCCGCTACCATGGGTTCGCCATGTCGACATTAGATGAAGAAGATCGCCGCGAATACTACCGTATCGAGGACACGATCGCACTGGAAATTAGCCCCTTGTCCGCCCACGAAGCGGCGAGCAAGGAAGTGTTGCAGGATGCGTCGCCGCTGTTCAACCTGCTCAGCGAACTGCATCTGAGCGAATTCGAATCGCAGCACCTGCTGCGCCAGGTCAGCGAGCGTGACCGGACCCTGGCCAACTACCTCAAGTCCATGAACAAGCGCATCGACCTGCTCAGCCAGGTGGTGGCGCAAACTGTGCTCGGCAAGTTCGGCGAGCCGCAGCGGGTGATTCTCTCCGAAGGCGGCATCGAATTCGAACATCACCTGTCCTACCCGGCCGGCACCCACCTGGCGGTCAAGCTGCTGCTGATGCCCCAGGCCTTGGGCCTGTTGTTGCGGGCCAAGGTCACCCATTGCGAAACCCGCAGTTTCGGCACGTTCGAAATCGGCACCGAGTTCGAATCATTGACCGACGCCCAACGCCAGTTGCTGGCGCGCTATATCCTGCAGAAGCAAGCCCAGGAACGTCGCCAGGCCCGAGAGCAGAACGACCCGGCAGCCGATTGACCTGCGGCCCCACCTCGCAGCACTGACCATCTAATGGAAAAATTTCCGTGAAGGAGCAATCGTGACCCTGATTTATGGCCACCGCGGCGCTAAAGGCGAAGCACCGGAAAACACCCTGACCAGCTTCCAGCAGTGCCTCAAGCATGGCGTGCGCCGCTGCGAACTGGACCTGCACCTGTCCATGGACGGCGAGTTGATGGTGATCCACGACCCGACCCTCAAGCGCACCACCGACCGCCGCGGCAAGGTGGTCGAACACAGCGCCGAAGAACTGGTGTCCTATGACGCTCGCAAGGGCGGCCCGGGCTGGGTCACGCCCTGCCCGATCCCGCGCCTGGAAGAACTGTTCGAAAAATGCGACTTCGAGCACTGGCAGCTGGAGGTCAAGAGCGCTTCGCGCACTCGTGCCGCCACCACGGTGCTGGCGATTCGCGAGATGGCGCAGCGTTTCGGCCTGCTGGACAAGGTCACCGTCACCTCCAGCTCACGGGAAGTGCTCAAGGCGGCTGTCGAATTGACCCCGGATCTGTCCCGCGGGCTGGTCGCCGAATACGCCTGGCTCGACCCGTTGAAGGTCGCGCAAAGCTACGGCTGCGAGATTCTGGCGCTGAACTGGACACTCTGCACCCCCGAGCGGCTGCAACGGGCGCAGCGTCAGGGCTTGCATGTGTCGGTATGGACAGTCAACGAGCCTGCGCTGATGCGCAGGCTCGCCGACTTCGGCGTAGACAGCCTGATTACAGACTTTCCCGGTTTGGCCAGCGCCACGCTCGAGAGTTACTGAAATCGGTCTCCCCGGCCGGCTCAGGCCACCGGCCGGAGTCGCTCAAAAAAGCCGGTTGAGGCCGTCGTAAGCGGCTACCCGATAGGCTTCGGCCATGGTCGGGTAGTTGAACGTGGTGTTGACGAAGTACTTCAGGGTATTGAGTTCGCCCGGCTGGTTCATGATCGCCTGGCCGATGTGCACGATCTCCGAAGCCTGGTAACCGAAGCAGTGCACGCCCAGGACTTCCAGGGTTTCGCGGTGGAACAGGATCTTCAGCATGCCTTGCGGCTCACCGGCGATCTGCGCGCGGGCCATGCTCTTGAAGAAAGCCTTGCCCACTTCGTACGGCACCTTGGCCTGGGTCAGTTCCTGCTCGTTCTTGCCGATCGAACTGATCTCCGGAATGGTGTAGATCCCGGTCGGCACGTCGTTGACGAAGCGCCAGCTGCCGTTGTCGACGATGCTGCCGGCGGCCGAACGCCCCTGGTCATGGGCGGCACTGGCCAGGCTCGGCCAGCCGATCACGTCGCCGGCGCCGTAGATGTTCGGCACGCAGGTGCGGTAGTTCTCGTCCACCTCGATCTGGCCACGGCTGTTGACCTTGACCCCGATGTTTTCCATGCCCAGCCGGTCGGTATTGCCGGTCCGGCCATTGCACCAGAGCAAGGCGTCGGCCTTGATCTTCTTGCCCGACTTGAGGTGCAGGATCACGCCATTGTCGAGGCCTTCGACGCGGTCGTATTCCTCGTTGTGGCGCACGGTGATGTTGTTGTTGCTGAAGTGGTAACTCAGCGCCTGGGAGATCTCGGAGTCCAGGAAGCTCAGCAACTGGCCGCGGTTGTCCACCAGTTCGACCAGTACCCCCAGGCCACTGAAGATCGAGGCGTATTCACAACCGATCACGCCAGCGCCGTAAACGATGAGTTTGCGCGGAGTGTGGCCGAGGCTGAGGATGGTGTCGCTATCGTAGATACGCGGGTGGTGGAAATCGATATCGGCCGGGCGATACGGACGAGAGCCGGTGGCGATGATGATGTGCTTGGCCACCAGCTTCTCGACCACGCCGTTGGCGCAGACCACTTCGATGGTCTGCTCGTCGGCGAAGCTGCCGGTGCCGAAGAACACGTCGACCCGGTTACGCGCGTAGTAGCCGGTGCGCGAGGCGACCTGCTTGGAGATGACCTTCTCGGCGCTTTTCAATACGTCGGGGAACGAGAACCAGCGTGGCTCGCCAATGGCCCGGAACATCGGGTTGGTGTTGAACTGCATGATCTGCCGGACCGAGTGACGCAAGGCCTTGGACGGGATGGTGCCCAGGTGGGTGCAGTTACCACCGACCTGGCGACGGCTATCGACCATCGCTACCTTGCGCCCAGCTTTTGCGGCGTTCATCGCCGCACCTTCTCCAGCGGGGCCTGAACCCAGCACCACTACGTCGTAGTTGTAGACAGCCATGCGTACTCCTCAGAACAGGCCGCGGCACCCGATGTGGCACCTGCGGCTAAATCATGCCGCGGCCAGCGGCATGAAGGATCAATTTGGCTCGGTTACGAACCCGGGCACAGTCTATAGAAGCGTCAACGCCGCGCACATTAACCCTTGGTCGCGTCGCCGGCTACTTTTGCCTGCGACATCGCGCCGCGGCACCGCGCAAGATTACTGCTTTTGTCCGGCAAACAGGCGATCAAACGCGCGGTTGCTGCGTGTGACGAAGCCTGTATCGGCGCGAATCACAAAAAATACGGCGATATCGTGTTTTTCCGCGTAATCCCAACCGCGCTCGGGACCGAGGATCAGCAGCAGGGTCGACAGACCATCGGCCATCACGGCCGCGGGATGAATCACCGTGACCGAAGCCAGCCCATGCTCGACAGGCCTGCCGGTGCGGGCGTCGAAGGTGTGGGAATAACGCTGTCCGTCGCGCTGGAAATAATTGCGGTAGTCGCCGGAAGTCGAAACCCCATAACCATCGACGGCGATGACCCGCTCGGCCAGCTGTCGATCGTCCCGCGGCTCCTCCAGGGCAATGCGCCACGCCGAACCGTCGGGTTTCCTGCCGACTGCCTTGAGTTCGCCAGTGGCTTCGACCAGGTAACTGTCGATGCCCATTTCCGCGAGCCTGGCGGCAATCCGGTCCACCGCATGACCGGCGGCGATGCTGTTGAAATCCACCTCGACCGCGGCGTCCTTGCACAGCTGGTCGCCCTCGATACGCAAATGGGTATAGCCGACTCGCTGCCGCACCTGCGCCAGCGCCGTATCGCTCGGCACCGCCTCCCCGCGCCCCTGCGGACCGAAGCCCCAGAGGTTGAGCAACGGCTCGACCGTCAGATCGAAGGAGCCCTGGCTGTCCCGCGACAGCTGCTGGCCAACCTCGATCAATCGCAGGACCGCCGCCGGCATCGCCTGGCAGCTATTGGCCGGCAGATCGTTGAAGCGCTCGATGTCCGAGTCGCTGCGATAGGTCGACATCTGCCGGTCGATCTGCGCAAGTATCCGCTCGACCTGGGCCTGCACCTCACTCGGCGCGGCCAGCCCTGCCCGCCTCACGTACTTGATCGAGTAGGTGCTGCCCATGGTCGGGCCGCCAAAGCTTTCCAGCGAATCGCCCCGGCCGCATCCGGCCAGGGCCATTGCCAGAACGACAGGAAGCCACCCTCGCACCCAAGATCCACCCAGCAAGACTTCGCCTCCCGACAATCGATTTCCCTCTCGGTTTCGTCCGACCAGGGCGGGCCATTATGCGGCAGCCAGCGCGGATTTGATGCAGGCCGAACCCGGCTCATCGCGAGCTCGCTCCTGCGGGGTCATTCCGCGAACCGGCTGGCAATAAATCCCGAGCCGTCCATCTACTTAGCAAGCAAGCTAAGAGTTTTTGTTGCCTCGGCAGACTCATACACATATTGTTACAAACTGTCTGGCCTGCGGCTTAGCCGCCCCAGACCGTGCAGCCAGGATGGATAACGACCAGGGATCGCTAACAAAATAGCCAAAGTGAGTGAATAAAATGTCCACGACCACGGGCAAAGGCAAGGCGATCTTTCGCGTTGTCAGCGGCAACTTTCTGGAGATGTTCGACTTCATGGTCTACGGCTTTTACGCCACGGCCATTGCCAAGACCTTCTTCCCTGCCGACAGTGCTTTCGCGTCATTGATGCTGTCGCTGGCGACCTTCGGCGCTGGCTTCCTGATGCGCCCTCTGGGTGCGATCTTTCTTGGCGCTTATATCGACCGTCATGGCCGGCGCCGGGGCCTGATCATCACCCTGCTACTCATGGCCGCGGGCACCGTGCTGATCGCCTGCGTCCCGGGTTATGCCACCCTCGGCGTCGCCGCGCCGTTGCTGGTGCTGCTCGGCCGCTTGCTGCAGGGCTTCTCTGCCGGGGTGGAACTGGGTGGCGTCTCGGTTTACCTGGCGGAAATCTCCACCCCGGGCCGCAAGGGCTTCTTCGTCAGCTGGCAATCGGCGAGCCAACAGGCCGCCGTGGTCTTCGCTGGCCTGCTGGGCGTTGGCCTGAACCACTGGCTGAGCCCGGAACAAATGGGCGACTGGGGCTGGCGCATGCCGTTCCTGGTGGGCTGCATGATAGTGCCGGCGATCTTCATGATCCGTCGTTCGCTGGAAGAAACCCCGGAGTTCCAGGCACGCAAGCACCGCCCAACCCTGCGGGAAATCATCCGCTCCATCGGCCAGAACTTCGGCATCGTCCTGGCCGGCATGGCACTGGTAGTGATGACCACTGTGTCCTTCTACCTGATCACCGCCTACACCCCGACCTTCGGCAAGGCCGAATTGCAGCTGTCAGACCTGGACGCTCTGCTGGTCACCGTGTGCATCGGCCTGTCGAACTTCTTCTGGCTGCCGGTGATGGGCGCCGTATCGGACAAGGTCGGGCGCAAGCCGCTGCTGCTGGCGGCGACCGTCCTGGCGATCCTCACAGCTTACCCGGCCCTGTCCTGGCTGGTGGCCAACCCGAGTTTCAGCCACCTGCTGATCGTCGAGCTGTGGCTGTCCTTCCTCTATGGCTCGTACAACGGCGCCATGGTGGTGGCTCTCACCGAAATCATGCCGGTTGAAGTGCGCACCACCGGCTTCTCCCTGGCCTACAGCCTGGCCACCGCCACCTTTGGCGGCTTCACGCCGGCGGCCTGCACCTACCTGATCCATGCGCTGGACAACAAGGCGGCGCCGGGGATCTGGCTCAGCGGCGCAGCGGTGCTGGGCCTGATCGCGACCCTGGTGCTGTTCCGCGGCAACAAGCATGAACTGCGCACCGCGCAGGCATCAGTAGTGGGTGGCGCCTGATCGACCGTCTTCGCGGGCAAGCCTCGCTCCTGCAGGTTATGCGTCAGTTCTGAAATCGCATACGCCCCGTAGGAGCGAGGCTTGCCCGCGAAAAGGCCCGCCCAATCAACTCATCCCTCCAGCCATCAAACGCCACAAACAAAAACGCCCCGACAAGTCGGGGCGTTTTTGTTTGTGGCTAAGGCTTAGCGCGGGAACGCAGGCGGGTTCACACCGGCCATGTCTTCCATCACGCGAACCACCTGGCAGCTGTAACCGAATTCGTTGTCGTACCAGACGTACAGAACAACGCGGTTATCCTGGGTGATGGTCGCTTCAGCGTCCACCACACCGGCGTGGCGCGAGCCCACGAAGTCGGTGGAAACCACTTCCTGGGAATTGACGAAGTCGATCTGCTTGTGCAGGTCGGAGTGCAGCGCCATGTAGCGCAGGTACTCGTTCATCTCTTCACGGGTAGCGGCTTTCTCAAGGTTCAGGTTGAGAATGGCCATCGACACGTTTGGCGTCGGAACGCGGATCGCGTTACCGGTCAGCTTGCCGGCCAGTTCAGGCAGGGCCTTGGCGGCAGCGGTGGCAGCACCGGTCTCGGTGATTACCATGTTCAGCGCGGCGCTACGGCCACGACGATCGCCCTTGTGGAAGTTGTCGATCAGGTTCTGGTCGTTGGTGTACGAGTGAACGGTTTCGACGTGACCGTTGACGATGCCGAACTTGTCGTTCACGGCCTTGAGCACCGGCACGATGGCGTTGGTGGTGCAGGAAGCGGCGGAAACGATCTTGTCGTCAGCGGTGATTTCGGCGTGGTTGATACCGTGAACGATGTTCTTCAGCTTGCCTTTGCCAGGCGCGGTCAGAACGACACGGTCGATACCCGGGCAGGCCAGGTGCTGACCCAGACCGTCGGCGTCACGCCATACACCGGTGTTGTCCACCAGCAGCGCGTCTTTGATGCCGTACTGGGTGTAGTCCACCTCGGTCGGGTTCTTCGCGTAGATAACCTGGATCAGGTTGCCGTTGGCGGTGATGGTGTTGTTGGCTTCGTCGATGGTGATGGTGCCGTTGAACGAACCGTGCACCGAATCGCGACGCAGCAGGCTGGCGCGCTTGGTCAGGTCGTTTTCGGCGCCTTTGCGCACCACGATGGCGCGCAGGCGCAGGCCGTCGCCACCACCGGTTTTCTCGATCAGGATGCGCGCCAGCAGACGGCCGATACGACCGAAGCCGTACAGGACCACGTCGGTGCCTTTGCGGGGCGAAGCGTTTTGCTGGCCAACCACGTCAGCCAGTTCTTCGCGAACGAATTGCTCGGCGGTGCGGCCATTGCCTTCGTTACGGAATTTGAACGCCAACTTGCCCAGGTCCACCGAAGCCGCGCCGAGCTTGAGCTCGCTCATGGCCTTGAGCAGTGGGAATGTTTCGTGGACGGAGAGTTCGCTATCGTCGGAAGAGCGATGGCGAGCAAAGCGGTGAGCTTTGAGAATCGCGATGACAGACTGGTTGATCAGGCTGCGGCCATAGATCGAACTCACCACATTGTTATTGCGGTAGAGCTGACCGATAAGCGGAATCATCGCTTCTGCGAGCGCTTCACGGTCGATCCATTCACCAAGACACTGGTCGGGCTTCTGAGTCACGGGAACCTTCCACATGTAGGGGCTGAAAAAAGGGGCTACATTATGCAGCCGAGTCCCCTGCGTAGCAATGCGCGCCTGTCGCGCGGAACGTAACAAAAACCCATCCGGAAAAAACACACCCCGCTCCAGCCCAGTAAATACGCGGGTTCCAGAAAGGCCTCATTTTGCGCGGTATCCCAGCGTTGTCTGTAACCCTCCGTAACACCGCCCCGATTCGGCACTACATTTCCCGCCAAGAAACGCGTTTTTTTGTCATAACCACTACATTTTCCGCAACCGCGTAATAGACACATCAGCAACTGACAGCCGGTACGCCGGACCGCTACAATTACCGACTTTGTCGCAACGCTGGAGCTCAACCTTCCGTGCCCGTTCTGCGTCTACCGCAACTCCCTGCCGCCGCCGGCAAACAGCACTGGGGCAATCTGCCCGGTGCCGCCCTCAGCCTCGCCATTGCCGAGGCTGCCAGCGCCGCCAAGCGCTTCACCCTGCTGCTGACCGCCGACAGCCAAAGTGCCGAACGGCTGGAGCAGGAGCTGAGTTTCTTCGCCCCGGATTTGCCCGTGCTGCATTTCCCGGACTGGGAAACCCTGCCCTACGACCTGTTCTCGCCGCACCAGGACATCATCTCCCAGCGGATCGCCAGCCTGTACCGGCTGCCGGAGCTGGAGCATGGCGTGCTGGTGGTGCCGATCACCACGGCCCTGCATCGCCTGGCGCCGACCAAGTTCCTGCTGGGCAGCAGCCTGGTGCTGGACATCGGTCAGAAGCTGGATGTCGAACAGATGCGCACTCGCCTGGAAGCCAGCGGCTATCGCTGTGTCGACACGGTCTACGAGCACGGCGAGTTCGCGGTGCGCGGCGCCCTGATCGACCTGTTCCCGATGGGCAGCAAACTGCCTTATCGCATCGACCTGTTCGACGATGAAATCGAGACCCTGCGCACCTTCGATCCGGAAAACCAGCGCTCCATCGACAAGGTCGATTCGGTGCGCCTGCTGCCGGCGAAAGAATTCCCGCTGCAAAAAGAAGCCGTCACCCGCTTCAAGGCCCGTTTCCGCGAACGCTTCGACGTCGATTTCCGCCGCTGCCCGATCTTCCAGGACCTGAGCAGCGGGATCACTCCGGCCGGTATCGAGTATTACCTGCCGCTGTTCTTCGAAGACACTTCGACCCTGTTCGACTACCTGCCCCAGGACACCCAGGTGTTTTCCCTGCCGGGCATCGAGCAGGCGGCCGAAAACTTCTGGAACGACGTGCGCAACCGTTACGAAGAACGCCGCGTCGATCCGTCCCGTCCTTTATTGCCACCCGCCGAGTTGTTCCTGCCGGTGGAAGACTGCTTCGCCCGCCTGAAAAGCTGGCCGCGGGTGGTCGCCAGCCAGCAGGACATCGAGGCCGGTGGCGGCCGCGAGCGCTTCCCGGCACAGCCCCTGCCCAACCTCGCCATTGAAGCCAAGGCCAATCAGCCGCTGGCGGCCCTGGCGAATTTCCTCGATGAGTTCTCCGGACGCGTGCTGTTCACCGCCGAATCCGCCGGGCGCCGCGAGGTGCTGCTGGAGTTGCTGGAACGCCTGAAGCTGCGGCCGAAGACCGTCGACAGCTGGCCGGACTTCGTCGCGGGCAAGGATCGCCTGGCGATCACCATCGCACCGCTGGACGAAGGCTTGCTGCTGGACGATCCGGCCCTGGCGCTGGTGGCCGAAAGCCCGCTGTTCGGCCAGCGCGTGATGCAGCGCCGGCGCCGGGAGAAACGCGCCGACGCCAACAACGATGCAGTGATCAAGAACCTCACCGAGCTGCGCGAAGGCGCGCCGGTGGTGCATATCGATCATGGCGTGGGCCGCTACCTGGGCCTGGCCACCCTGGAAATCGACAACCAGGCCGCCGAATTCCTCACCCTCGAATACGCCGAGGGCGCCAAGCTCTATGTGCCGGTGGCCAACCTGCACCTGATCGCCCGCTACACCGGTAGCGACGACGCCCTGGCGCCGTTGCACCGCCTGGGTTCGGAAACCTGGCAGAAAGCCAAGCGCAAGGCCGCCGAACAGGTGCGCGATGTCGCCGCCGAACTGCTGGACATCTACGCCCGCCGCGCGGCCCGCGAAGGTTATGCCTTCGCCGACCCGAAAGCCGACTACGCCACCTTCAGCGCCGGCTTCCCGTTCGAAGAAACCCCCGACCAGCAAACCACCATCGAAGCGGTGCGCGAGGACATGCTCGCGGCCAAGCCAATGGACCGCCTGGTCTGCGGCGACGTCGGCTTCGGCAAGACCGAAGTGGCGATGCGCGCCGCTTTCATCGCCGTGCACGGCGGCAAGCAAGTGGCGATCCTGGTGCCCACCACCCTGCTCGCCCAGCAGCACTACAACAGCTTCCGCGACCGCTTCGCCGACTGGCCGGTGACCGTGGAAGTGATGAGCCGCTTCAAGTCCGCCAAGGAAGTGAATGCTGCGGTGGCCGACCTGGCCGAAGGCAAGATCGACATCGTCATCGGCACCCACAAGCTGCTGCAGGACGATGTGAAGATCAAGAATCTCGGGCTGGTGATCATCGACGAAGAGCACCGCTTCGGCGTGCGCCAGAAAGAACAGCTCAAGGCCCTGCGCAGCGAGGTCGACATCCTGACCCTGACCGCGACGCCGATTCCGCGCACGCTGAACATGGCGGTGTCGGGCATGCGCGACCTGTCGATCATCGCCACGCCACCGGCCCGACGCCTGTCGGTGCGCACCTTCGTCATGGAGCAGAACAAGAGCACGGTCAAAGAGGCCCTGCTGCGCGAGCTGCTGCGTGGCGGCCAGGTCTACTACCTGCACAACGATGTGAAGACCATCGAGAAATGCGCCGCCGACCTCGCCGAACTGGTGCCGGAAGCGCGCATCGGCATCGGCCACGGGCAGATGCGCGAACGCGAACTCGAACAGGTGATGAGCGACTTCTACCACAAGCGCTTCAACGTGCTGATCGCCTCGACCATCATCGAGACCGGCATCGACGTGCCGAGCGCCAACACCATCATCATCGAGCGCGCCGACAAGTTCGGCCTGGCCCAGCTGCACCAGTTGCGCGGCCGGGTCGGTCGCAGTCACCACCAGGCCTACGCCTACCTGCTGACGCCACCGCGCCAGCAGATCACCCCGGACGCGGAAAAGCGCCTGGAGGCGATCGCCAACACCCAGGACCTCGGCGCCGGCTTCGTGCTCGCCACCAACGACCTGGAAATCCGCGGCGCCGGCGAACTGCTGGGGGATGGTCAAAGCGGGCAGATCCAGGCGGTGGGCTTCACCCTTTATATGGAGATGCTCGAGCGCGCGGTGAAAGCCATCCGCAAGGGCGAGCAGCCGAACCTCGACCAGCCCCTGGGTGGCGGTCCGGAAATCAACCTGCGCCTGCCGGCACTGATTCCCGAAGACTACCTGCCGGATGTGCATGCGCGACTGATCCTGTACAAGCGCATCGCCTCGGCCACCGACGAGGACGGCCTGAAGGACCTGCAAGTGGAGATGATCGACCGCTTCGGCCTGCTGCCGGAACCGACCAAGAACCTGGTACGCCTGACCCTGCTGAAACTGCAGGCCGAGCAACTGGGCATCAAGAAGGTCGACGGCGGCCCGCAGGGCGGTCGTCTCGAGTTCGCCGCCGATACCCCGGTGGACCCGCTGGCGCTGATCAAACTCATCCAGGGCCAACCCAATCGCTACAAATTTGAAGGCGCCACGCTGTTCAAATTCATGGTGCCGATGGAACGCCCGGAAGAACGCTTCAACACATTGGAGGCGCTGTTCGAGCGCCTCACCCCGAAAACTGCTTGAAGGACGCCCCATGCGCCTGCTTCGCTCACTGACCTTGCTTCTGACCCTGGTCGCTCCCTCGGCGTTTGCCGACATGTATCAGGTCGAAATGATTCTGGTCCGGCAGAACGCGGTTCCCGCCATCGTCAGCCGCGCCGCCCCCGAAGACTGGGCCGCCGGCGCCCAACGCCTGGGCGCCGACAGCCAGCGCACCCCGGCGCTGGGTGGCGTGGTCGAGAAACTCACCGCCAGCGGTGACTACAGCGTGCTGATGCACAAGGCCTGGCAACAGGCGCTGGACGAAAACCCGGTGAAAGTCGCGGTCAGCGAGGGCCAGGAACAGTTCGGCCAGTTCCCGATCGAGGGCACCCTGACCCTCAAGCTCGGGCGCTTCACCGATGTGGATGCGCAGTTCTGGGTCAACCGGATCGACAGCAACGGCCTGGTGACCGCCAGCGAACGCCTGAAACAGGAAAGCCACACCAAGAACGGCCAGCTCAACTACCTCGACAACGGCCACCTGGCCCTGCTGATCAAGATCACCTCGCTGTCGGCCCCCACGCCGCGCGAGGCGCCGCCTGAAATCGTGGACTGACAGAAGTCCCTATGCCCCCGACCCTGACCAAACCCCTGGCACCTTCCTGGGTCAGCCGATTCAAGGAACAAGCCCTGGAGCGTGGCCGCCGCTACGCCCTGGAGAACCGCGTCAGGATCGTCCAGGCCGGCGACAGCGTCATCACCGCCAGTTGCGAGGGTTCGGGGGGCAACGTCTATCGACAGACCATCAGCCTGCGCGAGTCGGCCAAGAACACCTTGCTGATGGTCGAAGCTTCCTGCACCTGCCCGGTGCGCAGTAATTGCAAACACATTGCCGCGGTGCTGCTGAAAATCGAGGAGACCCTGGCCTACCCGGCGGCGGCGAAAGACGCCGAGCTGCTGGAAAAACTCCAGGCCGTCCTGGAAAACCGCAGCCCCGCCCCGCTGCCGCAACAGATCGTCGACAACGTGCAACCGGTGCCCCGGCTGTGGCTGGCCAGTATCGAGTTCAGCGCCTTCGAACCGCGCAACGGCAAGATGCAGCGCTACATCCAGCACCGTGCCGCACTGTCGTTCAGCTACCTGGAGGAATACGTCAGCGGGCAGAAGAACGCCGACGTGGTGATTCGCCAGGAACACCAGACCCTGCGCATCAAGCGCCAGCCGGAAGTCGAACAACGCTATCGCGAACAGCTGCGAGCGCTGGGTTTCAAGATCGCCACCCGGCAAAGCAAGGCCCTGCCGGAAAGCGCCGGCGAGCTGTATGAAATGGTCAACGACAGCGCCTGGCTGACCTTCACCCTCAACGAACTGCCCAAGCTGCGCACCCAGGGCTGGGAGCTGCAGATCGACGACGACTTCGGCTTCGACCTGACCGCCGTGGACGACTGGTACGCCACGGTGGACGAAGCGCCGGGGCGCGACTGGTTCGACCTGGAACTGGGCATCATCGTCAACGGCGAGCGCCTGAGCCTGTTGCCGATCCTGCTCAACCTGATGCGCTCCCACACCGAGATCCTCAACCCGGAACGCCTGGCCAGACGCCGCGACGACGAACTGATCCTGGTGAACATTCCCGGGCGCCCCAACTCGCCCAACGGCCCCCTGCAAGTGGCCCTGCCCTATGGCCGGCTGAAGCCGGTGCTGGCCACCCTGGGCGAGTTCTATCTGCAGGAACCCGGCGAAACCACACTGCGCCTGAGCAGTGCCGACGCGACCCGCCTCAATCCGCTGGAAGACCTGCCCCTGCTCTGGGAAGGCGGCGAACACATCCGTTCCTTCGCCCAGCGGCTGCGCGACATCAAGGACTACTCGGCCCCCGCGCCGGCGGGCCTGAACGCCACGCTGCGCCCCTATCAGCTCGAAGGCCTGAGCTGGATGCAGTCCCTGCGCCAGCTGGAAGTCGGTGGCATCCTGGCCGACGACATGGGCCTGGGCAAAACCCTGCAGACCCTGGCCCATGTGCTCAGCGAAAAGAACGCCGGGCGCCTGGATCGGCCGTGCATGGTGGTGATGCCCACCAGCCTGATCCCCAACTGGCTCGACGAGGCGGCGCACTTCACGCCGCAACTCAAGGTCCTGGCCCTGTATGGCGCCGGCCGCCATAAGCACTTCCCCCGGCTGAGCGACTACGACCTGATCCTGACCACCTACGCGCTGCTGCCCAAGGATGTCGAGCAACTCGCCGCCCTGCCCCTGCATGTCCTGGTGCTGGATGAGGCGCAATACATCAAGAACCCGTCGAGCAAGGCGGCCCAGGCCGCGCGTGCGCTCAATGCCCGGCAGCGCCTGTGCCTGAGCGGCACGCCGCTGGAGAATCACCTGGGCGAGCTGTGGTCGCTGTTCCATTTCCTGTTGCCCGGCTGGCTGGGGGACGTGAAGAGCTTCAATCGCGACTACCGCGTGCCGATCGAAAGGCACGCCAGCGAAGTGCGCCTGCAGCACCTCAATGGGCGGATCAAGCCCTTCCTGTTGCGCCGCACCAAGGAACAGGTAGCCACCGAGCTGCCACCCAAGACCGAGATCATCCATTGGGTGGAGCTCAATGAAGCCCAGCGCGATGTGTACGAAACCATGCGCCTGGCCATGGACAAGAAAGTCCGCGACGAGATCACCCGCAAGGGCGTGGCCCGCAGCCAGATCATCATTCTTGAAGCGTTGCTGAAACTGCGCCAGGTGTGCTGCGACCTGCGACTGGTCAACGAAGACGCGGTGCCGGCGCGAGGCAGCTCCTCCGGCAAGCTCGACAGCCTGATGGAGATGCTCGAGGAACTGTTCGACGAGGGTCGGCGCATCCTGCTGTTCTCGCAATTCACCTCGATGCTGAGCCTGATCGAAGCCGAACTGAAGCGCCGCAATGTCGCCTACGCCCTGCTGACCGGACAGACTCGCGATCGCCGCACGCCGGTCAGGGACTTCCAGGGCGGAAAGCTGCAGATCTTCCTGATCAGCCTGAAAGCCGGCGGCGTCGGCCTCAACCTGACCGAAGCCGACACCGTGATCCACTACGACCCCTGGTGGAACCCGGCCACGGAAAACCAGGCCACCGACCGCGCCTATCGGATCGGCCAGGAGAAGCCGGTGTTCGTCTACAAGCTGATTGCCCGCGGCACCGTGGAAGAGAAAATCCAGCACCTGCAGCAGGAGAAGTCCGACCTGGCTGCGGGCGTACTGGATGGGCGCAAGGCCGGGGACTGGAAGCTGCAGAGCGAAGACATTGAAGCCCTCTTCGCCCCGCTGCCCGACAAGAAAGGCGGACGCTGATCTGGAGCCGCTGGCGCAGCCTGCGATCGGCTGAGCAGCAGACGTAAATACCGCGGGAGCGCTGCGCGCTCGATTGCAGCCTGCGGCAGCGGCTACGGATTTGCCGCGAGGACCCGCGCCAGCGTCGCCTGCACCTTGCCCATGCCGTCCTCCAATGCCTGTTCGATCTCGGCCATGGTAATCACCGTCGCGGACTTGCCTGCCGCCGGGTTCACCACCAGCGCCAGGCAGGCGTAATCCAGCTCCAGCTCACGGGCCAGCGCCGCTTCCGGCATGCCGGTCATGCCGACGATGTCGCAGCCGTCACGCTCCAAGCGGGCGATCTCCGCCACGGTTTCCAGGCGCGGCCCCTGGGTGCAGGCGTACACGCCCTGATTGCTGAATTCGCAGCCTTCGGCGGCCAGCGCGGCAATCAATTGCTGGCGCAGCGACTCGCTGTAGGGATAGCTGAAGTCGATATGGGTAATCTGCTCCAGGTCGTCGGCAAAATAGGTGTGCTCACGACCGCTGGTGTAGTCGATCAGCTGATGCGGCACGCAGAAATGCCCGGAGCCCATCGCCGGATGAATGCCACCCACCGCGTTGACCGCCAGAATCGCCTCGGCGCCAGCCTGCTTCAGCGCCCAGAGATTGGCCCGATAGTTCACCTGATGCGGAGGGAAGCGATGGGGATGACCGTGACGCGCCAAAAACAGCACCTCGCGACCGACGTATTCACCCTTCTGGATATCCGCCGACGGAGCGCCATAGGGCGTATCCAGGGGCAAGGATTGGTGAATGCTCAAGCCTTTAAGCCGGGTCAGGCCGGTACCGCCGATAATCGCGTAAACCGTCATCGCAAAAGCCCTTAATCGATCAGTTGGGCATCTTTGAGTACGCCGAGCGCCGCCAGCCAACGCGGATCCTGACGATAGTCGGTGCAGGCAAACGCCTGGCCACGCATCCGCGCAATACGCGCCGACGGCGTCACTTTCAGACGCTGGGCCGCGCTCAGGGCCAGCTCGGCCGCCGCCCGGTCGTTGCACACCAGGCCCATGTCGCAACCGGCCGACAGCGCCGCTTCGATCCGGCTCGCGGCATCGCCCACCACATGAGCACCGGCCATCGACAGATCATCACTGAAGATGACACCGTCGAACTGCAATTCACCGCGCAGGATCTCCTGCAACCAACGGCGGGAGAACCCGGCTGGCTGGGCATCGACCTGAGGGTAGATGACGTGAGCCGGCATCACCGCCGCCAGCTGCTTGCTCAGGCGCGCGAAAGGCACCAGGTCCTTGGCGCGAATCTCGTCGAGGCTGCGCTCGTCATTGGGGATCGCCACATGGGAGTCCGCCTCGGCCCAGCCGTGCCCGGGAAAATGCTTGCCCGTGGCCGCCATGCCGGCGCTGTTCATGCCACGGATAAAGGCGCCTGCCAGCAAGGCGGCGCGCTCGGGGTCGCCCTCGAAGGAACGGGTGCCCACCACGGCGCTGCGCTGATGATCGAGGTCCAGCACCGGCGCGAAGCTCAGGTCCAGGCCGACGGCCAGCACTTCGGTGGCCATGATCCAGCCGCACTGCTCGGCCAGGTACTCGGCATTCGGATTGTCGGCGATGGCGCGCATGGCCGGCAGCCGCACGAAGCCCTGGCGCAGGCGTTGCACGCGACCGCCCTCCTGGTCCACCGCCAGCAGCAGGTCCGGGCGAATCGCCCGGATGGACGCGCTCAACTCACGCACCTGTCGCGGATGCTCGATATTGCGGGCAAAGATGATCAGCCCACCCACTTCGGGCTGGCGCAGGAGTTGGCGATCTTCAGCCGTCAGCCAGGTACCGGCGACATCCACCATCAAGGAGCCTTGCAGGCCTGTGGTCATAGCAATTCCTTAGTAACAAAGTGCGCGCACGGCACCGCAAAGGGTGCTGGCGTGGCGCGGACGCACGAGTCCATTGCCGGCGGCAAGGCCCGGCAAGCGACGATCGGCGAAAGGTGTGAAGAGAGGTAGGAAACGAGAGTCGACATGGGCGGCTAGCTTAGCGGATGTAAGCTGCCGCGCCCACCCGGACGGTCAGGCCTTGGCGACCGCCGGAGTCGATTTGCTGCGCGGCTTGAGCTGCGCCGTGGCCATGGCATCGTCGGTGACGCCGGTTTCGGCGCGCATGCCGGCCGCAAGGAATGGCACCATCAGGCGCATTACCTGCTCGATCGAGGTATTGACCCCGAAGTCGGTCTCGGCAATCGCACGCAAGGCCTTGATCCCCGACATGCTGAAAGCCGCCGCTCCCAGCATGAAGTGCACACGCCAGAACAGTTCGATCGGCGGGATGCGCGGCGCGGCTTCGTTGACCAGCAGCATGTAGCGGCGGAACACCTTGCCGTACATGTCTTCCAGGTAACGCCGCAAGTGCCCCTGGCTCTGGCTGAAGGCCAGGCCCAGAAGGCGCATGAAAATGGACAGGTCGTTGCCGCTGCGAGGCTGGACCACCAAAGCCTGCTCGACGAGGATTTCCAGCAGCTCTTCGAGGCTTGGCTTGCTGTCCGGCTTCGCCGAACGCCGCTCCAGCTCACGGTCGAGGCTGACGCAGAACGGCCCGAGGAAGCGCGAGAACACCGCCTGGATCAGGGCCTTCTTGGAACCGAAATGATAATTCACCGCCGCCAGGTTGACGCCGGCCTTGCTGGTGATCAGCCGCAATGAGGTTTCGGCAAAACCTTTTTCCGCGAACAACTGCTCGGCAGCATCGAGAATGCGTTCAACGGTTTCCGACTGGGCCATGGCTACTCCGCCTGACAAACACTTGTTTGAAACATACGTTTCAGCCCCAGCCTTGTCAAGCCTGCCTGTCCGTTTTGCGGCCGGTCAGTCAGCTATTTAATCATACCTGCCGCTTCCTGTAGCCAGCCACACGACACCAGGCATGCGCAGCGGCGACCCGACCGTCCAGCGGCGATTGGAAAAAGGAGGATTGCCAAGCGGCATTCACTGTATATAATTCCAGTCACTGTATAAAAAGACAGAGCGATCGATATGCTAAAACTGACGCCACGCCAAGCTGAGATTCTGGCTTTTATCAAACGTTGCCTCGAAGACAACGGCTACCCACCGACCCGCGCGGAAATCGCCCAGGAACTGGGTTTCAAGTCGCCCAACGCCGCTGAAGAACACCTCAAGGCGCTGGCCCGCAAGGGCGCAATCGAAATGACTCCAGGCGCCTCCCGCGGCATTCGCATCCCGGGGTTCGAAGCCAAGCCCGACGACTCCAGCCTGCCCATCATCGGCCGGGTTGCCGCCGGTGCTCCAATTCTCGCCGAGCAGCACATCGAAGAGTCCTGCAACATCAATCCGGCCTTCTTCCATCCACGTGCCGACTACCTGCTGCGGGTTCACGGCATGAGCATGAAGGACATCGGCATCTTCGATGGCGACCTGCTGGCCGTGCATACCACTCGCGAGGCCCGCAACGGCCAGATCGTCGTCGCCCGCATTGGCGACGAAGTCACCGTGAAACGCTTCAAGCGCGAAGGCAGCAAAGTCTGGCTGATTGCTGAAAACCCTGAGTTCGCCCCTATCGAAGTCAACCTGAAAGATCAGGACCTGGTGATCGAAGGCTTGAGTGTCGGCGTCATTCGCCGCTAAAGGAGGCTGTATGCAGTTCCCTCACACACCACAGCATGCACAACTGCCACTGTTCGAAGCGTTCATGGCCCAACCCCTGGCGCCTATCCTCAAAGAGGTCGTCGAATCGCCCTGGAGCAACGAACCGGAAGCCTTCAGTGAACTGTCGTTACGCGGTGCCGCTGGGAATTGCCTGAGCCTGCTGGCGCCCATCCTCAGGGAACTGAGCCAGGACCAGGATGCGCGCTGGCTGACATTGATTGCCCCACCGGCCAGCCTGACCCAGGCCTGGTTGCGCGATGCCGGCCTGAACCGCGAACGAATTCTGCTGCTGCACCCGCGCGGCGCCCAAAGCGCGCAACAACTGGCTTGCGAGGCGCTGCGCCTGGGACGCAGCCACACCGTTGTCAGCTGGCTCAACCCGTTGAACAGCAGCGCCCGTCAACAGCTCATCAGCGCAGCCCGCACGGGCGACGCACAAAGCCTGAATATTCGTCTGGGCTGACCGCTAGAAGCGTCGATGGACACGCTTGAATGACACAAGGCTTCTCCAGGATTGAGAAGCCGGAAGGAGGCGACGAACGACAGCAAAAAAACCGACAAACGGACTCAGTGAAGAATCCGTGGCCCCTCTTCTTTCTCCAATTCGCCTTCAACCAGGCGACCCGCCATCTGCACACCCACGCTCAACATGGCCTTGGCCACCTCGACATGCTGGCCTTGCAAGAAAGCTTTGGCATCCTCTGAAAAGTCCAGAGTGACCAGAGAACCCTCGTCCTCGGCCCTGCGCAGCTCGATACGACCGTCTGGCAATTCGACAATTTCTAGAAAGGACGTTGGCATAAAGGTCTGTTCTCCACGAAAGGCCGGGATTATATCAGTCATCACCCCGACCTCGCGCGGGCCCAAACGGTTTTCTTTATTGGCCTGGCGTTACAAACAGGCATTTGCCATCAGAAATTCGGCTTGTAATCAAAACTCGCGGCGGCTTCCTTATCGGAAAACGGCGTAATAGCCTGCTTCTTGTTGATGACCGCGTTGACCATCGAACTGGGGAACATCTGGATGCAGTTATTGAACTCCTCGACGGTCCGGTTGAAGACCGTAACGGCGGCTGCAATGTTCGCCTGCTGTTCGACGATTTCCTTCATCAACCCACTGACGATTCCCGCCGCCTTGAGTTCCGGATAGGCCTCAAAGGCCATGTTCAGCCCCCCCACCAGTTCCCTAGTGGCCATCTGCGTCGACTTCAGCGCCTCCCCACTGGCCGCCTCAGGCAACCTTCCGAGGGCCGAACGCAGGCCCACCACTTTCTCCAGCACGTTGCTTTCATAGATCTTGAAGCTGGAAGCCTGTTCCTCCAGGGCATCCAGCACCTTGATCTTCTGCCGCTCATACACGAGCACATCGGCCCATGCGCGCTGAGCGCGGTTCCCTGCGCCGACAATCTTGTTGTAGTAATACCAGAGGAGCCAGGCCACCAGTATCGCTGTAAGAAGGATGATCATTTACTGCTCCATGTCCTGCGTTCTTTTCTTCGGTAGATTGAAATTGTCGTCATGCAACTCGGCAAACTGGTGCAACAGCTCCAGCACCGGTCTCAGGCGCGGCATCGTCGCCCCCTGCATCAAGCCGGCATGAAAGGCGACCGGCTCCGCAAGGCTTACCGCCGAGGTAGCGATGCCGACCACATCATCATTGTTGAAGCTCACGCATAGGCGGCTCTGGGAGGAAAACTCGAAACTGACGTCTTTCAGCTCCTTGGCGATCTGCAGCAGCTTGAGCACGGTGACCGGCGTGGCGAAAGTCGCGCAGGCCATCTCCGTCGCGCCAGTCAGGGTGAAGGCAGAATTGAATTCCCGGGTCGTGGTCTTGTAGAGATGCTCGCGATCCATGGCTCGATGCTTGTCACCACGAACGGCAACCTCGGCCGCCCAGGGAAAGTCGAACACCAGGCTATAGCGGTCATATCCAACATAGCGGGTTCTGGTTTCCCTTCGAGAACCGCCCTTGCCATCGGAAACCGATACTTCGTAGGTTTCCATATCGACGTAATGCAGATGGTGGAAAGCGTAAGGCAGATCGTGCACCGCACCGTTATAAACGCCCAGCAGCGTGTTCTTGAGCTCACGGGAATAGTTACCCCGACGATAGTGCGCAAACTCATTCATCATCACAGCCAGAGTGAAAACCCCCGAAGCCGACGCATCATCTACGCCAGCGCTGAGCAGAGCCGCTTTGCGAATGATCTTCTGCGATAGCGCCTTCACCACATCCGGATGAATGAAGTGGTTGGCGCCGCGCCGGCGCATCAGGTAGATCCCGGGAATCAGCAACGGCCAGACCAGTATTCCGGCAATGCACAGGCACCAGGCCAGTTTTTTTGAATTGGGATCTGAACGACTAAGGACAATAGGTTCGGGAAAATCGCGAATCTGCTCCACCGCCTTGAGCAGATCCCGGGACGAAGCGGCCGCGTCCGCCAGACGATCGACACGATCGAACAGCGCAGGCAGCGCATTCGTCTCTGTAGCTGAAGCCATTACTCATCCTTGAATGATTGGTCGTACTCGAAGATATCCGCTAGCGGCGGCTCAACACTCATTCAGGCCGTCACGGAAGCGAATCGCCAAAGCCTTGAGGTTCTGACGCCATTGCTCCAGCTCTTCCCGGCTCAGCTGCGGTGCCTGCTCTTCTTCATCGAGGTTCACTGCGACAATCAACGGCTGGGTGACATCGCCCTTGGGTTTATGCGGCACCCGCGGTGGCTGGAACATCGCCGAATGGGCGGCCAGCAGCTTCGCCAGCCAGGTCTCTGGGTTATGGGCCAGCTCCACCAGCTCGGCCAGCTCGGGGATGGCGATGCTTTCCAGCACCTCACGGGTCAGCAGCAGCTCCGCGCGGGGCGCATTGGCCTGTGGGAGGCGATAGAAGCCGGCGATTTCATGGCACAAGCCAAGCAGCGCACCGTACAGGTGAAACAACACTGACTCTCGTCCCGCCTGCACCAGCGCCTGAGCATTCATTGCCCCGCCCGCTTCGGCTCGCGCCAAGGCTTCCAGCGACAGGCCGGCGAAATAAATTTTCTGGTTGGTACGGGTATAGAGTTCGTGGGCCATGACGGCAATCTCCACAACGAATAGATACAGCAAGCTGGCCTTACAGTGTCATGGAACACTCCAGCCCACCGCAAGCCCAAAAGAAAGGCCGCGTACCCTTGAGAGGTTTACGCGGCCTTTTCAGAAGCGTCCGATGCGGACCTTAACGCTTGTCTTCGACCTTCCAGCTACCACCGTCGTAGAACGCGCGCCAACCAGTCGGCTTGCCATCGACTTCGGTCTGCACGTACTGCTCCTTGGTTTTGCGGCTGTAACGGATCACCGCCGGGCGACCGTCCGGGTCCTTCTTCGGCGCTTCGCAGAGGAAGTGATACTTCGGATCGATCTCGTCCTTGTGCGGGATCAGCTCGAGCACCAGCGGTGCGCGGGTTTCACGGTTTTTCGGGAACTGGCTGGCCGCCAGGAACAGACCCGATGCCCCATCGCGCAGGATGTAGGTGTCGTTGACCTTCTCGCATTTCAGCTCGGGCATCTTCACCGGATCCATCTTCGGTGGCGCCGCGTCACCGCTCTTGAGCAGCTTGCGGGTGTTCTTGCAGGTCGGGTTGGTGCACCCGAAGAACTTGCCGAAACGGCCGGTCTTGAGCTGCATCTCGCTGCCGCACTTGTCGCATTCCAGGCTCGGACCTTCGTAGCCCTTGATGCGATAGCTACCCTCTTCGATCTCGTAGCCCGCGCAATCCGGGTTGTTACCGCAGATGTGCAGCTTGCGTTTCTCGTCCAGCAGATAAGCGTCCATCGCCGTGCTGCAGATCGGGCAACGGTGCTTGCCGCGCAGTACCAGTGACTCGGATTCACCCTCGTCGTCCGCGGCGATCTCGTCGCCCGGCACCAGATTGACGGTAGCCTTGCAGCGTTCTTTCGGCGGCAGGCTGTAACCCGAACAACCGAGGAATACACCAGTGGACGCGGTGCGAATCTGCATCGGACGGCCACAGGTGAGGCACGGGATATCGGTCATCACCGGCTGGTTGGCGCGCATGCCGCTGTCGCTGCCTTCGGCCACTTCGAGCTTCTTCTTGAAGTCACCGTAGAACTCGTCGAGGACGTTTTTCCAGTCGCGCTCGCCCTGGGCCACGTCATCGAGGTGCTCTTCCATACCGGCGGTGAAGCCGTAGTCCATCAGGTTGGAGAAGCTCTCGGACAGACGCTCGGTGACAATGTCGCCCATCTTTTCCGAATAGAAACGACGGTTGTGCAACGCCACGTAGCCGCGATCCTGGATGGTGGAAATGATCGCCGCGTAGGTCGAAGGACGACCGATGCCACGTTTTTCCATTTCCTTGACCAGGCTGGCTTCGGAGTAACGCGCCGGCGGCTTGGTGAAGTGCTGGCTCGGATCGAGCTTGATCAGTTTCAGCACATCGCCCTGCGCCATGTCCGGCAGGACATCGTCGTCGCCCGGCTTGCTCATCTGCGGCATGACCCGGGTGTAACCGTCGAACTTGAGGATGCGGCCCTTGGCACGCAGCTCGAAGCCGCCAGCGGCGACGCTGACGGTGGTCGACAGGTATTGCGCCGGGAGCATCTGGCAGGCCACGAACTGGCGCCAGATCAGCTCGTAGAGGCGCTCGGCGTCACGCTCCATGCCCGACAGCTTGCTTGGATGGGTGTTCACGTCGGACGGACGAATCGCTTCGTGCGCCTCCTGGGCCCCTTCCTTGCTGCTGTAGAAGTTCGGCGAGGACGGCAGGTATTTGTTGCCGAACTCTTCTTCGATATAGGTCCGCGCCATCGTCAGGGCATCAGCCGAGAGGTTGGTCGAGTCGGTACGCATATAGGTGATGTAGCCGGCTTCATACAGACGCTGGGCCATCATCATGGTTTTCTTCACCCCGAAGCCCAGGCGGTTGCTTGCGGCCTGTTGCAGGGTGGAAGTAATGAAGGGGGCCGACGGTTTGCTGCTGGTCGGTTTGTCTTCGCGCTTGGCGATGGTGTAGGTCGACGCCTTGAGCTTCTCCAGCGCCGCCATGGCCTGGGCTTCGTTCAGCGGCTTGAAGGCCTCGCCGTTTTCCCGCGCCACTTCGAAGCGCACATTGGCGCCCTTGGCGGTGCCGAGGTCGGCATGAACTTCCCAGTACTCTTCAGGGATGAAGGCACGAATTTCGCGCTCACGCTCCACCACCAGCTTCACCGCCACCGATTGCACGCGACCGGCAGACAGGCCGCGGGCGATTTTCGCCCACAGCAGCGGTGAGACCATGTAACCCACCACGCGGTCGAGGAAACGACGCGCCTGCTGAGCGTTGACCCGATCGATATCCAGCTCGCCCGGCTGGGAGAAGGCTTCCTGGATCGCCTTCTTGGTGATTTCGTTGAACACCACGCGCTTGTAGCGGCTGTCATCCCCACCAATGGCTTCCCGCAGGTGCCAGGCAATGGCCTCCCCTTCGCGGTCCAAGTCCGTTGCGAGATAGATGGTGTCAGCATCCTTGGCGAGCCGGCGCAGCTCTTCGATGACTTTTTCCTTGCCTGGAAGGATCTCGTACTTGGCTTTCCAGCCGTGGTCCGGATCGACTCCCATGCGCGAGACCAGCTGCTTGCGCGCCTTCTCCTTGGCCGACAGCGCCGGTGCTTCACCAGCAGCCGCCTTGCCACGCTTGGCGGCAGGCTCTTTGGCGGCGCTCGCCGAACCACTGGTGGGCAGGTCTCGGATATGGCCGATACTCGACTTCACCACGTATTGGTTACCCAAGTACTTGTTGATGGTCTTGGCCTTAGCCGGGGATTCCACAATGACCAGCGATTTGCCCATGGATCGGAAAATTCCTGAATTCGAGAAGTGAGAGGCGGTTGGCGCCTGACGCGGCACCGCTATATATAGTGGCAACAAGGTGAGGTCAAGCGCAGGGTTCTGCGCGACCTCAGCTTAAGGCTGCGAAAAAAGACTGGGTTCGGCCTGCACCAAAGCAAAGCGTGGCACCTGCTCGCCGTCAACCTCGACCGACTCCAGGAACATGCTCAAGGGGCGCACCCAAAAGCCGTAATCGCCATACAGGGCTTGATAGAACACTACTTCCTCTTCCGTCTCGGAATGCCGCGCCACGCTGAAAACGCGGTACTGCGGTCCCTTGTAATGCTGATAGAGCCCGGGTTGTAATTGCATGTTCTGGCCCTCGTGCAAAATAAAAAATATAAATCTTCAGAAAAACAAAAACCGGGGCACTGGGCCCCGGCTTCCATCAACGCAACGCTTAAACGCGTTCGAAGACGGTGGCAATGCCCTGGCCAAGGCCAATGCACATGGTGGACACGCCAAAGGTGCCGCCATTCTGCTTCATGACATTGAGCAAGGTGCCGGAGATACGCGCACCGGAACAGCCAAATGGGTGACCCAGGGCGATCGCGCCGCCGTGCAGGTTAACCTTCTCGTTCATCTTGTCGAGCACTTTCAAATCTTTCAGCACCGGCAGAGCCTGCGCCGCGAAAGCTTCGTTGAGCTCGAAGAAGTCGATATCGGTGATTCCCAGGCCCGCGCGCTTCAGTGCTTTCTGCGTGGCCGGTACTGGACCATAGCCCATGATCGCCGGATCCACACCCGCCACCGCCATCGAGCGGATCACCGCCAGCGGCTGGATGCCCAGGTCCTGGGCACGCTGCGCCGACATCACGATCATGCACGAAGCACCGTCGGTGATCTGCGACGAAGTACCGGCCGTCACGGTGCCGCCCTTCGGATTGAAGGCCGGCTTGAGGGCCGCCAGGCTTTCCAGGGTGGTCTCGGGACGAATGGTCTCGTCGTAGTCGAACAGTTTCAGGAAACCGTTCTCGTCGTAACCCTGCATCGGGATGATTTCGTCCTTGAACTTGCCTTCCACCGTCGCCTTGTGGGCGAGTTGGTGGGAGCGCAGGCCGAAGGCATCCTGTTGCTCACGGGTAATGCCGTGCATCTTGCCGAGCATCTCGGCAGTCAGGCCCATCATGCCCGAGGCTTTCGCCGCGTACAGGGACATGTGCGGGTTCGGGTCGACGCCGTGCATCATGCTCACGTGGCCCATATGCTCGACGCCGCCAACCACGAAGACGTCACCGTTGCCGGTCATGATCGCCTGGGCGGCGGTGTGCAGCGCGCTCATCGACGAGCCACACAGACGGCTGACGGTCTGGCCGGCCGAGGTGTGCGGGATCTGGGTCATCAGCGACGCCATGCGCGCGATGTTCCAGCCCTGCTCCAGGGTCTGGTTCACACAGCCCCAGATCACGTCTTCGACTTCCGCCGGATCGACCTTGGCGTTGCGTTCCAGCAATTTGCTGATCAGGTGCGCCGACATGTCTTCGGCGCGGGTATTGCGGTGCATGCCGCCCTTGGAGCGGCCCATCGGAGTACGACCGAAGTCGACAATCACGACGTCTCTAGGATTCAAGCTCATATATTCACTCTCGCTCTAGTAGGGGGCGCTTAACCGAAGAAGCTCTGGCCGTTCTTGGCCATCTCGCGCAGCTTCGCGGTCGGGTGGTACAGCGCGCCCAGATCGGCGTACTGGTCGGCCAGGGCAACGAACTGGGCAACACCGATCGAGTCGATGTAGCGCAGCGCACCGCCACGGAATGGAGGGAAACCAATACCGTACACCAGGCCCATGTCGGCTTCGGCCGCGGTTTCGACGATGCCGTCTTCCAGGCAACGAACGGTTTCCAGGCACAGCGGGATCATCATCCAGTTGACGATATCCTCGTCAGTGACTTCGCGCTGCTCGTACACGATAGGCTTGAGCACTTCCAGCACCGACGGGTCGGCCACTTTCTTCTGCTTGCCTTTCTTGTCGGCCTCGTAGGCGTAGAAACCCTTGCCGTTCTTCTGACCCAGGCGCTTGGCTTCGTAGAGCACATCGATAGCCGAACGACGGTCGTCTTTCATGCGATCCGGGAAACCTTCGGCCATCACGTCACGACCGTGGTGACCGGTGTCGATACCGACCACGTCCATCAGGTACGCCGGGCCCATCGGCCAGCCGAATTTTTCCATGACCTTGTCGATGCGCACGAAGTCCACGCCGGCGCTGACCAGCTTGGCGAAACCGCCGAAGTACGGAAACAGCACGCGGTTGACCAGGAAGCCCGGGCAGTCGTTGACCACGATCGGGTTCTTGCCCATTTTCTTGGCGTAGGCAACGGTGGTGGCCACGGCCAGCTCGCTGGACTTCTCGCCACGGATGACTTCGACCAGCGGCATCATGTGCACCGGGTTGAAGAAGTGCATGCCGACGAAGTTTTCCGGACGCTTGAGGGCCTTGGCCAGCAGGCTGATGGAAATGGTCGAGGTGTTCGAAGCGAGGATGGTGTCCTCCTTGACCTGGTCTTCGACTTCGGCCAGAACCGCTTGCTTGACCTTAGGGTTCTCGACGACCGCCTCGACCACCAGGTCGACGTGGCCGAAGTCACCGTAGGACAGCGTTGGGCGAATGCCGTTCAGCACTTCGGCCATCTTCGCCGCGGTCATGCGACCTTTATCGACACGGCCGACCAGCAGCTTGGCGGCTTCCGCCAGGCCTTGCTCGATACCGTGTTCGTTGATGTCTTTCATCAGGATCGGCGTGCCTTTGGACGCCGACTGGTAGGCGATACCGCCACCCATGATGCCGGCGCCGAGTACGGCGGCCTGCTTCACGTCCTGAGCGATTTCGTCGTAGGCCTTGGCCTTTTTCTTCAGTTCCTGGTCATTCAGGAACAGGCCGATCAGGCTCTGCGCGGCAGAGGTCTTGGCCAGTTTGACGAAGCCTGTTGCCTCGACTTCCAGCGCCTTGTCACGACCGAAGTTGGCGGCTTTCTGGATGGTCTTGATGGCTTCGACCGGCGCCGGGTAGTTCGGGCCAGCCTGGCCGGCGACAAAACCCTTGGCGGTTTCGAAGGACATCATCTGTTCGATGGCGTTGAGCTTGAGCTTTTCCAGCTTCGGCTGACGCTTGGCCTTGTAGTCGAACTCGCCGGAGATGGCGCGCTTGACGGTGGCCAGGGCCGCTTCATGCAGTTTTTCCGGAGCGACGACAGCGTCGACCGCACCGACTTTCAGTGCGTCTTCAGCACGGTTTTCCTTGCCGGCGGCAATCCATTCGATGGCGTTGTCGGCACCGATGATGCGTGGCAGGCGAACGGTACCGCCGAAGCCCGGGTAGATGCCCAGTTTGACTTCCGGCAGGCCGATCTTGGCGCTGGAGGACATGACGCGATAGTCAGCTGCCAGGCACATTTCCAGACCGCCGCCCAGCGCGATGCCATTGATCGCGGCAACGGTCGGAACGTTGAGGTCTTCGAAATCGCTGAAAATCTTGTTGGCTTCGAGGTTGCCTGCGACAAGCTCTGCATCCGGCAGCTTGAAGTTGTCGACAAATTCGGTGATGTCGGCGCCGACGATGAAGACGTCCTTGCCACTGCTGACGATCACACCCTTGACCGACGCATCTGCCTTGATGGCGTCCACGGCCGAACGCAATTCGTTCAGGGTAAGACGGTTGAACTTGTTGACGGACTCACCCTTGAGGTCGAAATTCAATTCGACGATGCCACTTTCAAGAGCCTTAACCGTGATGGCTTTACCTTCGTAAATCATCAACTGATCTCCACGATATGGAAGCTGAACAGTACACGTCGGACGCTAACTTCTGACTCGGCAGCGACGTTTCCATCGATGCTACGCCAATCCGCCAGGCACACCCGCCAACGCGATAGTCGGGATTCTGGAAGAGCCGTCTGGTAATACAAACGCTCAATTCATACGCCCGTTTGATTTGGGTACGCCACATTCAGGCAAAATCCGACAATTGTCAATCGCCCAAAAGGTTGTTTGAAACGCGACTTCTTAGTCATTCCAGACGGGCACGCACCATCAACAAGCCTGCTCATCTCAGGACATTCATAGAATCAATCTTTAGAAAAGTCGCCCTAATACGTCGCCCCCATAACCGATTCGCGGCTACGCTGGCACAATCCTGGAGCAAAAATATGGATGTCTAGCCGAAAACCAGGCGTAAGATCAGCGACAACTCTCATCCCCCGCCGCTCAGAACCAGGGGATCAGAAAGGATTTACCGGCCTGCCTGGCCAACCCAGCCCGACCTTGTCGGGCTTTTTATTGCCTGCTTTTCAATAACCTGTGCCATTGCGGCGCAGGTCATGCTTCACGCCAGCGCCTTGAGCACTGCGGCAATGTCTTGCAAAACACTGGCTTCGCCACGTTCGCCCCAATACAAGACGATCATCTGCCGGTCGGCCTCGACCTTGAACACGTTGGCCGGCAGCGTGCGAAAGTGCTCGAGCAAGGCAGGATCCACACAGACTTCCCGCCATTGGTTGACCCACACGCCCGGCGCACTTTGCCAGTAGGCCCAGCAGGCCGGTTGTGTGCCGCGCCGCGGCCGATGGTATTGCGCACAGGGGCTTGGAGGCTGCGGATCCATCCAGTGCGGCCACTCCTGAGGCGCCAGTTGCATGCCCAGGCCCATGCGGCGCGCCTCCATGCGCAGGGCTATCTGCCCGCTCTGGCGGCGCGACGGGCGCAGCCATGCCAGCGGGCTCAACACCACCGCGAGGATTGACACCACTATCCAGACCGTCATATCTGTACTCCCGATTCTTGATGAGCCGATTGATCCAGGTCGGAACCAATCCGCTTGAAACCAGCCATACTTGAAGCTATTGCAATCCTCAGGAGGAGCACCTCATGCCCTACCACCATATTCTGGTCGCCGTAGATCTAACCGAAGAGTGCGATCCTGTTATCCACCGGGCTCGCGAGCTGTCGGTCAGCAACAGCGCCAAATTGTCCCTGGTGCATATTGTCGAGCCGATGGCCATGGCGTTCGGCGGCGACGTACCGATGGACCTGTCCCAATTGCAACAGCAGCAGTTCGACCAGGCCAAGGAACGTCTCGATCGCCTCATCACCAAATACCCTGAGCTGTCCAAGGAATACAGCCACCTGACCTATGGCCAGCCACGCCAGGAAATCCATCATCTGGCCAAGGAACAGGAATGCGACCTGATCGTGGTCGGCAGCCATGGCCGGCACGGCCTGGCGCTGCTGCTGGGCTCGACCGCCAATGACGTGCTGCACGGTGCCCCTTGCGACGTGCTGGCCGTGCACCTGGTCAAACGCTGAGCCCGCCGGCGGAATTCTCCGCCCGCACCGGCCCTGCAAAAAGCCCGACATGAATGTCGGGCTTTTTTATTGCCGCCAGGTCACTCAGGCATCCAGCTCGGCCCAACGCTCGACCATCACATCCAGTTCAGCATTGAGCTGTTCCAACTGGGCGATGACCGCCGTGGTCTCGGCCGCAGGACGCTGATAGAAGCCAGCGTCGGCCATTTCCGCTTCCACGGCGGCGATCTGCTGCTCCATGGCTTCGATCTGGCCAGGCAACGCCTCGAGCTCGCGCTGCAACTTGTAGCTGAGCTTCTTCTTGGCCGCAGGCGCTTCCTGCGCCGCGGCAGGTGCCGCCGCCACAGGCGCAACCACCGCCGAGTTCAGCTCGGCCTTGCCCGACTTGTTCTCGGTCACGCCCAGCAGGCGTGGCGAACCGCCTTGGCGCAACCAATCCTGATAACCGCCGACGTATTCGCGAACCTTGCCTTCACCTTCGAACACCAGGGTGCTGGTGACCACGTTATCGAGGAATGCCCGGTCGTGGCTGACCATCAGCACGGTGCCCTGGAAGGTCAGCAGCACTTCTTCCAGCAGCTCAAGGGTTTCCACGTCCAGGTCGTTGGTCGGTTCGTCGAGCACCAGCAGGTTGGCCGGTTTGCTGAACAGCTTGGCCAGCAACAAGCGAGCACGCTCGCCACCGGACAGCGCCTTGACCGGCGTGCGGGCACGCTGCGGGCTGAACAGGAAATCCCCCAGGTAGCTGAGCACGTGGCGGCTCTGGCCATCGATATCGATAAAGTCGCGACCTTCGGCGACGTTGTCGATCACGGTCTTTTCCAGGTCCAGCTGGTGACGCAGTTGGTCGAAGTAGGCCACGTCGATACGCGTCCCCTCCTCGACCTTGCCGCTGCTCGGCACCAGGCCGCCCAGCATCAGTTTGAGCAGCGTGGTCTTGCCGGTACCGTTGGCGCCGAGCAGGCCGATACGGTCGCCGCGCTGCAGGACCATGGAGAAATTCTTGACCAGGAACGGACCGCCCGGATGAGCGAAGCTCACGTCTTCGAGCACCATGACCTGCTTGCCGGACTTGTCGGCGGTTTCCAGCTGGATATTGGCCTTGCCGGTACGCTCGCGACGCTCGCTGCGCTCGACACGCAGGGCCTTGAGGGCACGCACGCGGCCTTCGTTACGGGTACGGCGGGCCTTGATGCCTTGGCGAATCCAGACTTCTTCCTGGGCCAGGCGCTTGTCGAACAGCGCGTTGGCCGTCTCTTCAGCCGCCAGCACGGCCTCCTTGTGTACCAGGAAGCTGGCGTAGTCGCCGTTCCAGTCGATCAGCCCACCACGGTCCAGCTCGAGAATCCGGGTTGCCAGGTTCTGCAGGAAGGAACGGTCGTGGGTAATAAAGAGGACGGCGCCCTGGAAGTCCTTCAGGGCTTCTTCCAGCCAGGCGATGGCGCCGATATCCAGGTGGTTGGTCGGTTCGTCGAGCAGCAGCAGGTCCGGTTCGGACACCAGGGCCTGGGCCAGCAGGACGCGACGACGCCAGCCACCGGACAACTCGGCGAGGGTCTTGTCGGCCGGCAACTGCAGGCGGCTCAGGGTGCTGTCCACCAGGGTCTGCAAGCGCCAGCCATCACGGGCTTCGAGGTCATGCTGGACGTGCATGAGCTTTTCCAGATCGGCATCGGTGACGATGTTCTGGCTCAGGTGGTGATACTGCGCCAGCAATTCGCCAACACCATCGAGGCCCTGGGCGACCACGTCGAACACCGTCCGCTCGTCGGCCACCGGCAATTCCTGCGGCAATTCGCCGATTTTCAGACCGGGCGCGCGCCATACGGAACCGTCGTCGGGCTTCTGATCGCCCTTGACCAGCTTCAGCATGCTGGATTTGCCAGTGCCGTTGCGGCCGATGATGCACACCCGCTCACCACGGGCGATCTGCCAGGACACCTTGTCCAACAACGGCATAGCGCCGAACGCAAGGGACACATCGCTGAATTTGAGCAGGGTCATGAGCTTCTCCAAAAACCGGGCGCGCATTCTACCTGAGTTGAGGCCTCAGAAGGCCGGCATTTTCACTCCTGAAGCACCCTGAACAACATTTGCAGCGAACTGGCGACAAGAGGCCGGCAAAGCTTTCACCCGCTGCTGGCAAAAGGCTAAGCTAGGGAATAATCAGTGTTGGCATTGTCGGCACTTGTCATGATTTCTCTGCCCGGATGTCTCATGCGCAGTCGCCTTTTCAGCCTTTTATCCTGCCTGCTTCTTTCTGCCTCTGCCGTGCACACCGCTCAGGCCGCGGACCTCTCACTCCAGCGTCAATATTACGATGAAGCCAAGCGCGCCCTGGCCAAGGGCGACTCCGGCCCGTATTTCCGCTACAGCCAGGTCCTGGCCGACTACCCGCTCGAGCCCTATCTGGCCTATGACGAACTGACCGCCCGGCTAAAGACCGCCAGCAACGCCGAGATCGAAAAGTTTCTCCGTGAACACGGCGACCTGCCCCAGGCCAACTGGATGAAACTGCGCTGGTTGCGCTGGCTGGCCGAACGCGGCGACTGGGCCACCTTCGTCAAGTATTACGACCCCAAGCTCAACTTCACCGAGCTGGACTGCCTGAACGCGCAATACCAGCTGGGCCACAACCTCAAGGCCGAAGGTTACGCCGCCACCGACAAGCTCTGGCTCAGCGGCAAATCCCTGCCCGCCACCTGCGACGCGTTGTTCGCCCAGTGGGCCGCCGAAGGCCAGTTGACCGAACAGAAGCGCTGGCAGCGCGCCAAGCTGGCCGCCGAGGCCCGCAACTATCCGCTGGCCAATAGCCTGGTCAACAGCATGACCACCCTCGCCCCTCAGGGCCGGCTGCTAGTAGACGTTGCCCAGAAGCCCGAACTGCTCAGCCAGCCGTCGCGCTTCACTCCAGCCAGCGAAGCCATGTCCGACGTGGTCGGCCTGGGTCTGCGCCGCCTGGCCCGCCAGGATCCGGACAGGGCCATGGCCCTGCTCGACGGTTATGCCAGCAGCATGCATTTCTCCCGTGACGAAAAAGTGGCGATCGCCCGGGAAATCGGCCTGACCCTGGCCCGGCGCTTCGACAGCCGTGGCCTTGAAGTGATGACCAAATACGATCCCGAGCTGCGCGACAACACGGTTTCCGAATGGCGCCTGCGCCTGCTGTTGCGCCTGGCTCGCTGGGAAGACGCCTACCAGCTGACCCGCAAGCTGCCCCAGGACCTGGCGACCACCAACCGCTGGCGCTACTGGCAAGCGCGCAGCCTGGAATTGGCCGAACCGCAGAACCCCCAGGCCCAGGCCCTCTACAAAGGCTTGGCCAACGAGCGCGATTTCTATGGTTTCCTCGCGGCCGACCGTACCCAGCTGCCTTATCAGCTGAACAACAAACCGCTGGTGCTCAGCCAGCAAGTGATCAACAAGGTGCGCAATACGCCCGGCGTGCGGCGCGCCCTGGAGTTTCATGCCCGTGGCCAGATCGTCGATGGCCGGCGTGAGTGGTACCACGTCAGCCGTCATTTCAACCGTGACGAAATGGTTGCCCAGGCCAAGCTGGCCTATGACCTGAAATGGTACTTCCCGGCCATTCGCACCATCAGCCAGGCGAAGTACTGGGACGACCTGGACATCCGCTTCCCGATGGCCCACCGCGACACCCTGGTGCGCGAAGCCAAGGTCCGTGGCCTGCACTCGAGCTGGGTCTTCGCGATCACCCGCCAGGAAAGCGCGTTCATGGACGACGCTCGTTCGGGCGTCGGTGCGGCCGGCCTGATGCAACTGATGCCCGGCACCGCGAAGGAAACCGCACGCAAGTTCAGCATCCCGCTGGCCTCGCCACAACAAGTGCTGAACCCGGACAAGAACATCCAGCTCGGCGCCGCCTACCTGAGCCAGGTGCACAGCCAGTTCAACGGCAACCGGGTGCTCGCCTCCGCCGCCTACAACGCCGGCCCCGGACGCGTGCGCCAATGGCTCCGTGGCGCCGACCACCTGAGCTTCGACGTCTGGGTGGAGAGCATTCCGTTCGACGAAACCCGCCAGTACGTGCAGAACGTGCTGTCCTATTCGGTGATCTACGGCCAGAAGCTCAATTCGCCACAGCCACTGGTGGATTGGCATGAGCGGTATTTCGACGATCAGTAAGCGATAACGCCTCATAAAAAATGCCCGCAGCGATGCGGGCATTTTCGTTTCCAGCGCAAGTTCAGGACACAGACTGGCCATCGCTGAACTGCAAGGCTGCCAGGCGCGCATACAGTGGATTGCTGGCGATCAGCTCCTGATGGGTGCCCACCGCCACCAGCCGGCCCTGATCCATCACCGCGATCCGGTCGGCGTTTTTCACCGTGGCCAGGCGATGGGCGATCACCAGGGTGGTGCGATTCTTCATCAGGCTCGGCAAGGCTTGCTGGATCAAATGCTCGCTCTGGGCATCCAGGGCGCTGGTGGCTTCATCCAGCAACAGGATCGGCGCATCCACCAGCAGCGCCCGGGCAATCGCCAGGCGCTGGCGCTGGCCGCCGGACAGTCCCAGCCCCGCGTCGCCGAGATGGGTCCGGTAACCCTCGGGCATGTTCTCGATGAAGTCATGGGCGTAGGCGATCCTTGCCGCCTCCCTGACCTGCTCCGGGGTGGCCGAGGGTTTGCCATAACGAATGTTCTCCTCGATGCTGCCGAAGAACAGCGCCGGGCTTTGCGACACCAGGGCAAAACAGCGACGCACATCCTGCGGGTCGAGCTGGGTCAAGGGCACGCCATCGAGCAGGATGCGCCCCTGCTCCGGGTCGTAGAAGCGCAGCAGCAGATCGTAGAGGGTCGACTTGCCCGCCCCCGACGGCCCGACCAGCGCCAGGGTTTCCCCCTCGTGGATAGTCAGGCTCAAGCCATCGACGGCGTAACTGTCCGGACGCGACGGATAAGAGAAGCGCAAGTTCTCCAGCACCAGTTCGCCCCGCACCCGCTCGGGCAAGCTGGCCGGGCCGTCGCTCGGCGGCTGGATCAGGTTTTCCGAACGCAGCAACTCGGCAATCCGCTCCGCCGCGCCGGCGGCCCGTTGCAGCTCACCGATCACCTCGCTCAGGGTGCCGAAGGCACTGCCGACGATCAGGCTGTAGAAGACAAAGGCCGCCAGCTCGCCACTGGAAATACGCCCGGCGATCACATCCATGCCGCCGACCCAGAGCATCACCCCGACCGCCCCCAGCACCAGCACGATCACCAGGGTGATCAACCAGGCGCGCTGGACGATACGCCGGCGCGCGGTGTTGAACGCCTCTTCCACCGTCTGGGCAAAACGTTGCTCATCCTGGGGCTGGTGGTTATAGGCCTGGACGGTCTTGATCTGGCCCAGGGTTTCCGCCACGTAGCTGCCGACATCGGCGATACGGTCCTGGCTCAAGCGCGACAGGCTGCGCACCCGGCGGCCGAAAATCAGGATCGGCGCCAGCACCAGGGGCAAGGCGATCACCACGATGCTGGTGAGCTTGGGGTTGGTGACAAACAGCAGCACGATGCCGCCGATGACCATCAGCGCATTACGCAAAAACAGCGAGAGCGACGAGCCGATCACCGATTGCAGCAAGGTGGTATCGGCGGTCAGCCGCGACTGGATCTCCGAGCTGCGATTGTTCTCATAGAAGCCCGGGTGCAGGTAGATCAGATGGTTGAACACCTGCCGACGGATGTCCGCCACGCAGCGCTCGCCAATCCATGACACCAGGTAGAAACGCACGAACGTCCCCACCGCCAGCCCCAGCACCAATAACAGAAACAGGCCGATGGACTGGTTGAGCAAATCCGGCGACCCGGTCATGAAGCCCCGGTCCACCAACAGGCGGATGCCCTGCCCCATGGACAAGGTGATGCCCGCGGTCACCACCAGCGCCAGCAACGCCCCCAGGGCCTGCCAGCGATAAGGCGCGATGAAACGACTGGCCAGGCGAATCGCCCGGCGTTGACGCGAAGAAAGCATGAAGTTCATCCGGGAGCACACCTGGGAACGGCCCCGCCCCATTCACCGCCGCGTGACCCAGCAAGGCGATGAGGTTGAGCGCTGTTTGTCGGAACCGATTTTCCTGGAAGCTGATTCTTGGAACCTGCATTTCCTGAAACTTGGGTAAATCAAAATGAGTCAGGTTAATTATGTCCGCCAACACTAGAGCCTAGATGCTATTGGTCTAAGGTCCGAGTGGAAGTCCACAGACATTTCTGTTGGACTGAGGACTCCCCGGATAGAAAACGCCGTAGTGGGACCTTGCAGGGAGTTGTCACAGCTTGGTCACCTGGCGGTTTTAAAGTAAGCGCACAACCTGATGAGGAGACAGGCCATGTCCTTGCAAAACAGCAGCAATGACAAGATTGAAGTGATTCGTACCCACCCCGACCAGTCTCTGGGATGCGCCATCATCGACGCTCAGGGTCGCGAAGTACCAATCACCGAAGACATGATCCAGAACGCCTGCCGCGAACTGGAAAAGCGACTGGTCAAGCCTGCGCAGCAAGATTGACACATAGCCTCACGTCCTCTTGACCCGGCCCTGAAGCCGGGTTTTTTATGCCTGCCGGATTCCTTGTCGCCCCGTCACAAACGACCGGGCCCGAACCATCAACGAACCGACACCGCGCCCAAGGCCGAGACGATCTGCTGCAAGCCTGGCGCTTCGCCCTGGATGCGCACGGCCAACCCATCGATTTCACGGCGCGGCGGATAACCCTTGCGCAACGCATCGAAGGCCGCGCGCTGCTCGGCCACGCTGCCCACCAGGCTGCGGCGAAAATCCGCATCGTCGCGCCGCGGGTCGTAGACCGCTCGGCAGATCATCGCCAGGGACCAGGCCGGATCGCTATGGGCATCGAGGCTCACCTCCAACAACCATGGCCGAGGCAGCAGGTCGCGCAAATGAATCGCTTGCGGCTGCCCAAGGTAATCGCACAGCGCCTGATAGATCTGCGCCGTCCCACGCTGCCGGCCATCGAGGCTGTAACCGGCGATGTGCGGCGTAGCCAGTACGCACAGCTCGGCCAGGGCCACGTCGACCTGGGGCTCGCCCTCCCAGACATCCAGCACCGCCTGCAGGTCTTCACGCTCGAGCAGCACTTCACGCAGGGCAGTGTTATCCACCACCGCGCCACGGCTGGCGTTGATCAGCCAGGCACCGGGGCGCAGTTGCCGCAGGCGCTGCTTGTCCAGCAGGTGCCAGGTCGGCAGCTCGCCGGCCTTGGTCAAGGGGGTGTGCAGGCTGATGACATCGCACTGGGCGAGGATCTGTTCCAGGCTGACGTAGTCGCCACCTTCCGCCACCTGCCGTGGCGGGTCGCAGACCAGGACCTTCCAACCCAGGCCGCGCAGCACCTCGATCAGCCGTCCACCGACCTCGCCCGCGCCCACCACGCCGTAAGTGCGTTGCGTCAGGTCGGCGCCTTCGATTTCCGCCAGGGTCAGCAGGCTGCCCAGCACATAGTCGACCACCCCGCGCGCATTACAGCCTGGAGCGCTGGACCAGCGAATGCCCGCCTCCTGGAAATACTCGAGGTCCAAATGGTCGGTGCCAATGGTGCAGGTACCGACAAACCGCACTTGGCTACCCTCGAGCAGGGCACGGCTGACCTGGGTCACCGAACGCACCAGCAGCACATCGGCGCCCTCGATGGCGGCGCGGTCGATGGCCCGCCCCGGGAAACGGCGGATCTCGCCGAAGCCGGCAAAAAAGGCATCGAGCAGGGGAATATTTTCGTCGGCAACAATCAGCATGGCAGGCTCCTTTCGCGGAGCCGCAGTTTAGGCGTAGAAGGCCATTTTCGGCCAGCAAGCAATCCACTCCGTCAACCGCCGCCAGCACTTACAAATCGACAACAGAGGTTTTTTCCTGACTCATCCGTCAATGCGTAGAATACGCCGCCCTGCGCATCAACCCTGTGGACGCTTCGCCTGTGAATTCCGTGACCAATACTCCTGCCACTTCCCTCAACCGCCCAGCCCGGGTGCGCCTTGAACTGCGCAGCCTGCTGGCCCTGGCCTTGCCGATCATGATCGCGCAGCTGGCGACCACGGCCATGGGCTTCGTCGATGCGGTGATGGCCGGACGGGTCAGCCCACGGGACCTGGCGGCCGTGGCGCTGGGCAACTCGATCTGGATCCCGGTGTTCCTATTGATGACTGGCACCCTGCTGGCCACCACGCCCAAGGTGGCCCAGCGGGTCGGCGCCGGCACCTATGGCGAGATCGGCCCGATCGTGCGCCAGGCGCTGTGGCTGGCCCTGGCGGTCGGCCTGAGCGCCAGCCTGATTCTGGTCAATGCCGAGCCGGTGCTGCACCTGATGAAGGTCGACCCGACGCTGATCGGCCCCTGCATGGAATACCTGCACGGCATTGCCAGCGGCCTGCCGGCGGTGGCGCTGTATTACGTGCTGCGTTGCTGCAGCGATGCCCTGGGCCGCACCCGGCCAAGCATGGTCATCGGCCTGTTCGGCCTGGCCCTGAACATCCCCATCAACTACGTGTTCATTTATGGCCACCTCGGCGTGCCGGCCATGGGCGGCGTCGGTTGCGGCTGGGCCACGGCCATCGTGATGTGGGCGATGATGCTGGCCATGGCGGGCTGGACCCGCTGGGCCCCGGCCTACCAGAGCAGCCAGCTGTTCAAGCGTTTCGACTGGCCGCAATGGGCGGTGATCAAGCGTTTGCTGAGCGTCGGCCTGCCGATCGGCATCGCGGTGTTCGCCGAATCGAGCATCTTCGCGGTGATCGCCCTGCTGATTGGCAGCCTCGGCGCCACGGTGGTGGCCGGGCACCAGATCGCCCTCAACATCAGCTCCCTGCTGTTCATGATTCCGTATTCCCTGGGCATGGCGGTCACGGTGCGGGTCGGCCAGGCCCTGGGCGCAGGCAACCCGTATCAGGCACGCTTCGCCGCCGGCGTCGGCCTGGGTGCGGCGCTGGCCTTCGCCCTGTTCTCCGCGAGCCTGATCCTGCTGCTGCGTGAGTCCATCGCCTCGATCTACACCCCGGACACCGCGGTAATCCAGGTGGCGGCGATGCTGATCGTGTATGCCGCGCTCTACCAGTTCTCCGACGCGATCCAGGTGATCTGCGCCGGCGCGCTGCGTGGCTACCAGGACACCCGGGTGACCATGGTCCTGACGCTGCTCGCCTACTGGGGCATCGGTTTGCCGGTGGGGTATGTGCTGGGGCTGACCGACTGGTTCGGCCCTGCCAGCGGCCCGAGCGGGCTGTGGGAAGGCTTGATCGCCGGCCTGAGTTGCGCGGCGCTGATGCTGTCGATCCGCCTGGCGCGCAGCGCGCGCAAGCGGATCCGCATCAGCCGGGCGGTGGATTAACCGGACTTCTTGCGAATCCAGTACAGATAGGTGCCGGCCTCTTCCTGCTGTGCGACCAGTTCATGGTCGAGGAACACGCAGAACTTGGGGATGTCGCGGCGGGTCGAGGGATCGGTGGCGATCACCTTGAGCAGGCCGCCGGGCTGCAGGTCACGAATATGCTGGTGCAGCATCATGACCGGCTCCGGGCAATTGAGCCCGGTGGCGTCCAGCGTGCCGTCGACCGGCGTATCGATGATTTGACTCATAACTCACTCCTGAAACTGGCCGGCATTGTCGCGCAATGCCGGCATCGACGCTATCTGTGACATTGCGCCGCAACCACGATCAACGGGCCTTGGGCTTCTTTTCATCCAGCCGGCGCAGGTGGCAGGTCACTTCTTCGCGGTCGTGGTACAGCTGCTTGCAGCCAATGACCACACGAATGCCGCGGGCCTTGAAGCCGTCCTCGATCCGCTCGAGCAAGCGCTTCACTTCCGCGTAACGCTGCTTCATCGGCAGCTTCAGGTTGACCACCGCTTCGCGGCAGTGTCCCTCACCGATCCAGGTTTCCAGCAAGGCCGCGTTGCGCGCCGGCTTCTCGACGATGTCGCAGACCATCCAGTCCACCGGCTGCTTGGGCTTGAAAGTGAAACCGTCGGCCATCAGGTGCTGCACCAGGCCGGTGTCCATCAGGCTTTCGGCCATAGGCCCGTTATCGACAGCGGTGACCAGCATGCCGCGGTTGACCAGTTGCCAGGTCCAGCCACCCGGGGCGGCGCCCAGGTCGACGCCAGTCATGTCGCCGTGCAGACGCTCGTCCCACTGATCGCGAGGAATGAAATGATGCCAGGCCTCCTCCAGCTTCAGGGTCGAGCGGCTAGGCGCCTCACGGGGGAACTTCAGGCGCGGAATGCCCATCGGCCACATGGCCGAATTGCCTGCGTCCGCCAGGCCGACAAACACCTCGCGGCCGCTTTTGAAGGTCAGCAGCAAACGCGGCTTGCCAGCATCGTCCACCAGCTTGCCGGCCGCCGTCAGGGCCTTGCGCAGCGGTGCTTCGAATTTCTTGCAGAAGTTCGACAGCTCCTTGCCGTCATTGGTATCCAGCACTTCCAGCCACAGGCTGCCGCAGGTCGGGAAGCTCGCCAGGTGGGCCAGGATCACGCTGATGCGGTCGGTTTCCGGCAGATCGACGAAGACGCCCCGCGCCCATTGCCGCGGGAAGATCAGCTCGGCGAAACGCAGCTCGCGCATCAGGCGCTCGGCGCCGTCTTCCCCGCTGCACACAAACTCGGCACAGGCGGTGCTCGGCTTGGCCTTGGCGTACCCGGCCACGTTCAGGCGCGCGGCATGGTCGGCGATCTCGGAACAGACTTCGCCTTCGAAGCCCGGCCGGCAGTGCATAAAGAGGGTGTTCATCGAATCTCCTGGGCAATGGGCAATGAATCATGCGCAAACCTGCCCGAAGTGCGCGCAAAGCCTGTCACGAAAACCGGCGCATGATAGCCGAGTTCGGAACCTTGGACTTGTCCATAGAGTCCAGTTATTAGCCAGCTACTGAAAACAGGGCTAGGTTAAGAGCTCTGCCCGTCCCGTCAGGTCCGTAGCCGTGCGGACCAAAAGGAGTGATTCAATGCCGTCCCTCGATAGCCTGAAAACCCTTAAAACATTAAAAATCGACGACAAGACCTACCACTACTTCAGCCTGCCGGAAGCCGCCAAGCGCCTTGGCGATCTCGACAAACTGCCGATGTCGTTGAAAGTCCTGCTGGAAAACCTGCTGCGCTGGGAAGACGAAAAGACCGTCACCGGCACCGACCTCAAGGCCCTCGCCGCCTGGCTCAAGGAGCGCCGCTCGGATCGCGAGATCCAGTACCGCCCGGCGCGGGTGCTGATGCAAGACTTCACCGGCGTGCCGGCGGTGGTCGACCTGGCGGCCATGCGCGCGGCCATGGCCAAGGCCGGCGGCGACCCGCAACGCATCAACCCGCTGTCGCCGGTGGACCTGGTGATCGACCACTCGGTGATGGTCGACAAGTTCGGCAGCAACACCGCCTTCGAACAGAACGTCGACATTGAAATGCAGCGCAACGGCGAACGTTATGCCTTCCTGCGCTGGGGCCAGAGCGCCTTCGACAACTTCAGCGTGGTGCCGCCGGGCACCGGCATCTGTCACCAGGTCAACCTGGAATACCTGGGCCGCACGGTCTGGACCAAGGACGAAGACGGCCGCACCTACGCCTTCCCCGACACCCTGGTCGGCACCGACTCCCACACCACCATGATCAACGGCCTCGGCGTACTCGGCTGGGGCGTGGGCGGCATCGAGGCCGAGGCGGCGATGCTCGGCCAGCCGGTGTCGATGCTGATTCCGGAAGTCATAGGTTTCAAACTGACCGGCAAGCTCAAGGAAGGCATCACCGCCACCGACCTGGTGCTGACCGTCACCCAGATGCTGCGCAAGAAAGGCGTGGTCGGCAAATTCGTCGAGTTCTATGGCGATGGCCTGGCCGACTTGCCGCTGGCCGACCGCGCCACCATCGCCAACATGGCCCCGGAATACGGCGCCACCTGCGGCTTCTTCCCGGTGGATGACGTCACCCTGGAATACCTGCGCCTGTCCGGCCGCCCGGACGCCGTGGTGAAACTGGTGGAGGCCTACAGCAAGACCCAGGGCCTGTGGCGCCTGCCGGGCAAGGAGCCGGTATTCACCGACAGCCTGGCGCTGGACATGGGCACCGTGGAAGCCAGCCTGGCCGGGCCGAAGCGGCCGCAGGACCGGGTCTCGCTGCCCAACGTCGGCCAGGCCTTCACCGACTTTCTCGATCTGCAGTTCAAGCCCACCAGCAAGGAAGAAGGCCGCCTGGAAAGCGAAGGCGGTGGCGGCGTGGCCGTGGGCAGCGCCGACCTGATAGGCGAAGTCGATTACGCCCACAATGGTCAGACCTACCGCCTGAAAAACGGTGCGGTGGTGATCGCCGCCATTACCTCCTGTACCAACACCTCCAACCCCAGCGTGATGATGGCCGCCGGCCTGGTGGCGAAAAAGGCTGTGGAAAAAGGCCTCAAGCGCAAGCCCTGGGTGAAGAGTTCGCTGGCCCCGGGCTCGAAAGTGGTCACCGACTACTACAAGGCCGCCGGGTTGACCCAATACCTCGACGCCCTCGGCTTCGACCTGGTGGGTTATGGCTGCACCACCTGCATCGGCAACTCCGGCCCCTTGCCGGAGCCGATCGAGAAAGCCATCCAGAAAGCCGACCTGACCGTCGCCTCGGTGCTGTCCGGCAACCGCAACTTCGAAGGCCGGGTGCACCCGCTGGTGAAAACCAACTGGCTGGCCTCGCCGCCGCTGGTGGTGGCCTATGCCCTGGCCGGCAGCGTGCGCATCGATATCAGCAGCGAACCGCTGGGCGAAGACAAGGACGGCAAGCCGGTCTACCTGCGCGACATCTGGCCGAGCAGCCAGGAAATCGCCGAGGCCGTCACCCAGGTCAATACCCGGATGTTCCACAAGGAATACGCCGAGGTGTTCGCCGGCGATGCCCAGTGGCAAGCCATCGAAGTACCGCAAGCCGCGACCTACGTGTGGCAGGCGGATTCCACCTATATCCAGCATCCACCCTTCTTCGACGACATCGCCGGCCCGCTGCCGGTGATCAAGGATATCGAGGGCGCGCGGGTCCTGGCGCTGCTGGGCGACTCGGTGACCACCGACCACATTTCCCCGGCCGGCAACATCAAGGCCGACAGCCCGGCCGGCCGCTACCTGCGCGAGCAGGGCGTGGAACCGCGGGACTTCAACTCCTACGGCTCGCGTCGCGGTAACCACCAGGTGATGATGCGCGGCACCTTCGCCAACATCCGCATCCGCAACGAAATGCTCGGCGGCGAAGAAGGCGGCAACACGATCTACATCCCCACCGGCGAGAAACTGGCGATCTATGACGCGGCCATGCTGTACCAGCAATCGGCTACGCCGCTGGTGGTGATCGCCGGCCAGGAATACGGTACCGGCTCCAGCCGCGACTGGGCCGCCAAGGGCACCAACCTGCTGGGGGTCAAGGCGGTGATCGCCGAGAGCTTCGAGCGCATCCACCGCTCCAACCTGGTGGGCATGGGCGTGCTGCCGCTGCAGTTCAAGCTCGACCAGAACCGCAAGAGTCTGAACCTCACTGGCAAGGAAACCCTGGATATCCAGGGCCTGACCGGTGTCGAGCTGACACCGCGGATGAACCTGACCCTGGTGATCACCCGCGAGGATGGCAGCCAGGAAAAGGTCGAGGTGCTGTGCCGCATCGACACCCTGAACGAAGTGGAATACTTCAAGTCCGGCGGGATCCTGCACTACGTCCTGCGGCAACTGATCGCCGCGTAACGCCATGCTGCAACACCAACACCGCCTACGGGCGGTGTTTTTGTTTCACTTATTCATCGCCCGCGCCTCGTTATACTGGCCGCCCGCTCGTTCTATCCAGTAACCGCCGACGCAGGTTGCGCGAGCGCGCTGATTCCATTCTTTTCGCAACAAGGATTTCACATGACTGTTCTGCCATGGATGTACCTGGCACTTCTCTCCATTGGTTACGCCCTGGCCCTGAGCTACGGCCAACTGGGCCTGCTGGCGGCGGTTTCCGTCGCCTTGCTGCTGTGCGCGGGCTTTGCCGTGCGCCAGCAGAAAAGCCCTTACGCGCGCTACCTGGGACACGGCCTGTTCGTGGTGCTGGCCCTGGCGCTGGCCATGCACTGGCTCCCCGGTTTCTACAATGGCCGGGCGATCGGCCCGGAACGCTTCACCGCCGATGCCGTGCCGTTTTCCATGTACCTGAACCAGGACAAGCCGCTGATCGGCTTCTGGCTGTTGCTGGTCTGCCCCTGGATCATCGGGCGCCGCTCGCTGCGCCTGTCCCTCTATACCACTGCCCTGGCCTTGACCCTGACCGCCCTGGCGGCCCTGGGCGGCGCGGTGTTGCTGGGCATCATCAGTTGGGCGCCGAAATGGCCGGACCAGGCCTGGCTGTGGGTGCTGAACAACCTGCTGCTGGTCACCCTGGTGGAAGAAGCGCTGTTCCGTGGCTACATCCAGGGCGGCCTGAGCCGTCGCCTCAAGCACCTGCCCTATGGTGAAAACCTGGCGCTGATGTGCGCGGCCCTGCTGTTCGGCCTGGTGCATGTGGGCGCCGGCTGGCAATGGTGGCTGCTGGCGAGCATCGCCGGGGTCGGCTACGGCCTGGCCTACCGTTTTGGCGGCCTGGGCGCCGCGGTGGCCACCCATTTCGGCTTGAACCTGCTGCACTTCGGGCTGTTCACCTACCCGATGCTCGCGGGTTGACCTTGGCCAAGCCGGGGCTCCCTGGACGGGCCTCGGCTTCGCCGCCTCCCCTCGCCCCTGCTTGCAAAATAAATAAGGCATCTGTCAATGAGGCACTTCTCAAATTACTGAAAAAAACCTCAATAATTGGCGAAGGCCGCCGACAACCTATCAAAGCCTTGCGGATAGAAAAACCATGCGTAACAACCAGCCCGTCACCCAGCGCGAACGTACCTTTCCGACTCAGCAACGGTTGATCTCCACCACCGATGCCAAAGGCGTGATCACCTACTGCAACGATGCCTTCGTTGAAATCAGCGGGTTTTCTCGTGAGGAACTGGTCCGCGCACCGCACAACCTGGTCCGTCACCCCGACGTCCCGGCCGCGGTGTTCGCGCACATGTGGGCCACCCTGAAACAAGGCTTGCCATGGATGGGCATTGTCAAGAATCGCTGCAAGACCGGTGACCATTACTGGGTCAACGCCTACGTGACACCGGTCTTCGAAGGCCAGCAAGTGGTCGGCTACGAGTCGGTGCGGGTCAAGCCCACCGCCGAGCAGATCCGCCGCGCCGAAGCGCTTTACCAACGCATCAACCAGGGCAAGTCGGCCATTCCGAAACGCGACAAATGGCTACCGATACTTCAGGACTGGCTGCCATTCATCCTGATCAGCCAGCTGAGCTTCCTGATTGGCGCCTGGCTCAACTCTTCCTGGGGCTTTGCCCTCGCCGCCGGCCTTTGCGTGCCGCTCGGCCTGCTCGGGCTGAGCTGGCAACAGCGCGGCCTCAAGCGTTTGCTGCGCCTGGCCGAACAGACCACCTCCGACCCGCTGATCGCCCAGATGTACACCGACAGCCGTGGCGCCCAGGCGCGCCTGGAGATGTCGATCCTCAGCCAGGAAGCCCGCCTGAAAACCTGCCTGACCCGCCTGCAGGATACCGCCGAGCACCTCAACGAGCAGGCGCGGCAGTCCGACACCCTGGCGCACAACAGCTCCAGCGGCCTGGAACGCCAGCGCGTGGAAACCGAACAGGTGGCCACCGCGGTCAACCAGATGGCCGCCACCACCCAGGAAGTGGCCAGCCACGTGCAGCGCACCGCCGACGCCACCCAGGAAGCCAATCGCCTCACCGGGCGCGGTCGCGACATCGCCGGGGAAACCCGCGAAGCGATCCAGCGCCTGTCGGTGGTGGTGGGCGAAACCGGCCTGACCGTGACCCAGCTGGCCAAGGACAGCGACGAAATCGGTGGCGTGGTCGATGTGATCAAGGGCATCGCCGACCAGACCAACCTGCTGGCGCTGAACGCGGCCATCGAAGCGGCTCGCGCCGGGGAAATGGGCCGCGGCTTCGCCGTGGTGGCCGACGAGGTTCGCCAACTGGCGCAACGCACCAGCGAATCCACCGGACAGATCCACACCCTGATCGCCAAGCTCCAGCAAACCGCCAGCACGGCGGTGCAGACCATGGACGCCGGACACCGTCAGGCCGAGGAAGGCGTGGCCCGGGTGCTGGAAGCCGACCAGGCGCTGGTGGGAATCAGCGAAGCGGTGGCCAACATCACCGACATGACCACCCAGATCGCCGCCGCCACCGAAGAGCAAAGCGCCGTGGCCGAGGAGATCAGCCGCAACATCAGCACCATCGCCCAACTGGCCGACCAGACCTCGGAGCAGGCGCAGCATTCGGCGCAACTCAGCGAAGAGCTGACCCGCACCGCCAACACGCAGTACTCGTTGGTCGAACGCTTCAACCGCTAAACCGAAGCCAGACAAAAAACCCGGAAGGTTCGCCTTCCGGGTTTTTTATTGCCTGTTTTCCAGCACCACGCGCGTCTTCTGTATCTGTAGGAGCGAAGCTTGCTCGCGAAGGAGCTTGGCAGCCGCCACCGTTGTCGCCTTGAAAAACAATCGCGAGCAATCAAGCGTCGACCGGATGCTCCTACAGAAGAGTCGTTCAGCCATTCAACTGGCACAAGACCTCGGCGACCTTCCGCGCCGCCGCTTCCAGGTGCTGCTCATGGGTGAAGCCTGAGGCCTTGAGCGGTTTCAGGTCATGGTCGGCCGCCGTCAGCCAGAACAGCTCGATAGCCGGTGCCAGCGCATAGGCTTCGACCGCCGCCCGGTTACCGAGGGCGTCGCGCTCGCCCTGGACGATCAGGGTCGTGGTGCGCAATTCGGCCAGGTGAGCGACCCGCGGTTTCTCCGGCTTGCCGGCGGCATAAAACGGATACCCCAGGCACACCAGCGCATCGGCGCCCAGCTCGTCGGCGAGCAAACTGGCCATGCGCCCGCCCATGGACTTGCCGCCAATGGCCAACTGCCCAGCGACATGAGGTCGCACCTGGGCATAGACCTCGCGCCAGCACTCCAGCAGCTTCGGCGCCGGGTTAGGCGGCCGTTTGCCACCATCGAGGCGACGCTGGGCCATGTAGGGAAACTCGAAGCGCAGGACGTTGACCCCATGCGCCGCAAGGCGTGCGGCCATATCGTTCATGAAAGCGCTGTCCATCGGCGCGCCAGCGCCATGGGCCAGGATCAGGGTCAGCGGTTCGCCGGCCGGCGACGGCTGCGCGACATCCCAGAGCCAGCCCCGTTCCTGCACGCACTGCGCCCATTGATCCCCGTCAATAACAGCCCCTTGCCGTTTGCCCATGCTTACCTCGCTTTTAGTCTGCCTATAACTCCAGAAGAAGTGAGCGCGCCTTGCCGTGCGCAGTCGCTTTCACTTCAGCTGAACCGTGGATGGGGAACCATGAACACTTCTATCAGTACCGCCTACAACTACAAGGTGGTCCGCCAATTCGCCATTATGACGGTGGTGTGGGGCATCGTCGGCATGGGGCTCGGGGTTTTTCTCGCTGCCCAGTTGGTCTGGCCCGAACTCAACTTCAACCTGCCCTGGACCAGTTTCGGTCGCCTGCGCCCGTTGCACACCAACGCGGTGATCTTCGCCTTTGGCGGCTGCGCCTTGTTCGCCAGCTCCTTCTACTCGGTGCAACGCACCTGCCAGACCCAGCTGTTCGCGCCGAAAATCGCCGCGTTCTGCTTCTGGGGCTGGCAGCTGGTAATCCTCCTGGCGGCCATCAGCCTGCCGCTGGGCTACACCAGCTCCAAGGAATACGCCGAGCTGGAATGGCCGATCGACATCCTCATCACCATCGTCTGGGTGGCGTACGCCATCGTGTTCTTCGGCACGGTGATGAAGCGCAACACCAAGCACATCTACGTCGGCAACTGGTTCTTCGGCGGTTTCATCATCACCGTGGCCATCCTGCACATCGTCAACAACCTGGAACTGCCCGTCAGCCTGACCAAGTCCTACTCGGTGTATGCCGGTGCGACCGACGCCATGGTGCAATGGTGGTACGGCCACAACGCGGTGGGCTTCTTCCTGACCGCGGGTTTCCTGGGGATGATGTACTACTTCGTACCCAAGCAGGCCGAGCGTCCGGTGTATTCCTATCGCCTGTCCATCGTGCACTTCTGGGCGCTGATCACCCTGTACATCTGGGCCGGCCCGCACCACCTGCATTACACCGCGCTGCCGGACTGGGCGCAGTCCCTGGGCATGGTGATGTCGCTGATCCTCCTGGCACCGAGCTGGGGCGGCATGATCAACGGCATGATGACTCTGTCGGGTGCCTGGCATAAGTTGCGCAGCGACCCGATCCTGCGGTTCCTGGTGGTGTCCCTGGCGTTCTACGGCATGTCGACCTTCGAAGGTCCGATGATGGCGATCAAGACCGTCAACGCCCTCTCCCACTACACCGACTGGACCATCGGCCACGTCCACGCCGGCGCCCTGGGCTGGGTGGCGATGATTTCCATCGGCGCGCTGTATCACATGATCCCGAAAGTCTTCGGTCGCCAGCAGATGCACAGCATCGGCCTGATCAACGCGCACTTCTGGCTCGCCACTATCGGCACCGTGCTCTACATCGCCTCGATGTGGGTCAACGGCATCGCCCAGGGCCTGATGTGGCGCGCCGTCAACGAAGACGGGACGCTGACCTACTCCTTCGTCGAAACCCTGGTGGCCAGCCACCCAGGCTTCATCGTGCGGCTGGTCGGTGGCGCGATCTTCCTCTTCGGCATGTTGCTGATGGCCTACAACACCTGGCGCACCGTGCGCGCGGCCCAGCCTGCCGAAATCACCGCCGCTGCGCAGATGGCCTGAGGAGTCCGCCATGAAACACGAAGTCATCGAGAAAAACGTCGGCCTGCTGATGCTGCTGATGGTATTTGCCGTAAGCATCGGCGGTCTGACCCAGATCGTCCCGCTGTTCTTCCAGGACGTCACCAACAAGCCGGTGGAAGGCATGAAGCCCTACACCGCCCTGCAGCTGGAAGGCCGCGATATCTACATCCGCGAAGGCTGCGTCGGTTGCCACTCGCAGATGATCCGTCCGTTCCGCGCCGAGACCGAACGCTACGGCCACTACTCGGTCGCCGGTGAAAGCGTCTGGGACCACCCGTTCCTGTGGGGTTCCAAGCGTACCGGTCCGGACCTGGCCCGGGTCGGCGCCCGCTACTCCGACGACTGGCACCGCGCGCACCTGTACAACCCGCGCAACGTGGTGCCCGAGTCGAAGATGCCGGCCTACCCATGGCTGGTCACCCAACAGGTCGACAGCAGCCACACCGAGACCAAGCTGCGCGCCATGCGCACCCTCGGCGTGCCGTACAACGACGACGATATCGCCGGTGCCGTCGCCTCCCTCAAGGGCAAGACCGAGATGGATGCCCTGGTCGCCTACCTGCAAGTGCTTGGCACTGCGATCAAGAGCAAGAGGTGAGCCATGGTTCTTGAACTCGATAGCGGCATGATCCGCGGGCTCGGCACGCTGGTGGTGATGATTGCCTTCATCGGCCTGTCGATCTGGGTCTTCAACGCCAAGCGCAACCCGGAGTTCGCCCAGGCGCGCCTGCTGCCCTTCGCCGACGAACCTTCGCCGCAAGTGCACGGCAATCCATCTGATGACGCTCAATCCGAAGAGCACGCGACAAGGAGCATTCGGCCATGACCACCTTCTGGAGTACGTACATCTGCGTACTGACCATAGGCAGCCTGATCGGCCTGACCTGGCTGTTGATCGGCACGCGCAAGGGCGAGACCAAGGGCAGCGTCGACCAGACCATGGGCCACAGCTTCGACGGCATCGAGGAGTACGACAACCCGCTGCCGCAGTGGTGGTTCATGCTGTTCGCCGGCACCCTGGTGTTTTCCGTCGGCTACCTGATCCTCTACCCGGGCCTGGGCAACTGGAAAGGCATCCTGCCCGGCTATGAAAATGGCTGGACCGGCGTGCACGAGTGGGAAAAGGAAATGGACAAGGCAGACGCCAAGTTCGGCCCGATCTTCGCCAAGTTCGCCGCCATGCCCGTGGAAGAAGTGGCCAAGGATCCGCAGGCGCTGAAAATGGGCGGACGCCTGTTCGCTTCCAACTGCTCGGTGTGCCACGGCTCGGATGCCAAGGGAGCGTTCGGCTTCCCTAACCTGGCCGACAACAACTGGCGCTGGGGCGGCAACGCCGACACCATCAAGGCCACCATCATGGGCGGTCGCATGGCGGCCATGCCGGCCTGGGGTGAAGTGCTGGGCGAGGACGGGGTGAAGAACGTCGCGGCCTATGTGCGTCACGAACTCGCCGGCCTGCCGTTGCCCGCCGACAGCAGCGCCGACCTGGTCGCCGGCAAGCAGGCGTTCAGCACTACTTGCGTCGCCTGTCACGGCGCCAACGGCCAGGGCACGGAAATCATGGGCGCGCCGAACCTGACGCAACCGGCGGGCTTCATCTACGGCACCAGCCTGACCCAGCTGCAACAGACCATTCGCCATGGTCGCCAGGGCCACATGCCGGCGCAGAGCGAACTGCTGGGCAACGACAAGGTGCAGCTGCTCGCGGCCTACGTCTACAGCCTGTCCCACAACGCGGCCAGCCAGCCGCAGACCGAGACCCCAAGCGAGCAATAGCCGCTCCACCCACTGCCGCATCGCTCGATGCGGCAGTTCCCTGCCTCTGCGCGACCAAGTGTCGCACCCTCTCTCCCCTCTGCCTTTCCACTCTCCGGATTCAGGTCTAAGCTGCTTCGCAGTGGACTGGCAATGGCCGGTCACAGACCAGAAGTAGCCGCTCCATTCGAAGCCGTCGTTCGAGGACAGGCCGCAAAGGCTGGTGTATACCGGCTGTCGTGCCACTTACCGTCTGTCGCTCGCTCAATGGCTTTCCACACACCCGGTTACAACTGACCTGTACCCCCTCGCCTTTTTCATCCGCTGCGACATTTTGTCCTGGGCCGATTTTGTCCTTACTCCGCGCATGGAAAGGCCGCAGAATCAGCTTTTGAAAGCATTGACCCAGGTCATGGCGCGTTGCAATGACCCCCTGCTTTCTCCATACTTGCGGCCGATTTTTACTCCTAATAAAACACCCAAACCGTGGAACCTTAGAATGAGCACAGCAATCAGTCCGACTGCTTATAACTATAAGGTAGTCCGCCAGTTCGCCATCATGACGGTGGTCTGGGGGATCCTTGGCATGGGGCTCGGTGTCTTCATCGCCTCGCAACTGGTCTGGCCGGAGTTGAACTTCGGTCTGCCATGGACGACCTTTGGACGCCTGCGCCCGCTGCACACCAACCTGGTGATTTTCGCCTTCGGTGGATGTGCGTTGTTTGCCACTTCTTACTACGTCGTGCAGCGAACCTGCCAAACGCGACTGATTTCCGACAGCCTGGCGGCCTTCACCTTCTGGGGTTGGCAAGCCGTGATCGTCGGCGCGATCGTTACCTTGCCGCTGGGTTACACCACCACCAAGGAATACGCGGAACTGGAATGGCCCCTGGCTATTCTGCTGGCCATCGTCTGGGTCACCTACGGTCTGGTGTTCTTCGGCACCATTGTCAAGCGCAAGACCAAGCACATCTACGTGGGTAACTGGTTCTACGGTGCCTTCATCGTGGTCACCGCGATGCTGCACATCGTCAACCACGCTTCCCTGCCGGTCAGCTTCTTCAAGTCCTACTCGGCCTACTCGGGCGCGACCGACGCCATGATCCAGTGGTGGTACGGCCACAACGCGGTGGGCTTCTTCCTGACCACCGGCTTCCTGGGGATGATGTACTACTTCGTGCCCAAACAGGCCGAGCGTCCGATCTACTCCTATCGCCTGTCCATCGTGCACTTCTGGGCGCTGATCACCCTGTACATCTGGGCCGGTCCGCACCACCTGCACTACACCGCGCTGCCAGACTGGGCGCAGTCCCTGGGCATGGCCATGTCGATCATCCTGCTGGCGCCAAGCTGGGGCGGCATGATCAACGGCATGATGACCCTCTCGGGCGCCTGGCATAAGCTGCGCACCGACCCGATCCTGCGGTTCCTGGTGGTGTCCCTGGCGTTCTACGGCATGTCGACCTTCGAAGGTCCGATGATGGCGATCAAGACCGTCAACTCGCTGTCGCACTACACCGACTGGACCATCGGCCACGTACACGCCGGCGCTCTGGGCTGGGTAGCGATGATCTCCATCGGCGCCCTGTACCACATGATCCCGAAAGTCTTCGGTCGCCAGCAGATGCACAGCATCGGCCTGATCAACACCCACTTCTGGCTGGCAACCATCGGCACCGTGCTCTACATCGCCTCGATGTGGGTCAACGGCATCACCCAGGGCCTGATGTGGCGTGCAATCAACGATGACGGCACCCTCACCTACTCCTTCGTCGAAGCCCTGCAGGCCAGCCACCCTGGTTTCATCGTGCGCGCCCTGGGCGGTGCGTTCTTTGCCGCCGGCATGCTGTTCATGGCGTACAACGTGTTCCGCACCGTTCGCGCCTCGAACCCGGCTGAAGCTGAAGCCGCCGCTCAGATCTCTGTAGTTGGAGCTCACTGATGAAGCATGAAGCAGTAGAGAAGAATATCGGCCTGCTGGCCTTCTTCATGGTCATCGCCGTCAGCATCGGCGGCCTGACCCAGATCGTCCCGCTGTTCTTCCAGGACGTCACCAACAAGCCGGTGGAAGGCATGAAGCCGCGCACCGCGCTGGAACTGGAAGGCCGCGACGTCTATATCGCCAACGGCTGTGTCGGCTGCCACTCGCAGATGATCCGTCCGTTCCGCGCTGAAACCGAACGTTACGGCCACTACTCGGTCGCCGGTGAAAGCGTCTGGGACCACCCGTTCCTGTGGGGTTCCAAGCGTACCGGTCCGGACCTGGCCCGCGTCGGTGGTCGTTACTCCGATGACTGGCAACGTGCGCACTTGTACAACCCGCGCAACGTTGTACCCGAGTCGAAAATGCCGGCTTACCCGTTCCTCGTAGAAAACAAGCTCGACGGCAAAGACACCGCGAAAAAAATGGAAGTCTTGCGCACGCTCGGCGTCCCTTACACCGACGAAGACATCGCCGGTGCCAAGGATGCCGTGAAGGGCAAAACCGAAATGGACGCGCTGGTGGCCTATCTGCAAGGCCTGGGCACCATCATCAAAAGCAAACGGTGATTTAGATGGATATCGGGATGATTCGTGGCCTGGGCACCGTAGTGGTGATGGTGGCCTTCATCGGCCTGGCGCTGTGGGTATTCAGCCCCAAGCGCAAGTCCGAGTTCGAAGACGCGACCTTGCTGCCGTTCGCGGATGATCCCGAAGCCATCAAGCACGTCGAGCAAGCTTCTAGGAGTAACAAAGAATGACTACGTTCTGGAGTCTGTACGTCACAGTCCTCAGTCTGGGTACCATTTTCGCCCTGACCTGGCTGCTGCTGTCGACCCGCAAGGGCCAGCGCGCCGAGCAGACCGACGAGACGGTCGGCCACTCCTTCGACGGGATCGAGGAGTACGACAACCCGCTGCCGAAATGGTGGTTCATGTTGTTCGTCGGCACCATCGTCTTCGCCCTGGGTTATCTGGTGCTCTACCCGGGCCTGGGTAACTGGAAAGGCCTGCTGCCAGGCTACAACTACCTGGACACCGAAAAGCAGACCCCCTTCGCCAACGGCCAGACCGGCTGGACCGGCGTGCACGAGTGGGAAAAGGAAATGGCCAAGTCGGACGCCAAGTTCGGTCCGATCTTCGCCAAGTTCGCCTCCATGCCGATCGAAGAAGTCGCCAAGGACCCGCAAGCCCTGAAGATGGGTGGCCGCCTGTTCGCCTCCAACTGCTCGGTCTGCCACGGTTCCGACGCCAAGGGCGCCTATGGCTTCCCGAACCTGACCGACGCCGACTGGCGCTGGGGCGGCGAGCCGGAGACCATCAAGACCACCATCATGGGCGGTCGTCACGCGGTGATGCCGGCCTGGGCCGAAGTCATCGGCGAACAAGGCGTCAGCGATGTGGCCGCCTATGTGCTGACCAACCTCGATGGCCGCAAGCTGCCGGAAAGCGCCAAGGCCGACCCGGCCAACGGCCAGAAGATCTTCGCCGCCAACTGCGTGGCGTGCCACGGTCCGGCCGGTAAAGGCACCCCAGCCATGGGCGCGCCTGACCTGACCCACCCGGGCGCGTTCATCTACGGCTCGAGCTTCGCCCAACTGCAGCAGACCATCCGTTACGGCCGCCAGGGCCAGATGCCTGCCCAGGAACAGCTGCAAGGCAACGACAAGGTTCACCTGCTGGCGGCTTACGTCTACAGCCTGTCCCACAGTGACAAGCCGGCGGACGCCGAGTAAGACAGACACCTTCGGGTAACAGAAAAGGCCCCGCCAATGTCCATTGGCGGGGCCTTTTTATTTTCCTCTCCCCCTCACGTCCGTCGCTCTGCCCCCGCTTGAGATTGCCGCCTCCCCGCCAAGAGTAGTAACGTTGCTACATGAAATTTTTGTCGAGGGTATGACGATGCCTACCACCACCATCTCCAGTCGCGAATTCAATCAGGACACAAGTGGTGCCAAAAAAGCCTCAAGAAACGGCCCGGTCATCATCACCGACCGTGGCAGGCCCGCCCATGTGCTGCTAAGCATTGAGGACTACGAAAAACTGAGCGGCCTGAACACCAGCATCGTCGACATGCTGGTCATGCCTGAAGCGCCTGAAATCGATTTCGAAACAGAGCGCGCAACCATCATTCCTCGCGAGATCGATCTGTCCTGATGTTTTTGCTCGATACCAACGTCGTGTCCGAATTACGTAAGCCCAACGCTGATCGCAAGGTTGTGGCCTGGGCTCAGACCGTTGCGCCAACCAGCCTGTTTTTGTCAGTCATTACGTTATTGGAACTGGAAACCGGCATCCTGCGGTTGGAACGCCGCGATCGCACCCAAGGGGCGCTGCTGCGTGCCTGGCTGGAACTGCACGTGATGCCCGCTTTCAACGGACGAATACTGGCCATTGACCCTGCTGTCGCGATGCGCTGCGCCCGATTGCACGTTCCTGATCGCAGTAATGAATGCGATGCCCTGATTGCGGCGACCGCCCTGGAACATGGGCTGACAGTCGTTACCCGCAACATCGCCGACTTCCAGTCCAGCGGTGTGCAACTGCTCAACCCGTGGAACGATTGAACGCGGTCGCGGCGAAAAGCGTCCATAATTCACAAGTCAATTGATTCAAGTCATTACACCATCATTTGATTTCCCCCAACGCGACCAAAGGTCGCACCCTTGAGCTAGAGCGACAGGCGTATCATTGCGCCACTGCAACACCCCTACTTGATCGCGGTCGGCACGTACTGACCGGGGCATTTCTCCACTGCCGTGGGATGCAATGATGAGCAACCAGATTCCGGTACATGACGTCACCCCTCCTGCCAAGAATTCGAACAACAGCGTAGACCTCTACGCCTCTCGGGAAAAAATCTACACACGCGCTTTCACCGGCCTCTTCCGCAACTTGCGGATGGTTGGCGGTGCGGCCCTGTTCCTGCTGTATTTCGGTACGGTGTGGCTCAACTGGGGCGGCCACCAGGCTGTCTGGTGGAACCTGCCGGAACGCAAGTTCTTCATTTTCGGCGCCACCTTCTGGCCCCAGGATTTTATCCTGCTGTCCGGGCTTTTGATCATCGCCGCCTTCGGCCTGTTCTTCATCACCGTGTATGCCGGGCGCGTCTGGTGCGGCTATACCTGCCCGCAAAGCGTCTGGACCTGGATCTTCATGTGGTGCGAGAAGGTCACCGAAGGCGACCGCAACCAGCGCATCAAGCTCGACAAGGCGCCGATGAGCGCCAACAAATTGCTGCGCAAGTTCAGCAAGCACAGCCTCTGGCTGCTGATCGGCTTCGTCACCGGCATGACCTTCGTCGGTTACTTCTCGCCGATCCGCGAGCTGGTCATCGACTTCTTCACCGGCCAGGCCGATGGCTGGTCGTATTTCTGGGTCGGCTTCTTCACCCTCGCCACCTATGGCAACGCCGGCTGGCTGCGCGAACAGGTGTGCATCTACATGTGCCCGTACGCCCGCTTCCAGAGCGTGATGTTCGACAAGGACACCCTGATCGTCTCCTACGACCCGCGTCGTGGCGAAGGTCGCGGCCCGCGCAAGAAAGGCGCCGACTACAAGGCCATGGGCCTGGGCGATTGCATCGACTGCACCATGTGCGTGCAGGTCTGCCCGACCGGCATCGACATCCGTGACGGCCTGCAGATCGAATGCATCGGCTGCGCCGCCTGTATCGATGCCTGCGACAACATCATGGACAAGATGGACTACCCGCGCGGCCTGATCAGCTACACCACCGAACACAACCTGTCCGGGCAGAAAACCCATAAACTGCGTCCACGCCTGATCGGTTATGCGCTGGTGCTGCTGGCGATGATCAGCCTGCTGGTCACGGCCTTCTTCATGCGTTCGCTGGTGGGCTTCGATGTCAGCAAGGACCGTGTGCTCTATCGCGAGAACGCCGAAGGCCGGATCGAAAACGTCTACAGCCTGAAGATCATGAACAAGGACCAGCGCGACCATACCTACGTACTGGACGCCGCCGGCCTGCCGGGCCTCAAGCTGCAAGGCCGGCGCGAGATCAAGGTGGCAGCCGGCGATATCGTCAGCATGCCGGTCGAGCTGTCGAGTTCGCCGGAACAACTGCCGTCGAGCACCAACGAGGTGAAGTTCATCCTCAAGGACGCCGACGACGAAAGCGTCCACGTTGAAGCCAAGAGCCGGTTCATCGGCCCACAAATTCGTTAAGAGAAGTCATCATGCCCGCAGCGACCGCCACAAGCCCCTGGTACAAGCACCTCTGGCCCTGGATCATCATCGGCATCCTGGCCTGCTCGGTGACCTTGACCCTGTCCATGGTGACCATCGCGGTGAACAACCCGGACAACCTGGTCAACGACAACTACTACGAGGCCGGCAAAGGTATCAACCGCTCCCTGGACCGCGAGCTGCTGGCCCAGACCCTGCAACTGCGCGCCAGCGTGCATCTGGATGACCTCACCGGCGAAGTCGACCTGCGCCTGAGCGGCAACAGCGCGCCCGCCACCCTGGAGCTGAACCTGATCTCGCCGACCCAGCCGGAAAAAGACCGCAAGATCACCCTCGCCCGCAGCGAAACCGAACAAGGCCGCTACATTGGCCAGTTGAGCGACAAGGTCGATGGCCGCCGGTTTGTCGAACTGCTGGGTGTCGAGGGCGACAAGACCTGGCGCATGTTCGAAGAAGAACAGGTCAGCCACGACAAGGACCTGCTGCTGGGTGACGAACCGCTGCAAGGCGCGGAACACCTGGACAAGTAAGCGCCCTCCGAACATCGCTGGCAGGCTGCTGCTTCCCAGGCAGCGGCCTGCCGGCGATGAGGTCCGCCCCTGGAACAAAGACCCGCGATGACCACGCCACTGCCCTGCTACCACTGCGCCCTGCCCGTTCCCGCCGGCAGCCGCTTCACCGCCGTCGTGCTCGGCGCCCCCCGCGAGTTCTGCTGCCCGGGCTGCCAGGCGGTGGCCGAAGCCATAGTCGCTGGCGGCCTGGAAAGCTACTACAGCCATCGCAGCGAAGCCTCGGCCAACCCGGAGGCGCTGCCGGTGCAACTGGTGGACGAACTGGCGCTGTACGACCGGGCGGACGTGCAGCAACCCTTCGTCCGGCATGAGGGAGAACTGGCCGAAACCACCCTGCTGATGGAAGGCATCAGCTGCGCCGCCTGTGGCTGGCTGATCGAGAAACACCTGCGCAGCCTGCCGGCGGTGGCCGAGGCGCGGCTGAACCTGTCCAACCATCGCCTGCATGTGCGCTGGGCCGACAGCCAGTTGCCACTGAGCCAGGTGCTCAGCGAGCTGCGCCTGATCGGCTACGCCGCACACCCCTATCAGGCCGACCGTGCTTCCGAGCAACTAGCCAGTGAAAACCGCCTGGCCCTGCGCCAACTGGGCGTGGCCGGGCTGCTGTGGTTCCAGGCGATGATGGCGACCATGGCCACCTGGCCGGAATTCAATATCGACCTGAGCCCCGAGCTGCACACCATCCTGCGCTGGGTCGCGCTGTTTCTCACCACGCCGATCGTGTTCTACAGCTGCTCGCCGTTTTTCAAGGGCGCCCTGCGCGACCTGCGCACCCGCCACCTGACCATGGACGTTTCCGTATCGCTGGCGATTGGCGCCGCCTACATCGCCGGGATCTGGACCTCGATCACTGGCGTCGGCGAGCTGTACTTCGATGCCGTGGGCATGTTCGCCCTGTTCCTGCTGGCCGGACGCTACCTGGAACGCCGTGCCCGCGAACGCACCGCCGCCGCTACCGCGCAACTGGTGAACCTGCTGCCGGCCTCGTGCCTGCGCCTGGGCGCCGACGGCCAGAGCGAACGCATCCTGCTCAGCGAACTGCGCCTGGGCGACCAGGTGCTGGTGCATCCCGGCGCCATTCTGCCGGCCGACGGCAAGATCCTCGATGGCCAGTCGAGCATCGACGAATCCCTGCTCACCGGTGAATACCTGCCGCAACCGCGCAACATCGGCGATGCGGTTACCGCCGGCACCCTCAACGTCGAGGGCGCGCTGACCGTGGAGGTCCTGGCCCTGGGGCAGGACACACGCCTGTCGGCCATCGTCCGCCTGCTGGACCGGGCCCAGGCGGAAAAACCGCGCCTGGCGGAGATCGCCGACCGCGCCGCCCAATGGTTCCTGCTGTTCTCCCTGATCGCCGCGGCCGCCATCGGCCTGCTCTGGTGGCAGCTGGACGCCTCCCGGGCCTTCTGGATCGTCCTGGCCATGCTGGTCGCCACCTGCCCCTGTGCGCTGTCCCTGGCCACCCCGACCGCGCTCACCGCCGCCACCGGCACCCTGCACAAACTCGGCCTGCTGCTGACCCGCGGCCATGTACTCGAAGGCCTGAACCAGATCGACACGGTGATTTTCGACAAGACCGGCACCCTCACCGAGGGGCGCCTGGCCTTGCGCTCGATTCTTCCTGTGGGCGACCTCGACAGCCAGCAGTGCCTGGGCCTGGCCGCCGCCCTGGAAAACCGCTCCGAACACCCGATTGCCCGAGCCTTCGGCCGTGCGCCGCTGGCCGCGGAAGAAGTACTGAGCATGCCCGGGCTGGGCCTGGAAGGGCTGGTGGGCGAACAGCGTCTGCGCATCGGCCAACCCGCCTTCGTCTGCGAGCTCAGCGCCTGTGCGGTCCCGGCGATGCCGGACGAAGCCGGCCAATGGCTGCTGCTGGGCGATAGCCGAGGGCCGCTGGCCTGGCTGGTCCTCGACGATCGCCTGCGCAGCGATGCTCCGGCACTGCTGGCCGCCTGCAAGGCGCGCGGCTGGAACACCCTGCTGCTCTCGGGCGACAGCTCGCCGATGGTCGCCAGCGTCGCCGCCGAACTGGGCATCGACGAAGCCCGCGGCGGCCTGCGTCCCGACGACAAGCTGCAGGTGCTGCAACAACTGCATCGCCAGGGTCGCAAAGTGCTGATGCTCGGCGACGGGGTCAATGATGTGCCAGTGCTGGCCGCCGCCGATATCAGCGTGGCTATGGGCTCGGCCACCGACCTGGCCAAGACCAGCGCCGATGCGGTGCTGCTGTCCAACCGCCTGGATGCGCTGGTGCAGGCCTTCGGCCTGGCCCGCCGCACGCGTCGAATAATCATCGAGAACCTGCTGTGGGCCGGGCTGTACAATGGCCTCATGCTGCCGTTCGCCGCCCTCGGCTGGATCACTCCGGTATGGGCCGCCATCGGCATGTCCATCAGTTCGTTGACCGTGGTGCTCAATGCCCTGCGCCTGACTCGCCTGCCGGGCCAGCCCCAGGCCGAGGCCACGACCCAAACCCGCCCGCTGCCGGCCTGAGCCGCGCGGGCATGGAGCCTACCCATGCCAGCTCTCTACGTGATGATCCCCGCGGCGCTGCTGATCGTGGCCATCGCCATCTACATCTTCTTCTGGGCGGTCGACAGCGGTCAGTACGACGACCTCGACGGCCCCGCCCACAGCATTCTGTTCGACGACCAGGACCCCAAGCACACCGCCGCGATCGACGAAGCCAAGGGCCAGCCAGCGGCCGAGCAGCCACCGCACAAAGACCAGGTGCCGCCCCATGCTTGAGCTGGCGCCGCTGCTGGTTTCCGCGGTGATTCTCGGCCTGCTCGGCGGCGGTCACTGCCTGGGCATGTGCGGCGGCCTGATGGGCGCCTTGACCCTGGCCATTCCCCAGGAGCAGCGCAGCCGGCGTTTTCGCCTGCTGCTGGCCTACAACCTGGGGCGCATCCTCAGCTATGCCACCGCGGGCCTGCTGATCGGCCTGGCCGGCTGGGCCGTGGCCAGCAGCCCGGCGGCCATGGCCATGCGCGTGCTGGCCGGCCTGCTGCTGATTGCCATGGGCCTGTACCTGGCCGGCTGGTGGAGCGGCCTGACCCGCATCGAAAGCCTCGGACGCGGCCTGTGGCGCCATATACAGCCGGTGGCCAACCGCCTGCTGCCGGTGTCGAGCCTGCCACGCGCCTTGCTGCTGGGCGCGCTCTGGGGCTGGCTGCCGTGCGGCCTGGTCTACAGCACCCTGCTGTGGTCCGCCAGCCAGGGCAATGCCCTCGACAGCGCCTTGCTGATGCTGGCCTTCGGCCTGGGTACCTGGCCGGTGCTGCTGGCGACCGGGCTCGCAGCGGAACGGGTCACCGCGCTGCTGCGTCGGCGCAGCGTGCGCATGGCCGGTGGCCTGCTGGTGATCCTGTTCGGCATCTGGACCTTGCCCGGTCCACATCAGCATTGGTTGATGGGGCACTGAGGCAACCCTTCCCGCTGCCTCCGCCCTTCGGCAGCGACGACGCAAGACTCGTATGACAGGTTCCGCGCCCCCGCCAGCCTTGATGCAAATCAAGATGGTCCGGGCGCCAACCCCCTAGACTCGCGAACACTGCCAGCCTACCGGGGGAATTCCCGCATGCTCGACGCCATTCGTTGGGACACCGATCTGATCCGCCGTTACGACCTGGCGGGACCGCGCTACACCTCCTACCCCACCGCTGTGCAATTCCACAGCCAGGTGGGCACCTTCGACCTGCTCCACGCCCTGCGCGAGAGCCGCAAGGCGCTACGGCCGCTGTCGCTGTACGTGCACGTGCCGTTCTGCGCGAACATCTGCTACTACTGCGCCTGCAACAAGGTCATCACCAAGGACCGCGGGCGCGCCCTGCCCTACTTGCAGCGCCTGGAACAGGAAATCCAGCTGATCGCCTGCCATCTCGACCCCGGGCAGAAGGTCGAGCAACTGCACTTCGGCGGCGGCACCCCGACCTTTCTCAGCCACGATGAACTGCGGCAGCTGATGAGCCACCTGCGCCAGCACTTCAACCTGCTGGACGATGATTCGGGCGACTACGGCATCGAGATCGACCCACGCGAAGCCGACTGGTCGACCATGGGCCTGCTGCGCGAGCTGGGCTTCAACCGCGTCAGCATCGGCCTGCAGGATCTCGACCCGGCGGTACAGCGCGCGGTCAATCGCCTGCAGAGCCTGGAAGAAACCCGGGCGGTGATCGAAGCGGCGCGCACCCTGCAGTTTCGCTCGATCAACATCGACCTGATCTACGGCCTGCCAAAACAGACGCCGGACAACTTCGCCCGCACCGTCGAGGAAGTCATCAACCTGCAGCCGGACCGGCTCTCGGTGTTCAACTACGCGCATCTGCCGGAGCGCTTCATGCCGCAACGGCGGATCAACAGCCACGAGCTGCCGGAACCGGCGGAAAAACTGCAGATGCTGCAGCGCACCATCGAACAGCTGACGGCTGCGGGCTACCGCTACATCGGCATGGACCATTTCGCCCTGCCCGACGATGAGCTGGCGATCGCCCAGGAAGAATCGACCCTGCAACGCAACTTCCAGGGCTACACCACCCATGGCCACTGCGACCTGATCGGCCTGGGCGTCTCGGCCATCAGCCAGATCGGCGACCTGTACTGCCAGAACAGCAGCGACCTGACCCAGTACCAGAACCTGTTGGGCGGCGCGCAACTGGCCACCAGTCGCGGCCTGGTATGCAATCAGGACGACCGCGTCAGGCGCGCGGTGATCCAGCAGTTGATCTGTAATTTCAGCCTCGACTTCGAGGCCATCGAGCAGCAGTTCAACATCGACTTTCGCGGTTACTTCGGCGACCTCTGGCCGCAACTGCAAGCCATGGCCGAAGACGGCCTGATCACGCTGAACAACGAAGGCATTGAAGTGCTGCCTGCCGGGCGCCTGCTGGTGCGTTCGGTGTGCATGGTGTTCGACACGTATCTGGAGCAACAGAATCGACAGCGTTTTTCCCGGGTCATCTAGGGCGTCATGAGCCACGACCTGACCGCTCGGCGCGACAACTTGTCGCAGGTAGCGGGCAAAAACTGTCGGGACAGACAAGGCGCAAACAAGCCTGATACTTGACGCTGGGATAATCGGCGGCTGCAAGTGACGGTCAGCGCTGGAAATACCCTGAATGGACTGCACGAGCGCATTTTTCCGCAGTGGCCTGGAAGCTACAAACGGACAGCTTTACGACTAAGCGCAAATACGGCACGGACTGGCCGGAACCTCCTCCCGTGAGTTACCCTTACGGCTTATGTGTGTTTTCCCACAAGGATTCTATTGAATGTCCGAGCCAGTAAAACTGCGCGCTCACAACCAGGCCCATTGCAAGGATTGCAGCCTGGCCCCCCTCTGCCTGCCACTTTCTCTGAATCTGGAAGACATGGATGCGCTGGACGAAATCGTTAAACGCGGCCGCCCCCTGAAAAAAGGCGAGTTCCTGTTTCGCCAGGGCGACGCCTTCGACTCCGTCTATGCAGTGCGCTCCGGTGCCCTGAAGACCTTCAGCCTCAGCGACGGCGGCGAAGAACAGATCACCGGCTTCCACCTGCCCAGCGAACTGGTCGGCCTGTCCGGCATGGACACCGAGATCCACCCGGTTTCCGCCCAGGCCCTGGAAACCACGTCGGTCTGTGAAATCCCCTTCGAACGCCTCGACGAACTGGCCCTGCAGTTGCCCCAACTGCGCCGCCAGCTGATGCGGGTGATGAGCCGCGAGATCCGCGACGACCAGCAGATGATGCTGTTGCTGTCGAAAAAGACCGCCGACGAGCGCATCGCCACCTTCCTGGTCAACCTGTCGGCACGCTTCCGCGCCCGCGGCTTCTCGGCCAACCAGTTCCGCTTGAGCATGTCGCGCAACGAGATCGGCAACTACCTGGGGCTGGCGGTGGAAACCGTGTCCCGGGTGTTCACCCGCTTCCAGCAGAACGCGTTGATCGCCGCTGAAGGCAAAGAGGTGCACATTCTCGACCCGATCCAGCTGTGCGCCCTCGCCGGCGGCTCCCTGGAAGGCTGAAGCAGAGCCCCCGCCCGAGCCAAGCGGCTCGTGCGGGGCTATACTGGCGCGCTCCACTTCATGCCCGCCAGGACACCGCCACGATGGCCTTCGACTCCTTCGACATCAAATCCCTGATCCGCCCAGTCATCGACTTCCCCAAGCCGGGCGTGATCTTCCGTGACATCACTCCCCTGTTCCAGTCGCCCAAGGCCTTGCGCCTGGTCGCCGACACCTTTGCCCAGCGTTATGTCGAAGAAGACTTCACTCACGTCGGTGCCATGGATGCCCGCGGCTTCCTGATCGGCTCGATCATCGCCTACCAGCTGAACAAACCGCTGATCCTGTTCCGCAAGCAAGGCAAGCTGCCGGCCGATGTGCTTGCCGAGGGTTACCAGACCGAATACGGCGAAGCCTTCCTGGAAGTGCATGCCGACAGCCTGTGCGAAGGCGATTCGGTGCTGATGTTCGATGACCTGATCGCCACCGGCGGTACCTTGATCGCCGCAGCCAACCTAGTGCGCCGCATGGGGGCAAAAGTCTACGAGGCCGCCGCCATTATCGACCTGCCTGAGCTGGGCGGCTCGCAACGCCTGCGAGACATGGACATTCCAACTTTCTGCCTGACGCAGTTCTCGTTGAGCGAGCGTTAAATCGCTGCCACTTGGGTTGTCAGGGCCGGCGCTATCGCGAGCAAGCTTCGCTCCTACAGAGATGGCGCCCCACGCCTTCAGCTGGCCTACAACCCCATCTGCTTGCTGATGATTTCGTTCATCACTTCCCGGGTGCCGCCGCCGATGGACAGGATGCGGTTGTCGCGATACAGCCGCTCCACCAGGCTTTCGCGCATGTAACCCAGCCCGCCGAGAATCTGCACGGCATCGTGGGTGATGCGGTCGGCGGTATCGGTGGCGAAGTTCTTGGCCATGGAAATCTCCTTGATCACACTCTGGCCCGCCGCCATCTTCGCCGCCTGGCGATAAGTGAACTCGCGGGACACCTCCAGCGCGGTCGCCATCTCCGCCAGGCGATGCTTGATCACCTGGAACTTGCCGATGGGCTTGCCGAAGGCCTCGCGCTCCCGGGCCCACTTCAGGCTCTCTTCCAGCGCCAGCTGAGCGGTCATGTTGGCCATCAGGGCCAGCGCCAGGCGCTCGCTCTGGAAGTTGCCCATGATGCAGGCGAAGCCCAGGTTCTCGACGCCGATCAAGTGGCTGGCCGGCACCCGGCAATCGTCGAAAAACAGCTCGGCGGTATCCGACGCCCACCAGCCCATCTTCTTCAGTTGCCGGCCGACGGTGAATCCCGGTGTGCCCTTGTCGATCAGCAGCAGGCTGATGCCGCCGAAACCGGGCTCGCCGGTACGCACCGCCACCGTGTAGAAATCGGCGCGCACGCCACTGGTGATAAAGGTCTTGCTGCCGCTGACGCGGTAGAAGTCGCCGTCACGCAGCGCCCGGGTCTGCAGATTGGCCACGTCCGAACCGCCGCCGGGCTCGGTGACCGCCAGGGCGCTGATCTTCTCCCCCGCCAGTACCTGCGGCACCACTCGCTCGCGAGCCTCGGGCCGCGCCCATTTGACGATCGGCGGCAAACCGATGTCCAGCGACCCCAGGCCCGCCACCAGGCCGCCGGAGCCACAGCGCATCAGCTCCTCGCTGGCGGCGATCTTGGCGAACAGGTCGCCCTCATGGCTGCCCCCCAGGGCCTCGGGATAGCCGATACCGAGGATGCCGGCCGCGCCAGCCTTGAGGTACAGCTCGCGGGGGAAGCCTTGCGCCTCCTCCCATTGATCGATGTCCGGGAGGATTTCCCGCTCGACGAAACGTCGAACGCTGTCGCGGACCAACTGATGGCTAGGGTCGAAGTATTCCTGGCAGGCAGACATCGGCAAGCTCCTCTGAAGGTTGAGGAAACTTACCTAGCGCTTGCTTGGTTTTCAAGAAGGACCGCGCGAACCGCCCTGTAGGAGCCAGCTTGCTGGCGATGCAAGCGACGCGGCGCGCCAGGTCGGGCGGCCATCGCGAGCAAGCTCGCTCCTACAGTAGTTTTTTGCTCACAGCCGAAACACTTACAGCGCGATCGGCTTGCGCCCGGCAAACGAGTGCGCCAGGGTGCCGCCGTCCACCAGTTCCAGCTCGCCGCCCAGGGGCACGCCATGGGCGATACGCGAGGTGATCAGGCCTTTGTTGGTCAACAGCTGGGCAATGTAATGGGCGGTCGCCTCGCCTTCCACCGTCGGGTTGGTGGCCAGGATCACCTCGGTGAAACTGCCTTGCTCTTCGATCCGCGCCAGCAGTTGGGGAATGCCGATGGCTTCCGGGCCCAGGCCGTCGAGAGGCGACAGGTGGCCTTTGAGCACGAAATAGCGACCGCGATAACCGGTCTGCTCCACCGCGTAGACATCCATCGGCCCTTCGACCACGCACAACAGCGTGTCGTCGCGCCGTGGATCGGCGCATTGCGGGCACAGGTCGTCCTCGGTCAGGGTGCGGCACAGGCGGCAGTGGCCGACGCCCTCCATGGCCTGGCTCAGCGCCTGGGCCAATCGCGTACCGCCGCTGCGGTCGCGCTCCAGCAGCTGCAAGGCCATGCGCTGGGCGGTTTTCTGACCCACGCCCGGCAAAGTGCGCAGGGCATCAATCAGTTGGCGAATCAGGGGGCTGAAGCTCATGGGTAAAGGTCCGACAAAACGACGAGACGCGGTTTATACCCGCGCCTCCGATTAGCGTCAAATGCTCAGTCCGGGGCGACCCGCACCACCAGCTTGCCGAAGTTGCGCCCTTCCAGCAGCCCGATGAAGGCTTGCGGCGCGTGCTCCAGGCCGTCTACCACATCCTCCTTGAACTTGACCTTGCCCTGCAGCACCCAGGGCGCCATGGCGCTGACAAACTCCGGCTGCCGATCGCCGTAGTCGTCGAACACGATAAACCCCTGGATGCGCACGCGCTTGGTCAACAGCTGACGCTGCAACAGTGGCAGGCGATCAGGTCCTGGCGGCAATTCCTGAGCGTTGTACTGGGCGATCAGCCCGCACAGCGGAATCCGCGCCTTGGGGTTGAGCAACGGCAGCACCGCATCGAATACCTTGCCACCGACGTTTTCAAAGTAGACGTCCACGCCCTCGGAGCAGGCCTGCGCCAGTTCGTCGGCAAAGTCCGGGCTGTGGTGGTCGATACAGGCATCAAACCCCAGCTCCTCGACCACATAGCGGCACTTGTCGGCACCGCCCGCCACACCGACCGCCCGCAGCCCCTTGATCTTGGCCACCTGCCCCACCACCGAGCCCACGGCGCCCGACGCCGCGGCCACCACCAGGGTTTCCCCGGCCTTGGGCTGGCCGATGTCCATCAGGCCCATGTAGGCGGTCATGCCCGGCATACCCAGCACGCCCAGGGCCATCGAAGGGCTGGGCAAACCCGCCGGCACCGGTATCAGGTTACGCCCGTCGCAAATGCTGTGGCTCTGCCATCCGGTGGCGCCCACCACCAGGTCGCCCTCCTGGAATTTCGGATTCAGCGAGCGCTCGACCCGGCTGACTGCGCCACCGGTCATCACTTCGTTGATTTGCACCGGGGCGGCGTAGGACGGCGCATCACTCATGCGCCCGCGCATATAAGGGTCCAGCGACAGGTAAAGGGTTTTGAGCAACACCTGGCCATCCGCCAGGTCCGGCAGCGCCACCCGCTCCAGGCGGAAGTTTTCCGGCACGGGCGCGCCCTGGGGCCGGGAGGCCAGAACAATGCGCTGGTTGAGGGTCAATGCTTGCGACATCAGAGCAACTCCTTATCGAGAATTGAATCGGACCATACAGAGTGCAGACCATCGTACTGCGATCGGCGTTCGATGTTTCTCTTCCCTCGCCGCTGCCGCAGGCTGCGATCGATTGCACGGCAACCACAATCATCCAGTCAGACCCCATCGCCTGAATGACGACCGCTGCGCGCTCGATCGCAGCCTGCGGCAGCGGCTACAGGCGCCACAAACAAAAATGCCAGGCGCGATGCCTGGCATTTTCAAGTCCGACCGATGCGCGGGCGCGAATCAGAACGGCAGCTTCATACCCGGTGGCAGTTGCATGCCAGCGGTCACGCCGGACATCTTGTCCTGGCTGTTGGCTTCGATCTTGCGCACGGCGTCGTTGACGGCGGCGGCGAACAGATCTTCCAGCACTTCGCGGTCATCTTCGCTGACGCCTTCCAGCAGGCTTGGGTCGATGCTCACGCGCTTGATGTCGTGACGACCGGTCATGACCACGGTGACCATATCGCCACCCGCCTTGCCGGTGACTTCGGCGTTGGCCAGCTCTTCCTGCATCTTGGCCATCTTTTCCTGCATCTGCTGCGCCTGCTTCATCAGGCCGGCCATGCCACCTTTCATCATGGGAATCACCTCAAAGTACTTGGATAAAAACAGCGCCCGGCCTCAAGGCCCGGCGCCCTTCAGTTATTAACCCTGGCTGACCAGGGCCTCGACAGGTTCAATAGTATCGTGACGGACCACCGCGCCGAACTCCCGCACCATCTGCTGGATGAACGGATCGCCGTGGATCGACTCCTCGGCTTCGCGCTGGCGATTGGCCCGGCGGCGCGACGCGGCCTGGGCCGGGGTCTCCTGCTCGGGTTTGATCAGCTCGATGCTCACCGTCAGCGTGCGCTGGTGGTACTGGTTCAGGGCATCGTTCAGGCGCCGCTGCTGAGTGGCGTTGAACAAGGCGCTGTGGGCCGGATCCAGATGCAGCAACCAGTTGTCGCCCTCGGCGGCAATCAAGGTGCAGTTGGCGGCGATGCTCGCCGTCATCCCGGAAATCGGCAGCTTCGGGAACAGCTCCAGCCACTCCAGCGCCAGGCCGGTGGCCGGCTGGGCGGCTGGCAACGGCTCGGGTTCCGGCTCGGGATCGGCGGCGTGCTCGCTGGCCAGTTCGTCCAGGTAGCTGTAGGCCGAATCCATGTCCGGCTCGATGTAGTCTTCGTCCAGCGGTGGCTCGTCGTCCAGGTCGATCCCCGGTGTCGCGGCATCGACCTCGGCAACGCTGGGCTCCGGCACCGGGGCGCTGACCCATTCCGGCGCGTCCGGCACCACGCTGTCCGGGGCCGGGGTCGGCATCGGAGTCAGCTCAGGCTGCTCTGCGGCGGTCTCCAGCACGGGCTCGACGGCCGGTTGCTGCGCGACGACCGGTTCGACCGGGTCGTTCCACGGCAGGTCGACCACCTCTTCGGCGACGACAGGCGCTGCCTCTGGCGGCGTCTCGACCACAGGTTGCGGTGCAGGCGCCACCGGCGCTGCTGAAACAGGTGCGGGCGTTGCAACCGGGGCTGCGGCAGGTACGGCCACGGGAGTGGCCTCGACCACCGGCGCCACAACCGGCGCGGCGGCGGCAACTACCGGCGCAGCAACGGCTGCGCCAGCCACGGATTGGGCGGAATCAACTGTGGCCTGGCTGATCCCCACTGGCTTTAGCGGTTGTCTCGGCGCGTCTGCCGAGTCCGCTGGCCGGAAGGCCAGCATCCGCAGCAGGACCATCTCGAAACCGCCCCGAGGATCTGGCGCCAGCGGCAAGTCGCGCCGGCCGATCAGGCCCATCTGGTAATAGAACTGCACATCTTCGGCCGGCAACGCCTGGGCCAAAGCCAGCACCCGATCGCGGTCGCCATGCCCGTTGTCGACACCGTCCGGCAAGGCCTGGGCAATGGCCACACGGTGCAGGACATTGAGAATCTCCGACAGCACGCCGTTCCAATCCGGGCCCTGTTCGGCCAAGTGACGTACGGCCTCCAGCAAGGCCTTGGCATCGCCGTCGATCAGCGCATGCAGGACGTCGTAGACCTGACCGTGATCGAGGGTGCCGAGCATCGCCCGCACATCGGCGGCCATGACCTTGCCTTCACCGAAGGCGATGGCCTGGTCGGTGAGGCTCATGGCATCGCGCATCGAACCGTCGGCGGCGCGGCCCAACAGCCACAGCGCGTCGTCTTCGAACGGCACGTTCTCGACGCCCAGCACATGGGTCAGGTGCTCGACCACTCGCTCCGGGGTCATGTTCTTCAGAGAGAACTGCAGGCAGCGCGAAAGAATCGTTGCCGGAAGTTTCTGCGGGTCGGTGGTCGCCAGAATGAATTTGACGTAGGGCGGCGGCTCTTCCAGGGTCTTCAACAAGGCGTTGAACGAGTGACTGGACAGCATGTGCACTTCGTCGATCAGGTAGACCTTGAAGCGCCCGCGGCTCGGGGCGTATTGCACGTTGTCCAGCAGCTCGCGCGTGTCCTCGACCTTGGTCCGGCTCGCGGCGTCGATCTCGATCAGGTCGACGAAACGCCCTTCGTCGATCTCGCGGCATACCGAACAGGTGCCGCAGGGCGTGGAAGTAATGCCTGTTTCACAGTTCAGGCATTTGGCAATGATCCGCGCGATGGTGGTCTTGCCCACCCCGCGGGTGCCGGTAAACAGATAGGCATGGTGCAGCCGCTGGCTGTCCAAGGCATTGATCAGAGCCTTGAGCACATGGGTCTGGCCGACCATTTCGCGGAACGAGCGCGGACGCCATTTACGTGCAAGAACCTGATAACTCATCGAAAACCGTCGCAACTGGGAAGCGGAAGCCCGTAATGCTAGCGGAGCAAGGGCGAAATTGCATCCGGTGCGCTCGTCTAATCTGGCTAAGCTGCTCTTTGTCGGGCTCGTCAGTGGCCTTTTCCTGCGTGGAGACTCTATGCGTTTAGCCTTGGGCGCCTTTCTGCTGGTTGCCATGAATGGTTTTGCCGCAGAACCGGCCCTGCGCTTCTCGATCCCCGACAGCTGGGCCATGCCCGTGGTACAGATCGAACGCGGCCGGCCCACCCAGGGCATTCTCCACGACCTGATGGCCAGCCTCGCCACCCAGGTTGGCAACCCGGCCGAATTCCATGTTCTGGCCCGGGCTCGCGTACAAGCGGCCATGGATCATGGGGAAATCGATATCCGCTGCTATGCCGCCCAGTCCTGGCTGTCCAACCCGTCCGGCGATTACATCTGGAGTATCCCGCTGTTCGTCCAGCGCGACCTGCTGATCAGCCGCGAGCAGCCCCCGCTCCCGGTCATTCCCAGGGACCTGCCGGCGCAGCCCATCGGCACCGTCCTCAGCTACACCTACCCTTCCCTGCAACCCTTGTTCGACAGCCGCCAGTTGATCCGCGACGATGCGCGCAACCAGGAACAGGTGCTGCAAAAACTCTGGGCCGGCCGCTACCGCTACGCGGTGAGCAACCAATGGACACTGGACTGGTTCAATCAGACCCTGCCACCCGACCAGCAGTTGCACGGCGTGGCCATCCTCCAGGAACAGGCGGTCGGCTGCGTCATCCGCAACGATCCGGCGCTACCGGTGCAACGAGTGCTGCGCACTTTGTTGCGCATGAAGATGTCAGGAGAGATCGACGACATCATCGGCCTGTACACCGGCCGCAGGCCGACCGAGAGCGTCCCGCAAAGCTATGGGGCGCCGTAGCTGTCAGCCGGCTTCGTCCTGCGGACACCACTCCAGCGGCGGCAGGAAGGTCGCCACCCAGCCCGGCACCTCGCTGGCCGGCATGGGCGGGGCGATGAAATAGCCTTGCGCCACGTCGCAGCCCAGCGACATCAGCAACTCGCCGTGCTCCATGGTTTCCAGGCCTTCGGCCACCACCTGCCGGTCAAACGCCCGGGCCAGGCCGATCAGGGCCTGGGTCAGCGCCAGATCGCCCTTGTCGTGCAGCATGTCGCGCACGAACATGCGGTCGATCTTGATGGTCTGGGTGCGCAAGCGCTTGAGGTAGCTCAGCGACGAATGCCCGGTACCGAAATCCCCCAGGGAGAATTGCACGCCCAGCGCCTGGCAGGCCTCGAGGCAAGCGCTGACGTGCTGGAGATTCTCCACCGCCACCGCCTCGACGATTTCCAGGTCCAGCAACTGCGGGGCAATCTGCGGATGGCGCTCAAGCACCGCCTTGAGCCGGTCGACGAAATCCCCCCGCTGGAAATGCCGCGCGGCGATATTGACGCTGATCGGCCAACGCTGTCCGGCCAACTGCCATTGCCGCAACTGGGCCATGACCTGCTCCATCACCCACTCGCCGATATCGACGATCAGGTCGGTCTCCTCCACCAGCGGCAGGAACTCCCGAGGCGCAACCATGCCCCGCTGCGGATGCTGCCAACGCAGCAACGCCTCGAAACCCACCACCTCGCCGCTGCGCATATTGACCTTGGGTTGAAAGTGCAGGCACAGCTCGCCGGCCGCCAGCGCCTGCCGGACCCGCTCCACTGTCTGGTGGGTGGCCTTGACCTCGCGGTCCCGCGACACATCGAACAAGTGGAAGCGATTGCGCCCGCTCTGCTTGGCCACGTACATCGCCTGGTCGGCATGCCGCAGCAAGGTGTCGGCATCGTCATTGTCAGCGGGAAACAGCGTGACGCCGATGCTGGCGCAGACGTTGATCTCCTTGTCCTGGATCAGATAAGGCGTGGCGATCACCCCCAGCACCCGGTGCAGCGCCGCCCGCAACTCGCGAATGTCACGCACATGACGCAGGATCAGCACGAACTCGTCCCCGGCCAGCCGCGCCACCACGTCTTCGCCGCGAATGATCGAGCGCAGGCGCGCCGCTACCTCCACCAATAACAGGTCGCCACTGGCATGCCCGTAGCCATCGTTGACCGCCTTGAAGCCGTCGAGATCGAGCATGCACACCGCCAGCGCAATGTTCTCCTTGCGCGAGTAGTCCAGCGCCTGGTTGAGCAGGTCGGACAGAAAGGAACGGTTGGGCAAACCGGTCAGCACATCGTGCCCGACCCGCCATTGCAGCGAGTGCAACAAGCGCCGTTTTTCGCTGATATCGAAACGGATCGCCACATAACGCTGGACCCGACCAGTGGCCTCATCGAGTAAGGGCACGACAGTGCTGTCGACCCAATACAAGGTCCCATCCTTGGCCCGGTTGCAGATCTCGCCCTTCCAGACCTGGCCCAGGGCAATGGTGCGCCACATGCTGCTGAAAAATTCGGGAGGGTGCAGGCCGGAGCCAAGGATCCGGTGATTGGCGCCCAGCAGCTCTTCACGGCTGTAGCCGGAAATCGAACAGAACTGGTCGTTGACGTAAGTGATCCGGCCGGTCAGGTCGGTCTCGGAAAAAATGGCGGCTGCATCCACGGCCCTGCGGTATTTCTCATCCATGAGTCTGGCTCACTGTCGCTAGCGGTTGAACCGCTCGACCAAGGCACGAGGCCCGGAAGAGATGTTTGGGCGTTCATCCTCACTCACTTCGCAAACCCAGGCAGGCTTAGGCTGCTGGTCCGAAGGTATCTGCTGAACAGAGGTGACCGGCACATTCAGACGCACGTTAAAACTCCATAGACAGCATTCGACAATGCCAGCCCAGACAAGCCGGCAAGAGGCCGACCGAGGAAAATGGCGCACCGTCTCGCCCCACCTGACGCAATTGCAACCGTACAGCGATCGGCACCGTCATTGACCTTCGAATCGACGAAGATCAACTAAAATCAGTTAGGGATCAGCCGAATTTGGCGGGTGGGACACTGGCAATCATCAGCGAGACGTTCGCGCCTGCGCCATACCCTCGATTCTGGTGAACAAGGAAAATGCAATGAGTTCTTGTTTCATCAGTTCATCTTCTGAAACTAGATCACCAAATGCCTGTCCGAAGCGTCGATTCTACGAATTGCATCACATTTTGCAAGGCAAGGTGATGAATCATGGCGTTGCCTAATGCAAAGATTTATCGTTAAGTTCTTGATTCTAAATGGGAATTGAGCGATGCAAATTTCAAGTTTGGGTCCAGCCATCAGGCGTTACCGCAAGGTAGCGGGGCTTACTCAGGCTGAACTAGGCGAAAAAACCGGTTTTGACCCTAAAACCATCAGCCGCTTCGAAACCGGCACCTACACCCCCAGTGTGGAAGCCCTGTTCCTGCTGGCCGATGTACTCGGGGTGAAGCTGAAAGCCTTTTTCGCAGATCTGGGCGACGAAGACGAACAGCGGGCGTATCTGTTCGGTGTCATTCACAAAGCCACCCCGAAGGACCTGGGAAAGCTGATAGCAGCGGTAGACCTGGCCTTGTCCAAGCCTTAGAGCCGAGCAACACGCAGAGGAGGCAGATCTATCGAAGCCGATAGCCTGCCTCCTCTTCATTTCCGCCAGACGACTCCTGACAGGAACTGACAGCGGCGCCCCTTAAGCTGGCGTGCGCAGCCCAACCTTCCCAGGAGTCCAGATGATCGCTACCAGCACTTACCTTCTGCTTTACGTCGACAGCCCCGCCACCAGCGCCAACTTTTATAGCCGCCTGCTGGACAGGCCACCGGTCGAGCTGTCGCCGACCTTTGCCCTGTTCATTCTTGATTCGGGGCTCAAGCTCGGCCTGTGGTCCAGACAGGATGTCGAGCCAGCCACCCAAGTCACCGGCGGTGGCGGCGAACTGGCCCTGGCCGTGGCCGATAAGCAGACCGTCGACCTGCTGCACGGCCAATGGGGCGAATCCGGCGTGAACATCGCCCAGGCCCCGACCACCCTGGACTTCGGCTACACCTTCGTCGCCCTGGACCCGGACGGGCATCGGCTCAGGGTGTTTTGCCTCACCCCGGAGTGAACAGGAGCCGTGTCGATAGTGTCCGGCAGCACGGAGCGGCGCCGCGCCCAGCGCCCCTCCAGCTGCATCGCCATTACGCTGCCGAGGACGATCGCCGCGCCCACGATCACCGCGCCATGCACCCGCTCATGCAGGACCAACGCCGCCAGCAGCATGGCGATCGGCGGTATCAGGTACATGGCGATGGATGCCCGGCTGACTTCGACCCGCGCCAGCACATAGGCCCACGCCAGGTAAGCCAACGCACTGGGAAACAGCCCCAGCAGCAATACCGCCAGATTCACCCGCCATGGCGCCTGGACCACCGCGACCGCCAGCCCCGGCCAATACAGGCTCAACAGCAAGGTGCCGGCCCAGACCATGTAGCACACGACGGTCAGCAGGTCGTAACGCCCCGAATAGCGCCGCTGCAAAACGAAGTACAAGCCCCAGGAGAAGGCCGCCAGCAGCACCAGCAATCCCTGCGGCTCGATCGACGCCATGCCCTGGTCGCCCCAGACCACCACGACCGCCCCCAGCAACCCCAGCCCGACACAACCCCAGCGCCAGCCGCTGACCGGCTCTCTCAAGCAGAAAAACGCAATCAGGGTGCTGAAGATCGGCGCCGACTGCGCCAGCACACTGGATGCCCCCGCGCTCAAACCCTGCTGGCCATAGTTGAGGCTGACGTGATGCAGGGCGATGGCGAAAAAGCCCAGCACCAGCAACCAGGGCAGATCGCGCCAGCGCGGCAGGGAGATTCTTTTCACCAGGGCGATTGCCCCCATGAACAGCGAGGCAATCAAAAAGCGCAGCAACGCCAGATGGCCAGGTTCGTAGCCTTCCAGCCCAATGTGGATACCCACCGGGGAGTAGGCCCAACACAGAATGACCGCAGCGGTCGCCAGGACCAGCTTCAACGCAGGAGAGATGTTCAAGACACAGGCACTCGGCAGCACAAGAAAGGCCTTCAGTCTCCCGCCCGCCACAACTCACCACAATTAACGGATACTGAGACCAGACCTCACTGGAAATGAGTAATGGAACTGAGCCAACTGAAAATGGTGAAAGCGGTCGCCCGCACCGGCAGCATTGCCCGGGCAGCCGAACAACTGCATTGCGTGCCCTCCAACATCACCAACCGCCTCAAGCAACTGGAAGGCGAGCTGGGCACCCGCCTGTTTATCCGCGCCGGCCGCGGGCTGAAAATCAGTCCGGACGGGGAAATATTTCTCGGCTACAGCGAGCGCATCCTGGCCCTGGTGGATGAAGCCAAACGCTCTGTCGACCGCAAGGCCGAACCCAGCGGCATCCTGCGCATCGGCGCCATCGAATCCTGCGCCGGCGGGCGCTTGCCGCCCCTGCTGGCGGAATTCCATCAGCGCTTTCCACAGGTCACTCTGGAGCTGGTAACCGGCACTTGGTCGCAGCTGTTCGAGGAACTGCAACATCACCGGATCGATGGCGCACTGGTCGCGGTCGACACCCTCCCCCCGAAACTGGAGCGCACCGCCCTCTACAACGAGCCACTGGTGCTGGTTACCAGCGCCGACGCCGCGCCCGTGCTGAACCCGCGAGACCTGCAAGACCAGACCCTGTTCATGTGGCCCGGCGGCTGCCCTTATCGCCGCGCCCTGGAGCATTGGCTGAACGCCCACGACGTGACCGCGACCATCATCGGTTACGCCAGTTGGGGCACCATTATCGACTGCGTCAGCGCCGGCGCCGGCATGACCCTGGCCCCGGAAGGCGTACTCGACCGCTACACCCTGTCCGCAGGCCTGGCGCGCCACCGCTTCGCCGACCTGCAGCCGATCGACATTCGTTTTGTCTGGAACAAGGAAATACAACGCCACACCGCACGGGACGCGTTTGCGCAGTTATTGCAGGAACGATTGGGGAAATGAAACGAGCGACCGGCGAGAGACCAGATCAGGTAAAACAGGGGGGGAATTCAGAATATTCGTCGAGGACCGACAGAGGGCGTTATGGAGGCAACCCCACCAGCCACACCCCGGCACACAATGTCACCGCTGCGGCTGCTCCCTTCCAGGCCTGACCGGGTTCACGGCTGATCGTTGCGAGGGGACCAATGGGGTCACCATAACGACGCTCACCTGACGGCGAGCCGCGCCATTGTACCTATCTGCGGCGAAGTTACAACCGCTCTGTAAAGATTAAAAAATCTGAACCGCTTCAAGTACTTGGATCATTACCCCGCTCGCTTGTCGATTCCTGTAGCCGCTGCCGCAAACTGCGATCGACGGCGAAGCCGTCGCCAACCATTGGTCGAGCAGCAACGAAACGCCCTGTTGTCCGCCATTGCGGCCGCTGCGCGACCGATCGCAGCCTGCGGCAGCGGCTACAGGGACCGCGCATGAGCGAGATGGCAGTTTTGCGGCGAGCCGGCAGTCGATTTTTCGCTTTGTTTTGTAAGGGGTTTCCTAGAAACTCTGGAACGCCTTTGGGCGGGTTGTACCCCTGAATTTGATCGGGCAGTCTGCGTGGGTCGTTGCAGTTTCAACGACCCGGATGTGGAAGTCTGGAAAAGTCATTGGTACAGCGCTCAACAGCGACTGCTGGCGTTTTATGTCCGCAGATCCGTGTTATGGCGACCATGCGTGGGGCACTTTCGAGTGCGCCGGGTTTTGGGTACCAAGGACTCCCCGGTCTTCCACACCCACGCATGGCTGCCACCCTCTCGTGTGGAAGCGAGACTGGCGGCTTTCACTTTTCAGAGAGTCGTAGGTACCCACATGAAAAAGCTCGTCCCCGACCCGCCCTTCACCACCCCGCGCCGATTACGCGACCCTGAACTGGATGCGGCCAATGCCTCCCTACTCCTGTCGCTCAACGACCAGAAACAACCGCTGCTGGCGCAACTGAAAGAAACCCGCAGCCAGCCCTTCGGCCTGCATGACGCCCAGCAACGGCCGCTGTTCGCGGTGCAGGCCGGGGTGAATGCCGAAGAAGCCTTGATGCACGTCTCGCTATTGCTCAAATGCGCCGAAGAAGTCTCGGATGAAATCACCGAACAGGGCAGCGGCATCGAACGCGGGTTGATCTGGTCCATGGTGCATTCCGTGGAGATGGCTCGCGCGGTGGTCGATGCCTTGCTCGATGGCGTGCGCACCAGCCGCTGATCGCGATCCAGGGGCTTGCTTGCGATGCAGGCGACGCGGTCCGGAAGCAGACCGTGGGGATGCCATCGCGAGCAAGCTTCGCTCCTACAGAAGCAGATGGTGAGCTCAGGCTTGTTCGAGTGCTGCGTCGGCCTTGCCGCCGGCTTGTTGGATCACCAGGTGGATGAAGTGCAGCTTGGCGATCACCGCCGGCGGCAGGATGAAGGGATAGAAATCCGGCTGGCCCATGCTGCGCGACAGTTCGTTGAGCATGCCGGCCAGTTCGATCCAGGCGTTAACAAAAGAGAGGAACGCCGGGCCGCCAGGGTGCTGCGGGTCATACAGGGTATCCAGCGGGAACGGCTGGTAGTCGAAGTCCATTTCCCGGGCGCTCATGCCGAAGCCCAGCGCGGTATCGACCGCGTCCATCATGTGCAGGTAATGGGCCCAGGTTTCCGCCCAGTCCTCCCAGGGATGCATGGTGGCGTAGGCGCTGACATAGGTCTGCGACCAATCGTTCGGTGCGCCCTGCTGGTAATGCCGGTCCAGGGCTTCGGCGTAGCTCGCGCGTTCGTCGCCGAACAGCGCGCGACAGGGTTCCAGCCAATGGCTGCCTGCGATCAGGCGATCCCAGTAGTAATGCCCCACCTCATGCCGGAAGTGGCCGAGCAAGGTGCGATAGGGTTCGCGCATCTGTACCCGCACCTGCTCGCGATACGCATCGTCGGCCTCCTTGATGTCGAGGGTGATCAGGCCGTTGGCGTGGCCGGTCATGGGCGCCCTGCCCTGCAGATCAATGCCGACAAAATCGAAAGCCAGGCCGGCCTCTTCATCCTCGGCCTTGGCGATCAGCGGCAAGCCCAGGCTCACCAGTTGCGCCACCAGGCGGCGCTTGGCGATTTCCACCATGCGCCAGCGCTCGGGGTTTTCCGGTACGCTAAGATCGGGAATGGTCCGGTTCAGCCTGCACGCCACACACAGGGTAGCGGCGCCATGCGCAGGCAGCAGCCAATTGCAGGCCGCCGGGGTATCGAGGTTGGCGCAACGCCGGAACAACCCGGCTTGCGGATCGACGTCCAGCCGCCAGGTATCGGCCTCCGGTCCTGGCTGCAGCGACGACAGGCGACTCTGCTCGGGCTGATAACCCAGGGCCGCCGAACAGGCCAGGCACTGACTGTTGCGAAAGAACAGCGATTGCCCGCAGCGACACCGCCAGACCTTGCTGTTGCGGCTGTCTTCACGGACAAAGGGTGCGGCGATACGGGAACTGAGCTGTTCGAAGAAGCGGTACATGGCGATCTCTCCCTGGGCGTGCCAAGACTAGATCATATGGACGAGATGATCGTTCCATCACCTTCAGGGTGTTCCTGCCGGGGAACGCCATTCCATGTAGCCGCTGCCGCAGGCTGCGACAAGGTCCGCAGGACCTTCCGGCGCCCAACAGAGCAACGCCCGCTGCGCGGTCGATCGCCGCCTTCGGCAGCGGCTACAGGGTTATACCGAGATACCGTGCTGGCCGAGGAAGGCCACGAAGGCTTCTTCGTCCAGCACTTTCAGGCCCAATTCGTTGGCCTTGGCCAGCTTGGAGCCGGCACCGGGGCCGGCCACCACGCAGTGGGTCTTGGCCGAAACGGAACCGGCGACCTTGGCGCCCAGGCTTTCCAGCTTGTCCTTGGCCACGTCGCGGCTCATCAGCTCCAGCGAGCCGGTGAGCACCCAGGTCTGACCGGCCAGCGGCAGCCCTTCCACCACTTTCTTCTCGCTCTGCCAGTGCATGCCGAAGGCTTGCAACTGCGCCTCGATGGCCAGTGCCCGCTCGGCGTTTTCCGCGATGTCGAAGAACTCGCGCACGGCCTTGGCCTGCTTCTCCGGCAAGGTCTGGCGCATGTCCAGCCAGTCCGCCTTGACCACGCCGTCGAGGGTCGCGAACTTGTCCGCCAACTTCTGCGCCGCACCCGGCCCCACCGATGGAATGTTCAGCTTGTCGAGCATGCCGCCCAGGGTGGTGCTGGCAGCGAACTCGGCGCCCAGGTCGCCCTGATCCTGCAACTGCAGCCCGCACTGCTGCGGATCGAGCAGGGCACCGATCACCTGCTGGTTATGGCTGTCCTCGAAGAAGCTGTGAATCTCGTGAGCCACTTCCAGGCCGATATCCGGCAGGTAGGTCAGTACTTCCGGCAAGGCCTGCTGCACGCGCTCCAGAGAGGCCAGGGAGCGTGCCAGGACCTTGGCCGTCTCCTCGCCCACATCGGGAATGCCCAGGGCGTAGATGAAACGCGCCAGGCCCGGCTTCTTGCTGTCTTCGATGGCCTTGAGCAGCTTGTTGCTGGAGACTTCGGCGAAGCCTTCCAGGTCGATGATCTGCTCGTACTTGAGTTTGTAGAGATCGGCCGGCGAACCAATGAGCTTTTCGTCCACCAGCTGCTCGATGGTCTTGTCGCCCAGCCCTTCGATATCCATCGCCCGACGGGAAACGAAGTGGATGATCGCCTGCTTGAGCTGCGCGCCACAGGCCAGGCGACCGACGCAGCGGTACACCGCACCTTCGCTGATGGTTTCCTTGCCCTTGCTGCGCTTGATCAGTTGCGTGCGCTCGACATGGGAGCCGCACACCGGGCAGGTCTGCGGGATATGCACCTTGCGCGCATTTTCCGGACGACGCTCGGCGACCACCTGCACCACTTGCGGAATCACATCGCCCGCCCGGCGGATGATCACGGTGTCGCCGATCATCAGGCCCAGGCGCGCCACTTCATCCATGTTGTGCAGGGTCGCGTTGGAGACGGTGACACCCGCCACCTTGACCGGTTTCAGACGGGCCACCGGGGTCACCGCGCCGGTGCGGCCAACCTGGAATTCCACGTCCAGCAGCTCGGTCAGCTCCTCCATCGCCGGGAATTTATGAGCGATCGCCCAGCGCGGCTCGCGAGCCCGGAAGCCCAGTTCGCGCTGCGAGGCAATGCTGTTGACCTTGAACACCACACCGTCGATTTCATAAGGCAAGCCGTTACGGCGCTCGCCGATATCGCGGTAGTAATCCAGGCATTCGTCGATACCCTTGGCCAGTTTCAGCTCGCGACTGACGGGCATGCCCCAGCGCTTGAGCTGCTCCAGGTTGCCGATATGGGTGTCGGCGATATCCGCAGTAACCTGGCCGATCCCGTAGCAGCAGAATTCCAGCGGGCGACTGGCGGTGATCTTCGAGTCCAGCTGGCGCAAGCTGCCGGCCGCGGCGTTCCGTGGGTTGGCGAAGGTCTTGCCGCCAACTTCCAGCTGCGCGGCATTGAGCCGCTCGAAACCGGCCTTGGACATGTACACCTCGCCGCGCACCTCCAGGGTCGCCGGCCAGCCACTGCCGTGCAGCTTCAGCGGAATGTTGCGCACGGTGCGCACGTTGACGCTGATGTCTTCGCCAGTGGTGCCGTCGCCGCGAGTCGCGCCGCGCACCAGCACGCCGTCCAGGTACAGCAGGCTGACCGCCAGGCCATCGAGCTTCGGCTCGCAGCTGTATTCCACCGCCGCACCGCCACCGAACAGATCGCCTACCGGCAGGTCGAGACCCTCGGTCACCCGGCGATCGAACTCGCGCATGTCGGTTTCTTCGAAGGCGTTGCCCAGGCTGAGCATGGGGATTTCGTGGCGCACCTGAGTGAAGGCCGAGAGCGCCGCACTACCGACGCGCTGGGTGGGCGAGTCGCTGCTGACCAGCTCCGGGTGTTCGGCTTCCAGTGCCTTGAGCTCATGGAACAGGCGATCGTATTCAGCGTCCGGAATGCTCGGCTCGTCGAGTACGTGATAGCGATAGTTGTGCTGATCCAGCTCAGCGCGCAGCTCAAGAATGCGGGTTTCGGCGGAGGTCATGGTGTTCTCTCAAAAAGCAAAAGAGCAGCCTAGGCTGCTCAATATTTGTCTGGGTGGGCCCTTCGGCCCTATCGCGAGCCCGCTCCGGCAGGCCAAGGGTTATGCCGGAACGGCTGGCTCGCGAAGCGCTCAGCGCTTCTGGGTCAGGGCGCGACGTTCGAATTCGACGATGCGCTGACGGTAGTGCTCGATGGTCTGGGCGGTCAGCACACTGCGCTGGTCATCCTTCAGCTCGCCATTCAGTTCCTGGGACAGCTTGCGCGCCGCGGCCACCATCACGTCGAAAGCCTGTTTCGGATGACGCGGGCCTGGCAGGCCGAGAAAGAAGCTCACTGCCGGGGTGCTGAAGTGGTCGATGTCGTCCAGGTCGAACACGCCTGGCTTGACCGCGTTGGCCATGGAGAACAGCACTTCGCCGTTGCCGGCCATGCTTTCGTGACGGTGGAAAATATCCATCTCGCCAAAACGCAGGCCGCTTTCCAGGATGTTCTGCAACAGCGCCGGGCCCTTGAAGCCGCCGGAGTCACGGCAGATCACGCTGATCACCAGCACTTCTTCGGCTTGCGGCTGGTCCTTGTCGGCGTAACCGGAAGCCTTGGTTTCATCCGGGAAGTCATCGTCGCGGCTGCTGAAGCTCGGGCCGCCATCCAGATCCAGGTTGAGGTTCAGGTCGCCCTGCTGTGGCTCGCTGGCACGCTTGCCACGCTTGGAACCGGATTCGCGCGGTTCGCGCGCCGGCGCGCTCATCGACGGCAGGTCGTGCTCGTCGAGTTGCGGTTCCTTATGGGTATCCAGCACGCGGGGCGGGCCCAGCAGTTCGGCACTGCTGTCGTCGTCCGGCAGGTTGGACAGGCTACGATCCAGGCGGAATTTCAACTTTCCCTTGCCGCCGCGCATACGGCGCCAGCCATCAAAAAGAATACCGGCAATGACAATGATGCCGATGACGATCAGCCACTCGCGCAGACCGATTTCCATGTAATCCCGTGCCTCTATGAAAAATGCTGAAAAATAAGAGGTTTAGCAAACTGCAAACCGCTTTAAAACGTGGCGCCAACTCTATGTTCTGACTGGCCTTTTGCCCACGTATAGGAAAAATTGACATTAAACTAGCACGACCAAAGACAACTTTACACCGTCTGTCGCAACGGCTTCATTCAATATGTCGATCAGCCAGTACTCGGCACAGGTAAAAACCTCTTACTTGTCACTTACATACCGGCTTTGGTCGCCCGGATATCAGGCGTCCACCATCGCCATCGCCTCCTCGACATCCACTGCTACCAGGCGCGAACAGCCGGGTTCGTGCATCGTCACGCCCATCAATTGATCGGCCATTTCCATGGCGATCTTGTTGTGGGTGATATAGATGAACTGCACCGTCTGCGACATCTCTTTAACCAGCCTTGCGTAGCGTCCAACGTTAGCGTCATCCAGCGGGGCGTCAACTTCGTCGAGCATGCAGAACGGTGCCGGGTTCAACTTGAAGATGGCAAATACCAGCGCCAGGGCCGTCAATGCTTTCTCACCACCGGACAACAAATGAATGGTGCTGTTCTTCTTCCCTGGCGGACGCGCCATGATCGTTACCCCTGTATCGAGTAGATCTTCGCCCGTCAGTTCCAAATAAGCGCTGCCGCCACCGAAAACTTTTGGAAAGAGCGCCTGTAAACCGCCGTTAATCTGATCAAAGGTATCCTTGAAACGATTACGGGTTTCCTTGTCGATCTTGCGAATCACGTTTTCCAGGGTTTCCAGGGCTTCCACCAGATCGGCGTCCTGGGCGTCCAGATAACGTTTGCGCTCGGACTGCTGCTGGTACTCATCGATGGCCGCGAGGTTGATCGCCCCCAGGCGCTGGATACGCGCGGCAATCCGCTCGAGTTCTTCCTCGGCCTCTTTCTCGCTGGCCTGCTCGGCCAGCGTGGCGAGCACGCCCTGCAAGTCGTAGCCGTCTTCCAGCAACTGGTCCTGCAAGGTCTTGCGGCGCACGCTCAGGGCCTGCCATTCCATGCGCTGCTGTTCGAGCTGGCCACGGATCAACTGCGATTGCTGCTCGGCCTGGGTCCGACGTTTTTCCGCGTCGCGCAATTCGCGGTCGGCATCTTCCATGGCGATCTGCGCGCTCTTGAGCTCGACGTCGACGGTCATGCGTTTTTCGAGCAATTCCTCGAGTTTCAAGCGCAGCTCTTCCAGCGGCGCGGCGCCCTCCTCCAGGTTCAGGCTGAGCTGTTCGCGCTTCTCCGTCAGGCGTTCCGATTGCAGCTCCAGGCGCTCCAGGGCCTGACGGGTGGAATCGTGCTGGGCCTTGAGCGACCCCAGGCGTACCGCCAACTGATGAGCGTGATCCTTGTGCTGGCGCGCCTCCTGGCGCACCCGATCCAGGTGCTCGCGCAAACTGTCGCGCTGGGCCAGCAGCAATTCGCGCTGCTCGGTGTCCAGGGCCATGCTGTCGAGGGCTTCCTGCAACTGCAGACGGGCTTCGCCCACCTGCTCGTGCTCCACAGCGCGCTGCTCGCCCAGCTCCGCCACTTCTTCATCCAGACGGGTACGGCGCAGGGCCAACTGCTCGGCCTTGGCCTTGCCGGCGGAAAGCCTGGCTTTCAATTCACCCTGCTGACGGGCTTCGTCCTGCAGCAGGCGGCGCAGGTGTTCGCGACCGTTCTCTTGCTGGCGCTGTTGCGCACGCAGGTTCTGCAAATGGGTTTCCAGGTCTTCCACGCTGGCTTCGCGCTCGTCGCGCTCTTGGCTCAACTGCTCGATTTCCTGGTTGCGCGCGAGCATGCCGCTTTCCGCTTCGCTGGCGCGGCGCACCCGCAGGAAATGCCGACCGACCCAGAAGCCGTCGCGACTGATCAGACTCTCGCCGGCCGCCAACTGACCGCGCAGAGCGAGGGCCTGTTCAAGGCTTTCCACCGGCTTGACCTGGCCCAGCCACGGCGCCAGATCGACCTGAGAATCGACCTTGTCCAGCAGGCTGCCAGGCATCCGCGCGCCCTCGCCCGCCAACTGGAGCAGGCGCAGCTCGCCCTGCTCGAAGCCGGCCAGGTCGAAGCCGGCAAAATCGTCGACCAGTACCGCTTGCAGGTCGGCGCCGAGTACGGTTTCCACCGCCAGCTCCCAACCGGCCTCGACCTTCAGGCCTTCGGCCAGCCGCGGACGCTCGGCCAACTGTTGCTCCTGCAGCCATTGCGCGGCGCCGGTCCCCGGATTGAGTGCTGCCTGCTGCAAAGCCTCCAGCGAGGCCAGGCGCCCATTGAGACGCTGCAATTCGCCCTGGGCCTGCTGTTGGGCCTGGGTCGCCTGATGCAGCTCCTGGCGCAGTTGCTCCAGGCGCTCGACTTGAGCGTCTTCGCTGGCCTGCAAATCTTCCAGGGTCGCCTCGCTGGCCGCGAGTTGTTCATTGAGTTCGAGGATCGCCGCGTCTTCCGGGTCGGCGGCGAGCAACGCGCGCTCCTCCACCAGGCGCCGCTGGCGCTCGCCCAGGCGTTCCATGCTGCCTTCGAGCTGCTGGATACGCGACTGCTGCACCTCGGCCTGGCGTCGCGGTTCGGCGGATTTGAGGTTGAAACCGTCCCACTGCTCCTGCCAGCCGTGCATGGTGGTTTCGGCTTCTTCCAGGGCCGCGGCGGCCTCTTCGGCGGCGGCGCTGGTGACTTCCTGCTCGGGCTCGAGCATTTCCAGCTCTTCACCGAGAGTGGCGAGCAAGGTGCGGTCGTGGCCCAGGTGGGATTCGGTCTCCTGCCGTGCACGCTCGGCTTCGCGCAAGTCGTCCTGCAACTGGCGCAAACGCTGCTGGCCGTGCTGGATGCTCTGCTCGACCCGGGCGATGTCGCCACCGACCGAATAGAAGCGCCCCTGCACTAGATTGAAGCGCTCGGACAGCTCATGGTGACCGTCACGCAGGCGTTCGATGGCGGCATCGGCATTGCGTTGCTCCGCCACCAGGGCTTCAAAGCCGACTTCCTGGTTGCCGATGATCGACTCGCGCTGGCCGACCTGATCGTTCAACGCCTGCCAGCGCAACGCCGACAGCTGGGCCTTGAGCTGACGCTCCTCGCTTTTGTATTCCTGGTACTTCTCGGCCGCCTGGGCCTGGCGGTGCAGGCGTTCGAGCTGGCGTTCCAGCTCCTCGCGCAGGTCGGTCAGGCGCGCCAGGTTTTCGTGGGTACGGCGGATGCGGTTTTCGGTTTCCCGGCGGCGCTCCTTGTACTTGGAAATCCCGGCGGCTTCCTCGATGAAGTTGCGCAGGTCTTCCGGCTTGGCTTCGATCAGCTTGGAGATCATGCCCTGCTCGATGATCGAGTAGCTGCGTGGCCCCAGGCCGGTGCCGAGGAAAATGTCGGTAATGTCGCGACGGCGGCACTTGGCGCCGTTGAGGAAATAGCTGTTCTGGCTGTCGCGGGTGACCTTGCGGCGGATGGAGATTTCCGCGTAGGCCGCGTACTCGCCGACCAGGGTGCCGTCGGAGTTGTCGAAGACCAGCTCGATGCTGGCCTGGCTCACTGGCTTGCGACTGGTGGAACCGTTGAAGATGACGTCGGTCATCGACTCGCCGCGCAGGTTCTTGGCCGAGCTCTCGCCCATGACCCAGCGCACGGCGTCGATGATGTTCGACTTGCCGCAACCATTGGGTCCGACCACCGCCGCCATGTTACTGGGGAAGTTCACCGTGGTCGGGTCGACGAAGGACTTGAAGCCCGCCAGCTTGATGCACTTGAGCCGCACGCTCAGGCAACCGTCAAGGCGGCGACTACCAGGTCGCAACTGCGCCGGGCATAGGCCGTCAGCACCAGGCGGATCGTCGGCAGGTCACGGGCCAGCACGGCGGCCAGCAGTTGCTCGAACAGGTCGAGGAATTCGCTCATTTCCGCCTTGCGCTGCTCCAGGGCCAGGAAATAGGCACGGCTCATCGCCGGCTGCAGGTTCTCGACGGTTTCCTGCAAGTACGGGTTGTCGGCGAACGGGTAGGCGGCGCGCATCACGTTGAAGCTGTCTTCGACGAAACTGCGGATGTCCTGGCGCTCGTAGGCGGCGATCAATCGTTGTTGGATCTGCAGGAACGGCGCCATGTCGGCCTGCAGTTCCCAGCCGTTGGCCACCGAGTTGCCCAGCAGGATGTACAGCTCGCTCATCAGGGTGCACAGGCTCTGCACCTTGTGCGGGGTGAGTTCGGTCACATGGGCGCCACGACGCGGCAGGATGGCGATCAGGTGACGGCGCTCGAGGATCAGCAGGGCCTCGCGGACCGAGCCGCGGCTGACGTTGAGGGCCAACGTGACCTTCTGTTCCTGAATGCGCTCCCCAGGCTTGAGCTCGCCGCGAATGATGCGTTCGGCGAGGTGGTGAGCGATTTGCTCGGCGAGGCTGTCCGGCGCCTTGAACGTCATGGTTTTCCTTCAAACTCTTAGATCGGTACAAGCGGCGCAGTGTAGCGCAATTGCTACCTCATGGCGGAGTGCCCAAGGGCCTGAATTTGGCACGGAATAAGCAAAAGGCACTGCGGCCCGGGAGGGTCAATACTGTTTGAAAGCGCTTGTTGATCGGCAAAAAACGATTTCCTGACCCTTAAGTCAGAAAATCATTGACCGAAAAGTCAGACATGACTAAATTCGGCCCCAGTCGGTTAACAACAATAATGAGTCTGCGAGGCCTTCCGTGATCCAGTTTTTACTCAACCAGGAACTCCGTAGCGAGCACACCCTGGACCCGAATCTGACGGTGCTCAATTATCTGCGCGAGCATCTGGGCAAGCCCGGCACCAAGGAAGGCTGCGCCAGTGGCGACTGTGGCGCCTGCACCGTGGTGGTCGGCGAATTGCAGACCGACGATACGGGCACGGAGCACATCCGTTATCGCAGCCTCAACTCGTGCCTGACCTTCGTCTCGTCGCTGCACGGCAAACAGCTGATCAGCGTCGAAGACCTCAAGCACCAGAGCCAGTTGCACAGCGTGCAGAAGGCCATGGTCGAGTGCCACGGCTCGCAGTGCGGCTTCTGTACGCCGGGCTTCGTCATGTCGCTGTTCGCCCTGCAGAAGAACTCCGAACAACCCGATGCGCACAAGGCCCACGAGGCCCTGGCCGGCAACCTGTGCCGCTGCACCGGCTACCGCCCGATCCTCGCCGCCGCCGAGCAGGCCTGCTGCGGCAAGCAGCCGGACCAGTTCGACGCCCGCGAAGCCGAGACCATCGCCCGCCTGAAAGCCATCGCCCCCAGCGACACTGGCGAGCTGAACAGTGGCAACAAGCGTTGCCTGGTACCCCTGACCGTATCCGACCTGGCCGACCTGTATGACGCCTACCCGCAAGCTCGGTTGCTGGCCGGCGGCACCGACCTGGCGCTGGAGGTCACCCAGTTCCACCGCCCGCTGCCGGTGATGATCTACGTCGGCAACGTCGCCGAAATGAAACGCGTCGAGCGCTTCGACGACCGCCTGGAAATCGGCGCCGCCACCGTCCTCTCCGATTGCTACGACGCCCTCAAGGCCGAGTACCCGGACTTCGGCGAACTGCTGCAACGCTTCGCCTCGTTGCAGATCCGCAACCAGGGCACCCTGGGCGGCAACATCGGCAACGCTTCGCCCATCGGCGACTCACCGCCCTTGCTGATCGCCCTGGGCGCGCAGATCGTCCTGTGCAAGGGCAACACCCGCCGCACCCTGGCCCTGGAAGACTATTTCATCGACTACCGCGTCACCGCGCGCCAGGAAAGCGAGTTCATCGAGAAGATCATCGTGCCACGGGCCAGTGCCCAGCAGCTGTTCCGCGCCTACAAGGTGTCCAAGCGCCTGGACGACGATATTTCCGCGGTCTGCGCGGCCTTCAACCTGCGTATCGAGAACGGCGTGATCGCCGACGCCCGCGTGGCCTTCGGTGGCATGGCCGCCACCCCGAAACGCGCCAAGCACTGTGAGGCCGCACTGCTCGGCGCCTCGTGGAGCGAGACCACCGTCGAACGTGCCTGCGCCGCCCTCGGCGAAGACTTCACCCCGCTTTCGGACTTCCGCGCCAGCAAGGAATACCGCCTGCTCAGCGCCCAGAACCTGCTGCGCAAATACTTTATCGAACTGCAAACACCGCACATCGAGACCCGGGTGACCGCTTATGTCTAATCATCACAAAGTCGAGAAGACTCAAGCCGAACTGAGCACCCTGTTTCAACAGGACCTGGCCACCGGCGTCGGGCGCAGCGTCAAGCACGACAGCGCCGCCAAGCATGTGTCCGGCGAGGCGGTGTACATCGATGACCGGCTGGAATTCCCCAACCAGCTGCATGTGTATGCGCGCCTCTCGGACCGAGCCCACGCCAAGATCCTCAGCATCGACACCGCGCCCTGCCATGCCTTCGACGGCGTGCGTATCGTCATCACCCACAAGGACATTCCGGGGCTGAAAGACATCGGCCCGCTGCTGCCCGGCGACCCGCTGCTGGCCATCGACGACGTGCAGTTCGTCGGCCAGCCGGTGCTGGCCGTGGCCGCCCGCGACCTGGAAACCGCGCGCCAGGCGGCCATGGCCGCGGTCATCGAATACGAGGACCTGGAGCCAGTCCTGGACGTGGTCGAAGCCCTGCGCAAACGCCACTTCGTCCTCGACAGCCACACCCACCAGCGCGGCGACTCGGCCAAGGCCCTGGCCAGCGCCGAGCATCGCCTGCAGGGCACGCTGCACATCGGCGGCCAGGAACACTTCTACCTGGAGACCCAGATTTCCTCGGTGATGCCCACCGAAGACGGCGGCATGATCGTCTACTGCTCGACCCAGAACCCCACCGAGGTGCAGAAACTGGTGGCCGAGGTGCTGGACGTGTCGATGAACAAGATCGTGGTCGACATGCGCCGCATGGGCGGTGGTTTCGGCGGCAAGGAAACCCAGGCCGCCAGCCCGGCATGCCTGTGCGCGGTAATCGCGCACCTCACCGGCCAGCCGACCAAGATGCGCCTGCCGCGGGTCGAAGACATGCTGATGACCGGCAAGCGCCACCCCTTCTATATCGAGTACGACGTCGGCTTCGACAGCACCGGGCGCCTGCATGGCATCCAGCTGGAGCTGGCCGGCAACTGCGGTTGCTCGCCGGACCTGTCGGCCTCGATCGTCGATCGGGCAATGTTCCACGCCGACAACTCGTACTACCTGGGCGACGCCACCATCAACGGCCATCGCTGCAAGACCAACACCGCGTCGAACACCGCCTACCGTGGTTTCGGCGGCCCGCAAGGCATGGTCGCCATCGAGGAAGTGATGGACGCCATCGCCCGCCATCTCGCCCTTGATCCGCTGGCCGTGCGCAAGGCCAACTACTACGGCAAGACCGAACGCAACGTCACCCACTACTACCAGACCGTCGAGCACAACATGCTCGAAGAAATGACCGCCGAACTGGAAGCCAGCAGCCAGTACGCCGAGCGCCGCGAAGCGATCCGCCGCTACAACGCCGGCAGCCCGATCCTGAAAAAGGGTCTGGCGCTGACCCCGGTGAAATTCGGCATTTCCTTCACCGCCAGCTTCCTCAACCAGGCCGGCGCGCTGGTGCACGTCTATACCGACGGCAGCATCCACCTCAACCACGGCGGCACGGAAATGGGCCAGGGCCTGAACACCAAGGTGGCGCAGGTGGTGGCCGAGGTGTTCCAGGTGGAGATCGACCGGGTGCAGATCACCGCGACCAACACCGACAAGGTGCCCAACACCTCGCCGACCGCCGCCTCCAGCGGTGCCGACCTGAACGGCAAGGCGGCGCAGAACGCAGCGGAAATCATCAAGAAACGCCTGGTGGAGTTTGCCGCCCGGCAGTACAAGGTCAGCGAGGAAGATGTGGAATTCCACAACGGCCATGTGCGGGTCCGCGACCAGATCCTGAGTTTCGAGGAGCTGATCCAGCAGGCCTATTTTGCCCAGGTTTCGCTGTCCAGCACCGGCTTCTACAAAACCCCGAAAATCTACTACGACCGCGCCCAGGCCCGTGGCCGGCCGTTCTACTACTTCGCCTACGGTGCCGCCTGCGCCGAAGTGATAGTCGACACCCTGACCGGCGAGTACAAGATGCTGCGCACCGACATCCTGCATGACGTCGGTGCCTCGCTGAACCCGGCCATCGACATCGGCCAGGTGGAAGGTGGCTTTATCCAGGGCATGGGCTGGCTGACCATGGAAGAGCTGGTGTGGAACAACAAGGGCAAGCTGATGACCAACGGCCCGGCCAGCTACAAGATTCCAGCCGTTGCCGACATGCCTTTGGATTTGCGCGTGAAACTGGTGGAAAACCGCAAGAACCCGGAAGACACGGTGTTCCACTCCAAGGCCGTGGGCGAGCCGCCGTTCATGCTCGGCATCGCCGCCTGGTGCGCGATCAAGGACGCCGTGGCCAGCCTCGGCGATTACCGGCACCAGCCGAAGATCGACGCACCGGCCACGCCGGAGCGGGTGTTGTGGGGCTGCGAGCAGATGCGCCAGCTGAAGGTGGCGAAGGCCGTGGAGACCAAGGCGGAACTGGCTTCCCTGTAAATCCCATCGCGAGCAAGCTCGCTCCTACAGATATCGCACCCTCCTGTAGGAGCGAGCTTGCTCGCGATGACGACATTGCAGACGACAACGTTGCAAGAGGTGAAACATGTACAACTGGATCAGCGCCCTCGCCGACCTGCAAACTCGCGGCGAACCCTGCGTGCTGGTGACCATCATCGAAGAGCTGGGTTCGACGCCACGCAATGCCGGCTCGAAAATGGTCATCAGCGCCACCCAGAGCTTCGACACCATCGGCGGCGGCCACCTGGAATACAAGGCCATGCAGATCGCCCGCGAGATGCTCGCCAGCGGTAAGCAGGATACCCACCTGGAGCGCTTCAGCCTGGGCGCCAGCCTCGGCCAGTGCTGCGGCGGCGTGACGGTGTTGCTGTTCGAACCCATGGGCCAGGTCCAGGCGCAGATTGCGGTCTTCGGCGCCGGCCATGTCGGCCGCGCCCTGGTGCCGCTGCTCGCCAGCCTGCCGTGCAAGGTGCGCTGGATCGACTCGCGGGAACAGGAATTCCCCGAGCAAATCCCCCAGGGCGTACGCAAGATTGTCAGCGAAGAGCCCGTCGATGAAATCGACGACCTGCCCGCCGGCAGCTACTGCATCGTCATGACCCACAATCACCAGCTCGACCTGGAGCTCACCGCCGCGATCCTCAAGCGCAACGACTTTGCCTACTTCGGCCTGATCGGCTCGAAGACCAAACGGGTGAAGTTCGAACACCGCCTGCGCGAGCGCGGCTTCGACAGCGGTGTGCTGCAACGCATGCGCTGCCCGATGGGGCTCGGCGAAGTCAAAGGCAAGTTGCCTGTGGAAATCGCCATCTCCATCGCCGGCGAAATCATCGCCACCTATAACGCCAATTTCGGCCAGCACAGTGCCCGCGCCGAACCCATTGCCAAACTGCTGCCGGCCTCGCGCCGCAGCCATGCCACTCATTAAAAAGCCACGAACCGAGACTGCCTCATGCCTCTGACTCGCAAAGCCTACCGTGCCGCCATCCTGCACAGCATCGCCGACCCCGCCGAGGTCGGCATCGAAGCCTCCTACGAGTATTTCGAGGATGGCCTGCTGGTGGTCGACAACGGCCAGATCAGCGCCCTCGGCCACGCCAGCGAATTGCTCGCCAGCCTGCCCGCCGATATCGAGATCACTCACTACCAGGATGCGCTGATCACCCCAGGCTTTATCGACACCCATATCCACCTGCCGCAGACCGGCATGGTCGGTGCCTATGGCGAGCAATTGCTGGACTGGCTCAACACCTACACCTTCCCCTGCGAAAGCCAGTTCGCCGACCAGGCTCATGCCGAGGAAGTGGCGGAGATTTTCATCAAGGAACTGCTGCGCAACGGCACCACTACCGCCCTGGTCTTCGGCAGCGTGCATCCGCAATCGGTGAATGCCTTTTTCGAAGCGGCCGAGAAGCTCGACCTGCGGATGATCGCCGGCAAGGTCATGATGGACCGCAACGCCCCCGACTACCTGACCGACACCGCCGAATCCAGCTACCTGGAAAGCAAGGCGCTGATCGAGCGCTGGCATGGCAAGGGCCGCCTGCACTACGCGGTGACGCCGCGTTTCGCCCCGACCAGCACCCCGGAACAACTGACCCTCGCCGGGCAGTTGCTCGGCGAATACCCCGACCTGTACATGCAGACCCACATCAGCGAGAACCTGCAGGAAGTCGAATGGGTCAAGGAACTGTTCCCCGAGCGCAAGGGCTACCTGGACGTGTACGACCACTACCAGTTGCTGGGCGAGCGCTCGGTGTTCGCCCACGGCGTGCACCTGTGCGACGACGAATGCGCGCGCCTGGCGCAGACCGGTTCGGCCGTGGCCTTCTGCCCGACCTCGAACCTGTTCCTCGGCAGCGGCCTGTTCAACCTGCCGATGGCCGAGAAGCACAAGCTGAATGTCGGCCTGGGCACCGACGTCGGCGGCGGCACCAGCTTCTCGCTGCTGCAGACCCTGAACGAAGCCTACAAGGTCATGCAGTTGCAGGGCGCGCGCCTGAGTCCGTTCAAGTCGCTGTACCTGGCCACCCTCGGCGGCGCGCGCGCACTGCGCCTGGAAGAGCGGATCGGCACCCTGCAACCAGGCACCGACGCCGACTTCCTGGTGCTCGACTACAACGCCACGCCACTGCTGAGCTATCGCCTGAAACAATCCAAGAGCATCGCCGAGACGCTGTTCGTGCTGATGACCCTGGGCGATGACCGCACCGTGGCGCAGACCTATGCCGCAGGCAATCTGGTGCACCAGCGCTAATCCCGGAAACGAAAAATCCCCCGCCTCATGCGCTGAGGCGGGGGATTTTTTTATCTGCTGTAAACCCTGTAGGAGCGAGCTTGCTCGCGAAAAGATCGCCAAGGATGACGAGTTTTGGCAGACAGGTCGCCGCTTCGCGGCTATCGCGAGCAAGCTCGCTCCTACAGAGATATGGCGTTACAGCTTGGCGGGAGAGCGGCCCGGCTTCTTGGTTTGCAGCAGGTGCGAGAACACCGCATGCAGGTCGTCCGAGGCGCTTTCTTCGTCGAGGTTGAGCTTGCTGTCGATGTGATCCATGTGATGCATCATCAGGGTCACCGCCAGCTCAGCGTCGCGGGCCTCGATGGCGTCGATCAACTGGGTGTGCTCATCGTAGGAACAGTGCGAACGGTTGCCGCTTTCGTACTGGGCGATGATCAGCGAGGTCTGCGACACCAGGCTGCGCTGGAAGCTGATCAGCGGAGCATTCTTCGCCGCCTCGGCAAGTTTGAGGTGGAACTCGCCCGACAAGCGGATACCGGCGCCGCGATCGCCACGGGAAAAACTGTCGCGCTCGTCGTTGACCATCTGCCGCAGCTCGGCAAGCTGTTCGGCCGTGGCGTGCTGCACCGCCAGCTCGGTGATCGCCCGTTCCACCAGCCGGCGCGCCATGAACACCTGGCGGGCTTCCTCGACACTCGGGCTGGCCACGACCGCGCCGCGATTGGGCCGCAGCAGCACCACGCCTTCATGGGCCAGGCGCGACAGCGCACGACGAATGATGGTACGGCTGACCCCGAAAATTTCCCCCAGCGCCTCTTCGCTCAACTTGGTGCCGGGCGCCAGGCGCTGTTCGAGGATGGCCTCGAAGATATGCGCGTAGACAATATCGTCCTGGGTCCCGCTGCGACCGGCCTTGCCTGCTCGCGGTTGTTTCTTGAGGGGTTGCAACTGTTCGTTCATGGGCACTCGAGTCGGGAGAACTGCGGCGAATTGACCGTGACTGTAATACGGCACAGCGGGTCGCTGACAAGTATCGCGTAAAAACAATGGCACATTGTACACAACCCATGGGGTCCATTCGCAATAACTGTATGGGCCACAGGCAACCACAACGACTGTACGGCCATTTGCCGCCCTGGCTGTATTGCAATGAATGGTTACTTTTACGTTTAGGCTTGGCCCCTGCTTTCGTCACCCAACTCCCCTGCGCCGGGCTTTCGGGCGACAGATATCTTTATCAGAACAAGGAACAGTGCTCCATGTCCGACGCCTCCCTCGCGCCATTACGCCCCCTGGCCGATACTTCGCCCTCGGCCGTAGTCGCCGGCTTCATCGCCATGATGACCGGCTACACCAGCTCCCTGGTGCTGATGTTCCAGGCCGGACAGGCCGCCGGGCTGACCAGCGGGCAGATTTCCTCGTGGATCTGGGCCATCTCCATCGGCATGGCCATCTGCAGCATCGGCCTGTCCTTGCGCTACCGCACCCCGATCACCGTCGCCTGGTCGACCCCCGGCGCCGCGCTGCTGATCACCAGCCTGTCCGGGGTGAGCTACGGCGAAGCCATCGGCGCCTATATCACCTGCGCGGTGCTGGTAACCATCTGTGGCCTGACCGGCAGCTTCGAACGCCTGGTCAAGCGCATCCCGGCCTCCCTCGCCGCGGCACTGCTGGCGGGCATCCTGTTCAAGATCGGCAGCGAGATCTTCGTCGCCGCGCAGCACCGCACCGGCCTGGTGCTGGGCATGTTCTTCAGCTACCTGCTGGTCAAGCGCCTGTCGCCACGCTATGCGGTGCTCGCCGCGCTGCTGATCGGCACTGCATTGGCCGGGGTGATGGGCCTGCTGGACTTCAGCCAATTCCACCTGGAAGTTGCCACGCCAGTGTGGACCACCCCGCACTTCTCCCTGGCGGCGACCATCAGCATCGGCATCCCGCTGTTCGTGGTGGCCATGACCTCGCAGAACATGCCCGGGGTCGCCGTGCTGCGCGCCGACGGCTACAACGTGCCGGCCTCGCCACTGGTCACCATCACCGGTATCGCCTCCCTGCTGCTGGCGCCGTTCGGCTCCCACGGCATCAACCTGGCGGCCATCAGCGCGGCGATTTGCACCGGGCCCCACGCCCATGAGGACCGCAACAAGCGCTACACCGCGGCGGTCTGGTGCGGGATTTTCTACGGCATCGCCGGGGTCTTCGGCGCCACGTTGGCGGCACTGTTCGCGGCCCTGCCCAAGGAGTTGGTGCTGTCGATCGCCGCGCTGGCGCTGTTCGGCTCGATCATCAATGGCCTGAGCATCGCCATGAGCCAGGTGAAGGAGCGCGAGGCGGCGTTGATCACCTTTATGGTGACCGCCTCGGGCCTGACCCTGTTCTCCGTCGGCTCGGCGTTCTGGGGAATCGTGGCCGGCGTGCTGACCCTGGCGATCCTGAACTGGAACAACGAATAAGCCTGTAGCCGCTGCCGCAGGCTGCGACAAGCCCGAAGGGCTTCAGCGATCTCAAGACCTTGCGCGTCCTTCGGTCGCGATCGCAGCCTACGGCAGCGGCTACAACCCGCCCACGCGAAATCCCGGGAAACAGGCCCGAGGCATATCAAGGTTCTGCGGGGGAAATAAATAGAGAAGGCTGTACAGCGACAGCCGTGAGTCGGCGACCCGGACGGGCCACCGACTCAGCACATCAGGCTACCGGATTGATCGAGTTTTCCGGGTACCAGACGTCCAGCAGCGGGCTGACTTCAACGCTGGTCAGCTCGGTGCGGGCCTTGAGCCAGGCTTCGACCTTGGCACGTTGCTCTTCGCTGACCGAACCGCGTTTGCTCAGGCAAACCAGGCCGAAGTCATCGCCACCAACATAGCCGAGGCCGTTGGCTTCCATCGCTTCTTTCAGGAACGCGTCGAGGAAAGCGTCAATAGCCTCTTCGGCCAGATCTTCTTTGAAATCCAGGTTCAGCTCAAAACCCAGCTCCTGAAATTCATCTACGCACAGTTTTTTGCGCAGACGGCGGGAACGGTTAGTGGCCATGGAACAATCCTCATAAGTAATAACGGGCGGCACTTTACCAGTTTAAGCAACCGATTGCCTGACTCTATGAGGGCCTTGGCCTGCCATTGGGAAAAAAATAGCGCATTAGCCCGCCGCGGCACGGCACAAGCCGCTATACCTTGGGGCATAATGCCGACACTTTCGTGACCACTGAGGGAATTTATCGTCATGCCCTCGTCTTTTCTCCCCTCGGCTGTAGGGTTTTACTTCACATGATCAAATCTTTGCGTCCACTTTTTCTTGCCGGTCTTCTTCTGCCCCTGGCCATTTCCGTTTCCGCCGCCCCCGTCAACACCACCCTTTCGCCCAAGGTCCAACAGGCCCTCAAGGCCAGCAAACTGCAAGACAACGCCCTGTCGCTGGTGATGATCCCGCTCAGCGGCCCGGGCACGGCCACCGTTTACAACGCCGACGTGTCGGTCAACCCGGCCTCGACCATGAAACTGGTTACCACCTACGCCGCCCTGGAAATGCTCGGCCCGACCCACCAGTGGAAAACCGAGTTCTACACCGACGGCACCCTGAGCGGCGGCATCCTCAATGGCAACCTGTACCTCAAGGGCGGCGGCGATCCCAAGCTGAACATGGAAAAACTCTGGTTGCTGATGCGCGACCTGCGGGCCAACGGCGTGCAGCAAGTGACCGGCGACCTGGTGCTGGACCGCAACTTCTTCGTGCAGCCGCAGCTGCCGCAGTTCAACGACGACGGTAACGACGAGAACAAGCCGTTCCTGGTCAAGCCCGATGCCCTGCTGGTCAACCTCAAGGCCCTGCGCTTCGTGGCGCGCAACGATTCGGGCAAGGTGCTGATTTCCGTCGAGCCGCCGATTGCCAGCATTCGCATCGACAACCAGGTCAAGGCCATCGGCGGCAAGCAGTGCACCGGCAACGTGCGCTACAACCCGGTCCCACAGGCGGACGGCAGCGTCACCGTGACCGTCAACGGCCAACTGGGCGACGGTTGCAGCTCTCAGACCTACCTGTCGCTGCTCGACCACGCGACCTACACCGCCGGCGCCGTACGCGCCATCTGGAAGGAACTGGGCGGCAGCATCCAGGGCAAGGACCGCCTGGCCGCCGTGCCATCCAGCGCCAAGGTGCTGGCCCGGGCCTTCTCGCCGGACCTGGCGGAAATCATCCGCGACATAAACAAATACAGTAACAACACCATGGCCCAGCAACTGTTCCTCAGCCTCGGCGCGCAATACCGCACCGAAGCCGATGGCGACGATGCCAAGGCGGCGCAACGGGTGGTGCGTCAGTGGCTGGCGAAGAAAGGCATCACCGCACCGCACCTGGTGATGGAGAACGGTTCGGGCCTGTCCCGTGCCGAACGGGTCAGCGCCCGCGAAATGGCCTCCATGCTGCAAGCGGCCTGGAGAAGCCCGTACTCGGCGGAGTTCATCAGCTCGATGCCGATCGCCGGCATGGATGGCACCATGCGCAAGCGCCTGAAGCGCACCGCGATGTCCGGTGAAGCCCACGTGAAGACCGGGACCCTGAACACCGTCCGCGCCATCGCCGGCTACAGCCGCGACAGCAACGGCAACACCTGGGCCGTGGTAGCGATTCTCAACGATCCGAAGCCCTGGGGCGCGTCCTCGGTGCTCGATCAGGTGCTGCTGGATCTGTACCGCCAGCCGAAACTGGCAGACACCGCTTCGACCCTGTAAACCGTCACTCAGGTGGCGCGAGGACAACCTCGCGTCACCCCCACTTCCGCGTCCCTGCCTACCCCATCTCGGCCTCGACCCGGTCGCGCCCAGCCTGCTTGGCCGCATAGACCCCGGAATCCGCCCGCAGCAACAGCCCGTCGGCCCCTTCGTGCTCCCGCCAGCTGGCGATGCCGAAACTGGCCGTGACAATGCCCACGCCATCGATCGGCGAGCTGCGCAGCCCGCGCCACAGTTCCTCGGCCAGGACATAGGCTTGCTGGCCATCGGTGTCCGGGCACAGCACCATGAACTCTTCGCCGCCCAGCCGGCAAAACACATCCGTGCGCCGCAGACGAAGGCCGATGCGCTCACAGACGCCGCGCAGCACCATGTCGCCGATGGCATGCCCGTACTGGTCGTTGATCCGCTTGAAGTGGTCGATATCCAGCATGATCACCGCCAGGCTGCCCACCCCGCGCTCGACCCGCGCCATTTCCGTCTGCAGGCGCTCCTGGAAATAGCGGCGGTTGTGGATACCGGTCAGCGAGTCGGTGACCGACAGGGCCCGCAACTCTTCCTCGACCCGCTTGAGGTCGGAGATGTCCGACAGATAGCCATGCCACAGCACCCCGCCCCCCGCCAGCTTTTCCGGGGTCGCTTCGCCGCGTATCCAGCGCAGGCCGCGCTGTGGCAACTGCACCCGATATTCCTCGCGCCAGGGGCTGAGTTTCTTCGCCGAGGTCCAGATCGAGCCGCGCACCCGGGCCACATCGTCCGGATGAATACGCTCGAACACCGGGTTGGCATCGCGCTGCAACTGCTGTGGATCGATCTCGTAGATATCGCGGATGCCGTCACTGACGTAGCTGAAGCTGGAATGGCCTTCGGCATCCACCTGGAACTGATAGATGGCGCCCGGTACATGGGCGCTGAGCTTCTTCAGCAGACGATCACGGGCCGCCAGCGCCTCGTGGACTCGCTTGCGTTCGGTGATATCGATACAAATCGCCAGGTGCCCGACCCATAAACCGTGATCGTCCAGGACCGGGGTGGCCAGCATGTTCACCACCAGATGGCTGCCATCGCGGCGCATCAGGGTCCACTCGCGGGTTTCCTCGCCACGCTCTTCGGAACCGTCCACCAGCATCGCCTGGCACATCGGGATCTGCCGGCCGTAACGCTGGCTCAGGGCTTGCGCGCGCGCATTCAGCTCCGCGGGCAGGTGCAGGCTTTCCAGGGTCAGGTGGCCCACCACCTCGGCGCTGCTGTAGCCGAGCATATGTTCGGCGCCGGCATTGAAGGTGCTGATCACGCCCCGCAGGTCGGTGGCGATGATCGCCACCTGGGTCGCCGCATTGAGCACGCTGCGCAGCTGTCCGTGGGTGCCGCGCAATTCCTGCTCCCTGGCCCGCAGCTCCCCGGTGCGCTGCTCCACCAGCCGCAGCGCGCGCTGCCGCTGGCTGACCAGGACATACAGCAAGGCACTGAGCAGCAGACTCAGCAGCGTGCCCAGGACCACCTGACTGGACACCGAAGAATGGTTGGCCTGGAGGAACACCGCGCTGGGGCGGATGTTCACCTGGTAATCATGGTCGGCCAGGCTCAGCACCCGGCTCACCGCCAGTGGGCTGTCCCCCGGCCCGTTGCTCGACTCATAGAGTTTGCCGTACGACTCGGCGGTCGACAGGTCGATGATCTGCACGAACAGGTTGTCCTGACGCTGCTCGGGCAGACCATCGACCACCAGCTGGCGCATGCTGATCACCGCGATCACATAACCGTAAGGCTCGGGGGTCGACATGGCCACATCGGCGCGCAGGCTGACGGGAGTCGCCAGGATGATGCCGCGCGCGTAGGAAGGCTCGACTCCGACCAAGCGCACCGGCTGCGAAACCGCCACGCCGCCACGCCGCCGTGCCCGTTCGAGGGTGTCGCGACGCATTGGCTGGGCCAACAGGTCGAACCCCAGGGGCGAGCCCAGCGGGCTTTGGGTCTGGCTGTAGAGCACCGGTATGTACTCATCGCGCTCGGCGGCTCGCTGCAGCTTGCCTTCGGCATTCAGGTCGGCAATGAAATAATCCGGCGCCCCCTGCTCCTGCGCCATGCGCTCGAACAGCGCACGCTCGGCACCGCTGACGCGCGGCGCCCAAGCGTAGGCCTGGGTGCGATGCAAGAGAGGTTGGGTGTAGCCGTCGAAATCCTGGCGCGAGACCGCGCCGGAATTGATGAAGAAACGCTTGAGACCATCCAGGCGCTGCTCCTGATCTTCGAAGCGCTCTTCGATGCGGCTATAACGTTCGCTGGCCAGCAGCTGGAAACGTTGGCGCAACTGCTGCTGATACAGATTGAGGGTCGACCAGGCCAGCAGCCCGGTCAATACACAACCAAACAGCAATACCACTAACGCGACCAGCCAGGCCGACACGTCTTCGCTGATGAAGCCCAGGATTTTCGGGCGTACCGAGTGCAACGACATAAGCAAAACTCATAACGCCAGCGAACGTGAGCGTCACATGGGCTTGCATTGAGTTATAGCTATTCGCCACTAATTTGGCTAGAGCAAAGAGCCTTGAAAATCAAGGCTCTGTGGATCCAATCAACCTCAGCGGGCGGTGATTTTCCAGGCCCGGTGGATCTTGCCGTTACGGGCGAAATCCGGGTCGATGGTCTTGGCGGTGATCTCCTCGACGGCATAACGCGCCGCCAGGTTTTCCTCGAGCTGGAACTTGCGGAAGTTGTTGGAGAAATACAGCACGCCACCGCTGGCCAACCGGGCCATGGCCAGGTCGAGCAGTTGCACGTGGTCACGCTGCACGTCGAACACCCCTTCCATGCGCTTGGAGTTGGAGAAGGTCGGCGGGTCGATGAAGATCAGGTCGAACTCATCGCGGCAAGTCTCCAGCCAGGCCATGACATCGCCCTGCTCCAGACGGTTCTTGTCAGAGAAACCGTTGAGCGACAGGTTGCGCCGCGCCCAATCCAGGTAGGTTTTCGACAGGTCGACGCTGGTGGTGCTGCGCGCGCCGCCCTTGGCCGCGTGCACACTGGCGGTGGCGGTGTAGCAGAACAGGTTGAGGAAACGCTTGCCGGCGGCTTCTTTCTGGATCCGCAGGCGCATCGGCCGGTGGTCGAGGAACAGCCCGGTGTCGAGATAGTCGGTGAGGTTGACCAACAGCTTCACGCCGCCTTCGCTGACCTCGGTGAACTTGCCCTGGGCGCTCTGGCGTTCGTACTGCTTGGTGCCGCTCTGGCGTTCGCGGCGCTTGATCACCACCCGGTTCTTGTCGACGTTCAACGCTTGCGGAATGGCCGCCAGGGCATCGAACAGACGGGCCTGGGCCTTTTCCGGGTCGATGGATTTCGGCGCGGCGTATTCCTGCACGTGCACCCAGTCGTGGTACAGGTCGATGGCCAGGGAATATTCCGGCATGTCGGCATCGTAGACGCGATAGCACTCGACGCCTTCGCGCTTGGCCCACTTGCCCAGCAGCTTGAGGTTCTTCTGCAGGCGGTTGGCGAACATCTGCCCGCCTTCGCTCAGGCGCGCCTGCTCGACCACGGGGGCTGGCGCCGGCGTCGGTTTGATCGGGTTGCCATTCTTGTTGTACTGGCGCTCCTGCGGAACCAGCGGCGCCTTGTCGGCCTCGGCCTGTTCGCGTTCGATCTGCCGTTGCTCCGGGGTACGCCGCTCGCCGGTGACGAACTGGTCTGGCTGCACCTTGATCAACAGCAGCTTGCACGGCAAGGCGCCGTTCCAGAACGAATACTGCTTGTGGCTGCGGATGCCCATGCGCTTGCCCAGGTCCGGCGCGCCGGTGAATACCGCCGCTTCCCAGCCCAGGCAGGCCTGACGCAGGCGCTCGCCGAGGTTCTGGTAGAGATACAGCAGGCTGGCTTCGTCACCCAGGCGCTCGCCGTAGGGCGGGTTGCTGATCACCAGGCCTTTCTGATTCTGGTCCGGGCGCGGCTCGAAGGTCGCCACTTCGCCCTGGTAGATCTTGATCCACTCACTGAGGCCGGCGCGCTCGACGTTGTTGCGCCCTGGCTGGATCAGCCGCGGGTCGGCTTCGTAACCGCGAATCCACAGCGGCGGCTTGGCCAGGCCGGCCTGGGCCCGCGCCTGGGCTTCTTCATGCAGCTTGCGCCACAGGGCCGGGACGTGACCGAGCCAGGCAGTGAACCCCCATTGCTCGCGCTTGAGGTTGGGGGCGATGTCGGCGGCAATCATCGCTGCTTCCACCAGGAAGGTCCCCACGCCGCACATCGGGTCGGCCAGGGCGCCGCCATTGGCCGCGATACGTGGCCAGCCGGAACGGATCAGGATCGCCGCCGCGAGGTTTTCCTTCAGCGGCGCCGCGCCCTGCTGCAGGCGATAGCCGCGCTGGTGCAGGCTGTGGCCGGACAGGTCGAGGGAGAGGATGGCTTCGCCGCGATCCAGGCGCAGGTGAATGCGCAGGTCCGGGTTGAGCTTGTCGATGGAGGGACGCTCGCCGGTCGGCGTGCGCAGCCGGTCGACGATGGCGTCCTTGACCTTCAAGGCGCCGAAGTGAGTGTTGTCGATGCCCGAGCCGTGGCCGCTGAACTCCACCGCCAGGGTGCCGTCCGCCAGCATGTGGTCCTGCCAGTCGACGTCATGCACGCCGTGATAGAGGTCTTCGGCGTCCTTCATCGGGAAGCGCTTGAGCACCAGCAGTACCCGGTTGGCCAGGCGCGACCAGAGGCACAGGCGGTAGGCGGTCTCCATGTCGGCCATGCCGCGCACGGCCGAGGTATGTTCGCGCGCGTCTTCAAGGCCAAGCCCGGCGGCTTCCTCGATGAGCAGGCCTTCAAGGCCTTTGGGACAGGTGAGGAAGAGTTCGTAGCGATCCGACATGGGAGTTCAGGGCCTTTAGCAATAAGTGAACGGACAACGCATCGTCCGCCCGGTTTTCAATCAAGCGCTTTTCTTGAAGAGCGCTCGCGTGGCACGAATCTGTGCCGTCCCGCCCCTGCTGTTCAGCTCGCCGCTAGCGGTGACCACTGGGGTCAAAAGAGCTTAGATGCCGGGGCAGATAATAAAGTCAGCGAAACAAAAGGTCATAACTCGACCTTTCATCGAATAATACCTGAGTGCAACGGAATGGAATTCTCACTAAAGCATTAAGCCCATCATCCAGTAAGAGGCTGATCAGAGCGAGGTTTGCCTGATCAACCCGATGTAAAGCAGGCCGTTCTTATGGCCTCAACATCATTATCGTTACGTCCTTATGACAAAACGATCATTCCCTCGTTGTGACGCATTGGTTAGAAATCAACTCAGGTTGGCGCCGCAATGACGCCAACGCCACGCTCGCGACGCCGGCAGCGAGCACCAACGGCAGAAGCATTCTGCCCGGCCTCAAACGAGGCCGACGGGACATAAGACAGTCAACAAGTGAGGGAAACACCCTATGAGAAGACTTAAGCGTGATCCGTTGGAAAGAGCATTTTTGCGCGGATATCAGTATGGCGTTCATGGCAAGTCCCGTGAGCTTTGCCCATTTACTCTACCGTCGGTACGCCAAGCCTGGATCAATGGCTGGCGCGAAGGACGCGGCGACAACTGGGACGGTATGACCGGCACTGCGGGAATCCACAGACTCAACGAACTTCACGCCGTCGGCTAAAACAGGGCACACATTCCGACACCAAAATATGAATACGTAACGACTTAACCACGCACGTCCCATCCGGACGGCGGGCTGCGGCCCAGGGGCTCCTTTAAGGAGCCCTTTTTATTGGCCGCGCAAAAAGCCGCTGTCCTCAGCGCAACGCCGCGATCGCGTCCACCGACTCGCGAATCAGCGCCGGGCCCTTGTAGATGAAGCCCGAATACAACTGCACCAGGCTGGCGCCGGCAGCGATCTTTTCCGCCGCATGCTTGCCTTCGGTGATACCGCCCACCGCAATGATCGGCAAACGCCCGGCCAGCTCGCCCGCCAGCACCTTCACGGTGTGGGTGCTCTTGTCGCGCACCGGCGCACCGGACAGGCCGCCCGCCTCGTCGCCGTGCTCCATGCCTTCGACGCCAACACGGCTCAGGGTGGTGTTGGTGGCGATGACCGCGTCCATCCCGGTCTCGATCAGGGCTTGCGCCACTTCGGCAGTTTCTTCGTCGGTCATGTCAGGGGCGATCTTGATCGCCAGCGGAACCCGCTTGCCGTGCTGCACTGCCAGCTCCTGCTGACGCTGGCTGAGGGCGCCAAGCAACTGCTTGAGCGACTCGCCGAACTGCAGGCTGCGCAGGCCCGGGGTGTTGGGCGAACTGACGTTGACCGTCACATAGCTGGCGTGGGCATACACCTTGTCCAGGCAGATCAGGTAATCATCCACCGCACGCTCGACCGGGGTGTCGAAGTTCTTGCCGATGTTGATCCCCAGCACGCCCTTGTACTTGGCCGCCGCCACCCGGGCCAGCAGGTGATCGACGCCCAGGTTGTTGAAGCCCATGCGGTTGATGATCGCCTCGGCTTCCGGCAGGCGGAAGATCCGCGGCTTGGGATTGCCCGGCTGCGGACGCGGAGTGATGGTGCCGATTTCGACGAAACCGAAACCCAATTGGGCGAAGCCGTCGATGGCCGCGCCATTCTTGTCCAGGCCGGCCGCGAGGCCGACCGGGTTCGGGAAGTCCAGGCCCATGACCTTCACCGGCATCTGCGCCGGCGCCTTGCACAGCAAGCCATTGAGGCCCAAACGCCCGCCCGCGCCGATCAGGTCCAAGGACAGATCGTGGGAGGTTTCCGGGGAGAGTTTGAACAACAGCTGGCGGGCCAGGGTATACATGGGCGGGCTTGACTCGGTGGCGGCGAAATGAGGCGGCGATTATAGCCGGGCATGGGGGCCGCAGGCGAGGCACGCGGCGAAATCAGCGGTGAATGGCATATGCCTTGCACCACAACCTGCATCAGCACCCAGGCCAATGGCGGCGTGGGTCGAAAGACAAAGGCGTCGTTACCCCGCCGGCTCTGCCTGGCGCGGGTGCGACGTTTTTTTTATGGAAGCTTTTTATCGAGGGCGCCACCCCATGAACGAACTCCCCGTCAGCCCGCTGGCCTGGGTCAACGGCAGCGATGCCCCGGAAAAGACCGCGATCAACCTCGGCTTCATGGCCTTGAGCGACTGCGCCTCGGTGGTGGTCGCCGCCACCCAGGGCTTCGCCCAGCCTTACGGCCTGACCCTGAACCTCAAGCGCCAGGCGTCCTGGGCCAACCTGCGGGACAAGCTGGTGAGCGGCGAGCTGGATGCCGCCCACAGCCTGTACGGCCTGATCTACGCCGTGCACCTGGGCATCGGCGGGGTCAACGCCAGCGACATGGCGGTGCTGATGGGCCTGAACCAGAACGGCCAGAGCATCAACCTCTCGCGAGAGCTGCAAGCCCTGAACGTGACCACTCCTGAAGCGCTTCACCGGCACGTGCACCAAAGCCGGGCAAGGCTGACCTTCGCCCAGACCTTCCCCACCGGCACCCACGCCATGTGGCTGTATTACTGGCTGGCCGCCCAGGGCATCCACCCGTTGCAGGACGTCGACAGCGTGGTGGTGCCGCCGCCGCAAATGGTCGCGCACCTGCAGGCCGGGCGCATCGACGGTTTCTGCGTGGGTGAACCCTGGAGCGCCAGCGCGGTGAACCAGAACCTGGGCTTCACCCTGGCCACCAGCCAGGCGATCTGGCCCGACCACCCGGAAAAAGTCCTCGGCTGCACCCGTGCCTTCGTCGAGCAGTACCCGAACACCGCGCGGGCCCTGGTCATGGCGATCCTCGAGGCCAGCCGCTTCATCGAGCAGAGCCGCGAGAACCGCCAGAGCACCGCGCAACTGCTGAGCGCCCGCGAGTACCTCGATGCGCCGCTGGACTGCATCGAGCCGCGCCTGCTCGGCGAATATGCCGACGGCCTCGGCCACCGCTGGCAGGACCTGCACGCGCTACGCTTTCATAATGAAGGCGCGGTCAACCTGCCGTATCTGTCCGACGGCATGTGGTTCATGACCCAGTTCCGCCGCTGGGGCCTGCTGCGCGAAGACCCGGATTACCTGGGCATCGCGCGCCAGGTGCAGCAACTCGAACTCTATCGTGAAGCCGCCACTGCCGTCGGCGTCGCCTCCTGGGGCCAGGACATGCGCAGCAGCCAGTTGATCGACGGCAAGCTATGGGACGGTTCGGACCCGGCCGCCTATGCCCGCAGCTTCCAGCTGCACGCCATGAGCGACAGCTCCCCTCTTCTCGCCAGCCGCTGACAGGAGCCCGAGACCATGTTGCGTATCCTGCTGATCAACGACACCGCCAAGAAGGTCGGTCGGCTCAAGGCGGCCCTGATGGAAGCCGGTTTCGAGGTGATCGACGAATCGGGCCTGACCATCGACCTGCCGACGCGCGTCGAAACGGTGCGTCCGGACGTGATCCTGATCGATACCGAATCACCGAGCCGCGATGTGATGGAGCAAGTGGTGCTGGTCAGCCGCGACCAGCCACGGCCGATCGTGATGTTCACCGACGAGCACGACCCCGACGTGATGCGCCACGCCATCAAGTCCGGGGTCAGTGCCTACATAGTCGAAGGCATCCAGGCCCAACGCCTGCAGCCCATTCTCGACGTGGCCATGGCCCGCTTCGAGAGCGACCAGGCCTTGCGCGCGCAGCTGCAGGCCCGCGACCAGCAACTGGCCGAGCGCAAGCGCATCGAGCTGGCCAAGGGCCTGTTGATGAAGATGAAAGACTGCAACGAAGAACAGGCCTACACCCTGATGCGCCGCCAGGCCATGAGCCGCCAGCAGAAGCTGATCCAGGTGGCCGAGCAGATCATCGCCATGAGCGAGTTGCTGGGCTGAATCCCACGGCTGCGGTGCAGCTTGCCCGCGATCCGGAACACCAGGACTGCAACTCTTGGCACAAATCTGGCTATGTAATCGACACAGGTAACCAACGGCGGTTGCCCCACCTACGACAAAGACGTCGCACACCCTTCTCGCCCCAGGCGAAACGGGTTGCGGCGTTTTTTCGTTTTGGCCCCACAGCCCGGGGCCGGTGGAGCGGCCGTAATGGCGCCCCACGCAAAAGCTCATGACTCCTTTCGAGACTCTTAACAGCTGAGGTGCGCGATGAATTCAAGCTTCTGGAAATCCGGCCACACCCCGACATTGTTCGCGGCCTTCCTCTACTTCGACCTGAGCTTCATGGTCTGGTACCTGCTCGGCCCGCTGGCCGTGCAGATCGCCGCCGACCTGCAACTGACCACCCAGCAGCGCGGGCTGATGGTGGCCACGCCGATCCTGGCCGGCGCCGTGCTGCGGTTCGCCATGGGCCTGCTGGCCGATCGCCTGTCCCCCAAGACCGCCGGGCTGATCGGTCAGGTGATTGTCATCGGCGCGCTGTTCTGCGCCTGGAAGCTGGGCATCCACAGCTATGAACAGGCCCTGCTGCTGGGGCTGTTCCTGGGCATGGCCGGCGCTTCGTTCGCCGTGGCCCTGCCGCTGGCCTCGCAATGGTATCCACCGCAGCACCAGGGCAAGGCGATGGGCATCGCCGGGGCCGGCAACTCCGGTACGGTATTCGCGGCGCTGTTCGCGCCCTTGCTGGCCGGTGCCTTCGGCTGGAGCAACGTGTTCGGCTTCGCCCTGATCCCTCTGATCCTGACCCTGGTCCTGTTCGCCTGGCTGGCCAGGAACGCCCCGGAACGGCCCAAGGCCAAATCCATGGCCGACTACTTCAAGGCCCTGGGCGACCGCGACAGCTGGTGGTTCATGTTCTTCTACAGCGTGACCTTCGGCGGCTTCATCGGCCTGGCCAGCGCCCTGCCCGGCTACTTCAACGACCAGTACGGCCTGAGCCCGGTCACCGCCGGCTACTACACTGCCGCCTGCGTGTTCGGCGGCAGCCTGATGCGCCCGCTGGGCGGCGCGCTGGCCGATCGTTTCGGCGGCATTCGCACCCTGCTGGTGATGTACAGCGTCGCGGCGGTATGCATCGCCGCGGTCGGTTTCAACCTGCCCAGCTCCTACGCGGCCCTGGCCCTGTTCGTGTGCACCATGCTCGGCCTGGGTGCGGGTAACGGCGCGGTCTTCCAGTTGGTGCCGCAACGTTTCCGCCGCGAGATCGGGGTGATGACCGGGCTGATCGGCATGGCCGGCGGCATCGGCGGTTTCGCCCTGGCCGCGGGCATGGGCGCGATCAAGCAAAGCACCGGCAACTATCAACTGGCCCTGTGGCTGTTCGCCAGCCTGGGCGTGCTGGCCTGGTTCGGCCTGCACGGGGTGAAACGCCGCTGGCGGACCACCTGGGGCTCCGCCGCCGTCACGGCGGCGCGGGTCTGAGCCGTCCATGAGCCTGCGACTGAGCCACGCCCAGGCCAGCGCCATCGGTCCGCGCGCGGAGAACCAGGACGCCTTGCGCCTGGTCACCCCGGCGCCGACCCTGGCCGCCAGCAAGGGCCTGCTGTTCGCCATCGCAGACGGTGTCAGCCAATGCGCCGATGGCGGCCTGGCCGCGCGCTCGACCTTGCAGGCGCTGGCGCTGGACTACTACGCCACCCCGGAAACCTGGGCCGTGGCCCAGGCGCTGGAACGCCTGCTGCTGGCGCAGAATCGCTGGTTGCAGGCCAACGGCGGCGGCCAGCCGCTGCTGACCACCGTCAGCGCCCTGGTGCTGCGCGGCCGGCGCTTTACCCTGGCCCATGTCGGCGACTGCCGGGTCTATCGCTGGCATGCCGATCAGTTGCAACGCATCAGCGACGATCATGTCTGGGACCAACCCGGCATGCAGCATGTGCTCAAGCGTGCCCTGGGCCTGGACCAGCACCTGGTGGTGGATTTCCTCGATGGCGAGCTACGGGAAAACGAAAGTTTCCTGATGCTCAGCGATGGCGTCTGGGCCACCCTGGGCGACACCGCCATCGCCGCGATCCTGCGCGACCAGCCCGACCTCGACAGCGCAGTGCAGACCCTGGTCAGCGCCGCGCACCTGGCCGGCAGCCAGGACAATGCCAGCGCCCTGCTGGTGCGGGTCGAAGCCCTGGGCGAAAGCTCCATCGGCGACGCCCTGATTCACTTGCAGCAATGGCCACTGCCGCCGCCTCTCAAACCGGGCCAGCACTTCGAAGGCTGGCAAGTCGTCGAGGTGCTCGGGCACAGCCAGCAATCCCTGCTGTACCGCGTGCTCGATGCGCAACAACAACCCTGGCTGCTGAAAACCCTGCCCGGTCATCTGCACGACGATCATCAGGCCGGGCAATCGCTGCTGTCAGAGGAGTGGTTCCTGCGCCGGGTGGCCGGCCGGCACTTTCCCGAAGTGCATGCCGCGACCAGCCGCCAGCATCTGTATTACGTGATGCGCGAATACCCGGGGCAGACCCTGGCCGAGCATCTGCAACAACATGGTCCCTTGCCGCTGGCGCAGTGGCAGGACCTGGCCGAGCGCCTGCTGCGGGCCGTGGGCCTGCTGCACCGCCGGCAGATCCTGCACCGCGACATCAAGCCGGAAAACCTGCTGCTCGGGGACGACGGCGAACTGCGCCTGCTGGATTTCGGCCTGGCCTATTGCCCCGGCCTGTCCGAGGACCAGGCGCACCTGCTGCCCGGCACCCCGAGCTATATCGCCCCAGAGGCTTTCAACGGCGTGGCGCCGACACCGCGGCAGGACCTGTACGCGGTGGGCGTGACCCTCTACCACTTGCTGACCGGGCATTTTCCCTACGGCGAAATCGAAGCCTTCCAGCGCCCGCGCTTCACCACCCCGGTCAGCGCCAGCCGCTATCGCCCGGACCTGCCGGACTGGCTCGAACAGAGCCTGGAACGCGCGATACAGGCCGATCCGGCCCAGCGCTATGAAACCGCCGAAGAGTGGTTACTGGTGCTGGAACAGGGCGAGCGCCGCAGCCTCAGCGTGCGCCCCAGACCGCTGCTGGAACGCGAGCCCTTGAAAGTCTGGCGCACCCTGGCGCTGGTCTCGCTGTTGCTCAACCTGCTGTTGCTGTACCTGTTCCTGCACCACTGACCTCACTGTTCTCCTGTAGCCGCTGCCGCAGGCTGCGATCGGCACCCCAGGGGCCGCAGAACCTGACGACGCGGTTTTACCCGCAGGTAGGGGATGCCGCCTTACGCCGGCTACGTCGTCGATTGCAGCCTGCGGCAGCGGCTACAGGGATAGCGCTGCGTGCGCCAGAAACGGGCAAGACGCTTTGAATCGGTGCAGAAAATCCTCCCTGCTGGCCAGAGGCAGGCTTTCAGCCCCGCTGAAACCGCCATTGGCGGAACTTGGCACAACCGCTGCATTAACTCTCCCAACAGCACATACGACCCGGCCTTCAACGACGAAGGATGGGTTTTCCCGAGAGAACGGGACCGGACAAAGGCGTCCTGCCAGGCAACTGGCGGGACGCCTTTTTTGTTTGCGCAACGTTTATCGAGCCAGGCCCGGCACGCCCGACGGCCTGTCTACGCGGAGAGCGAAATGAACAAACTCAAGCTGGTGATGATCGGCAACGGCATGGCCGGGGTACGCACCCTGGAAGAGCTGCTCAAGCTGAGCAATGAGCTGTACGACATCACGGTCTTCGGCGCGGAACCCCACACCAACTACAACCGCATCCTGCTTTCCCCGGTATTGGCCGGCGAACAGACCTTCGAAGAAATCGTGCTCAACGACCTGAGCTGGTACCTGGACAACCACATCAAGCTGCTGCTCAACCGCAAGGTGGTGCAGATCGACCGGGTCAAGCGCCGGGTGATCGCCGAAGACGGCAGCGAAGCCGAGTACGACCGCCTGCTGATCGCCACCGGTTCGACCCCGTTCATCCTGCCGATTCCCGGCAACGACCTGCAGGGCGTGATCGGCTACCGCGATATCGCCGACACCCAGGCGATGATCGACACCGCCAAGACCCACAAGCACGCAGTGGTCATCGGCGGCGGCCTGCTCGGCCTGGAAGCCGCCAACGGCCTGATGCTGCGTGGCATGGACGTGACCGTGGTGCACATCGGCGAATGGCTGCTGGAGCGCCAGCTGGACAAGACCAGCGGCCAGCTGCTGCAAAACGCCCTGGAAAGCCGCGGCCTGAAATTCCGCCTGAGCGAACAGACCCAGGCCCTGCACGACGCGGGCAATGGCCGGGTCGGCTCGGTGCAGTTCAAGAACGGCGACATCATCCCCGCCGACCTGGTGGTGATGGCCGCCGGCATCCGGCCCAATACCGAGCTCGCGGAAAAAGCCGGGCTGCCGTGCAGCCGCGGGATCCTGGTCAACGACACCCTGCAGACCTACGACCCACGCATCTACGCCATCGGCGAATGCGCCAGCCATCGCGGCATCGCCTACGGCCTGGTGGCGCCGCTGTTCGAACAGGCCAAGGTCTGCGCCAACCATCTCGCTCAACTGGGCTTCGCCACTTACAAGGGCTCGGTGACCTCGACCAAGCTGAAAGTCACCGGCATCGACCTGTTCTCCGCCGGCGACTTCATGGGCGGCGAAGGCACCGAGACCATCACCCTCTCCGACCCCATCGGCGGCGTGTACAAGAAGCTGGTGATCAAGGACGACATCCTGGTCGGCGCCTGCCTGTATGGCGACACCGCCGACGGCGGCTGGTACTTCCGGCAGATCCGCGAGAACCACGCCATCGGCGAGATCCGCGACCACCTGATGTTCGGCGAGAACGCTTTGGGCGACGTCGGCCACCAGGGCCAGGACAAGGCCATGAGCATGGCCGACAGCGCCGAAGTTTGCGGCTGCAACGGCGTGTGCAAGGGCACCATCGTCAAGGCGATCCAGGAGCACGGTCTGTTCAGCGTCGACGAGGTCAAGAAGCGCACCAAGGCCGCCAGTTCCTGCGGCTCCTGTGCCGGCCTGGTGGAACAGATCCTGATCAACACCGTGGGTGGCGCGGCCGACGTCAAGCCGAAAAGCGAGAAAGCCATCTGCGGCTGCAGCGACCTCAACCACGGGCAGATCCGCCAGGCGATCCGCGAACAGCACCTGTTGACCATCGCCGGCACCATGAGCTACCTGAACTGGCGCACGCCCAATGGCTGCGCCACCTGCCGCCCGGCGCTGAACTACTACCTGATTGCCACCTGGCCAGGCGAAGCCAGGGACGACCCGCAATCGCGCCTGATCAACGAACGGGCCCACGCCAATATCCAGAAAGACGGCACCTATTCGGTGGTGCCGCGGATGTGGGGCGGCGTCACCACCCCCTCCGAACTGCGGCGCATCGCCGACGTGGCGGACAAGTACCAGGTGCCGATGGTCAAGGTCACCGGCGGCCAGCGCATCGACCTTTTGGGTATCAAGAAGCAGGATTTGCCCGGGGTCTGGAAAGACCTGGACATGCCCTCCGGCCACGCCTACGGCAAGTCCATCCGCACCGTGAAAACCTGTGTCGGCAGCGAGTTCTGCCGCTTCGGCACGCAGAACTCCACCCAGCTGGGCATCGAACTGGAGCATGACCTGTTCAACATGTGGTCGCCGCACAAGGTCAAGCTGGCGGTCTCCGGCTGCCCGCGCAACTGCGCCGAGGCCGGGATCAAGGACGTCGGCATCATCGGCGTCGACTCGGGCTGGGAGATGTATATCGGCGGCAACGGCGGGATCAAGACCGAGGTCGCGGAGTTCTTCGTCAAGCTGAAAACCGCCGACGAAGTGCGCGAATACAACGGCGCTTTCCTGCAGCTGTACCGCGAGGAAGCCTTCTACCTGGAGCGCACCGTGCACTACCTGCAACGGGTCGGCATGGCGCACATCAAGCAGGCCATCATCGAAGACCCGCAACGGCGCAAGGCCCTCAACGAGCGCCTGCAATTCTCCCTGTCCTTCGAACAGGACCCGTGGAAGGAGCGCCTGGAACAGCCGCAGCTGAAAAAAGAGTTCGAGCCGATCCGCGTCAAGCAACTGGAGGTGCTGCCATGAACTGGCTGGATATCTGCGCCCTGGACGAGATCAACGCCCTGGGCTCGCGCATCGTCAACGGCCCCAAGGGCGACATCGCGATCTTTCGCACCAGCGACGACGAAGTCTTCGCCCTCGACGACCGCTGCCCGCACAAGGGCGGGCCGCTGTCCCAGGGGCTGATCTACGGCAAGACGGTCGCCTGCCCGTTGCACAACTGGCAGATCGACCTGGAGTCCGGCGCAGCACAGGCGCCGGATATCGGCTGCGCCCATCACCATCTGGCGCGGGTGGAAAACGGCCGCGTGCTGCTGGCCCTGCGGGATGCCGGCTGATGAACCGCCAGACGACCGCCTCGACCTGCTGTTACTGCGGCGTTGGCTGTGGCGTGCTGATCGAGCACGACGGCGAACGCATCCTCGGCGTCAGTGGCGACCCGAGCCACCCGGCCAACCACGGCAAACTGTGCAGCAAGGGTTCCACCCTGCACCTGACCGGCGACCTCGCGGCCCGCGCCCTGTATCCGGAATTGCGCCTGGGCAAGGCCCTGGCGCGCAGCCGCACCGACTGGGATACCGCACTGGAACACGCGGCCAACCTGTTTGCCGAAACCATCGCCGAACATGGCCCGGACAGCGTGGCCTTCTATATCTCCGGGCAATTGCTTACCGAGGATTACTACGCCTTCAACAAGCTGGCCCGGGCCCTGGTGGGCACCAACAACATCGACAGCAATTCGCGGCTGTGCATGTCCTCGGCGGTGGTCGGCTACAAACGCAGCCTGGGCGCCGACGCTCCACCCTGCAGCTACGAAGACCTCGAACTGAGCGATTGCGTGATGATCGTCGGCAGCAACATGGCCTACGCTCATCCGGTGCTGTTCCGCCGCCTGGAGCAGGCCAAGCGCCTGCGGCCGCAGATGAAAGTGATCGTCATCGACCCGCGGCGCACCGACACCTGCGACCTGGCCGATTTGCACCTGGCGATCCTGCCCGGCACCGATGTCGCGCTGCTCCACGGCATCCTGCACCTGCTGCTGTGGCAGGACTGGATCGATCGCGACTTCATCCAGGCTCATACCGAAGGCCTGGCCGAGCTGAAGAACCTGGTCCACGACTACACCCCGCATATGGTCGCGCAGCTGTGCGGCATCAGCGTCGAGCAACTGCGCCAGTGCGCCGAATGGGTCGGCACCTCACCGAGCTTCCTGTCGCTGTGGTGCATGGGGCTGAACCAGTCCAGTGCCGGCAGCGCGAAAAACAGCGCACTGATCAACCTGCACCTGGCCACCGGGCAAATCGGCCGCCCGGGGGCCGGCCCTTTCTCCCTCACCGGCCAACCGAATGCCATGGGCGGCCGGGAGACCGGCAGCCTGTCGAACCTGCTGCCGGGGCACCGGGACGCCGCCAACCCGGAGCACCGGGCTGAAGTCGCGGCCTACTGGGGCGTCGAGCAATTGCCGGCCAACCCCGGCCTGACCGCGATCGAGCTGTTCGAACAACTGCGCGGCGGCAAGATCAAGGCGCTGTGGATCGCCTGCACCAACCCGGCGCAGTCGCTGCCCGACCAGAACGCGGTGCGAGAGGCCTTGCTGGCCTGCCCGTTCGTGGTCCTGCAGGAAGCCTTTCGCACCACCGAGACCGCGACCTTTGCCGACCTGCTACTGCCCGCCGCCAGCTGGGGCGAGAAGGAAGGCAGCGTGACCAACTCGGAACGGCGCATCTCCCATGTGCGCCGCGCCGTGGCCGCGCCGGGCGAAGCACGTCCGGATTGGGCCATCACCCTGGACTTCGCCCGGCGCCTGGAACAGCGCCTGCGCCCGCAACAGCCCAGCCTGTTCGCCCTGGATACGCCTGCCCAGCTGTTCGATGAGTACAAACTGCTGACCCGCGGCCGTGACCTGGACCTTTCCGGCATCAGCCACGCGCTGATCGACCGTATCGGCCCACAGCAATGGCCCTTCCCCGCCGGCGCCGAACAGGGGACGCCGCGGCTGTACGTCGACGGCCGCTTCCCGACCGCTAGCGGGCGGGCGCAATTCGTCAGCGACCCGTATCGCGCGGCCAAGGAACAGCGGGATGCGCGCTTCCCCCTGACCCTGATCACCGGCCGCCTGCGAGATCAATGGCACGGCATGAGCCGCACCGGCACCGCGGCCCAGCTGTTCGGGCACGTCAGCGAAGCCGTCCTCAGCCTGCACCCGGACGAACTGCGCCGGCAGAACCTGCAAGCGGGTGACCTGGTCTCGCTGAAAAGCCGTCGCGGCAGCGTGACAGTCGCAGTAGCGGATGACGACAGCGTGCGCCCGGGCCAGGCTTTCCTGCCGATGCACTGGGGCGATCGGTTTCTCAAGGGCGGCGTCAATGCCGTGACTCAACCGGCGTTCGATCCACTGTCCAAACAGCCGGAACTCAAGCACAGCGGTGTACGCCTGGAGCCGGTCCAGCTGCCGTGGCAATTGTTCGCCCTGATCGAAGGCGACGTGCAGCGGCATTTCGAAGCCCTGCGCCCGCTCTGCGAAAGTTTCGCCTACGTCAGCCTGAGCCTGGCCGGCCGCGAACGCCCGGCCCTGCTGCTGCGGGTGGCCAACGCCGAGGCGCCGGCGCCGCAACTGCTCAAGGACATCGATCAGTTGCTGGGGCTCAACGCAGGCCCGGTGCTGGCCTATGACGATCCTCGGCGCTCCATCGGCAAGCGGGTACGCATCGAACAGGGGCGGATCACCGCCATTCGCCTGGCCGGTGAAACCCTGGCCCGGCACTGGCTGCAGAACCTGTGGCTGGAAGGCAAAGCCGATGAGCAACTGCGCCGCTGGCTGCTGGCGCCGATGAGCGCACCGCCAGGGGCAGCCGGGTTGATTGCGTCGAACGGCAAGACCTTGTGCAACTGCAAGAACGTCAGCCAGAGCGCGGTCTGTGCCGGGATCTCTCGCGGCCTGGACCTCGATGGCCTGAAACAGGAGCTGGGCTGCGGCACTCAATGTGGCTCCTGCGTCCCCGAAATCAAACGTCTGCTGGCCAGCTCGGCACAGCCCGTCGCAATCCCCCTGTGAGGAAACAAACATGAGCGCAAAAGTCTGGCTGGTGGGTGCGGGCCCTGGCGATCCTGAACTGCTGACCCTCAAGGCCGTGCGTGCCCTGGGCGAGGCGGATGTGGTGCTGATCGACGACCTGGTGAATCCGGCGGTGCTGGAGCACTGCCCCCGGGCACGGGTCATCGCCGTGGGTAAACGCGGAGGCTGTCGTTCGACGCCCCAGGCGTTCATTCATCGGCTGATGCTGCGCTACGCCCGTCATGGCAAGTGCGTGGTACGCCTCAAGGGCGGCGATCCGTGCATCTTCGGCCGTGGCGGTGAAGAAGCGCAGTGGCTGCAGGAACGTGGCGTCGAGGTGGAACTGGTGAACGGCATCACGGCCGGCCTGGCGGGAGCTACCCAGTGCGGTATCCCGCTGACCCTGCGCGGTGTCGCCCGTGGCGTCACCCTGCTGACGGCCCATACCCAGGACGACAGCAGCCTGAACTGGCAAGCCCTGGCACAAAGCGGTACGACGTTGGTGATCTATATGGGAGTGGCCAAACTGGGTGAGATCCGTGAACAGCTGATCGCTGGCGGCCTGGCACCGCATACCCCGGTGGCCATGATTGAAAACGCGTCCCTGCCCGAGCAACGGCTGTGCCGGAGCGCTCTGCACACCATGCAGGACGATGCCCATGCCTTCCAGCTGAAAAGCCCAGCCATCCTGGTCGTCGGCGAAGTGGCTGCCTGCGGCGCACAACTGCCCGCCTTTTCCGAAGCAGCCCTGGCGGCGGCGTTCTCGGCCTGACTCCAGGCGCTTTCATCAAATCGCGGACAAAGAAAAACCCGGCCTAGGCCGGGTTTTTCAAAGCTGCAAGCTACAGATTACTGAGCTTGTTGAGCTTGTGCTTCAACCTGCGCTTCTACGCGACGGTTTACAGCGCGGCCAGCTTCAGTTGCGTTGTCAGCAACTGGGCGGGACTCACCGTAACCAACGGATTGAACGCGGCTCGACTCAACACCGTACTGGCTGGTCAGAACTTGCTTAACGGCGTTTGCACGACGCTCAGACAGTTTCTGGTTGTAAGCGTCAGGACCGACGGAGTCAGTGTGACCTTCAACAACGGTGGTGGTTTGTGGGTACTGCTTCATGAAGTCAGCGAGGTTCTTGATGTCAGCGTAGCTGTTAGGCTTAACGACCGACTTGTCGAAGTCGAACTTCACGTCCAGCTCAACACGAACAACTTCAGCAACCGGAGCTTCTGGTTCTGGAGTTGGCTCTGGAACTGGAGCAGGAGCTGGAGCAACCTTGCCAGCGTTGCCGCCGAAGTTCACACCCAGACCAACCAGAGCGGAGTAGTCCCACTTGCCGTTGTCCATTGCGTAGTCGGCTTCAACGCCGGCACGAGCGAACAGGTTGTCGGTGAAGTAGTACTTAACACCGGTACCGATGATAGCCAGGGTCGACTGGTCGCGACCGCTGTGGCCGTCAGCCAGGACGTTGGTACGGCTCTGGTGACCGAAACCACCGGAAACGTATGGACGCAGGGAGTCCACGCCAGCTTGACCGAAGTGGTAGGTAGCCAGCAGGCTGCCGGTGTCACCTTTGATCTTCTGGTTGCCAGTGCCGTCGTTCGAACGGGTGTGGTTGGTTTTGTCGTAGTTCAGGTCCAACGACAGGTCATCGGTCAGGAAGTAGCCGATACGAGCGCCTGGGTTGAAGCCGTCTTCGATGTGCTTAACGCTGTCGTTGTACTGTTTTTTGTAAAACAGTTCACCCTCGACCGCGCCTTGGCCTTGCGCCAGAACGCCGAACGAAGTCACGGCAACAATAGAACCAATGGCAATGCCCAAGGTGTTTTTCAGTTTCATCCGTTAAATCCCCATCTGGTGATTGTAAAGCAGTCCCACATACCGGGGGACAACTCGGCGGTAAGTCTATCAGAACTTACCTAGACGTAAGAGATATTTGCGCCGAACTAAGTTTCAGCAATGCCTGCAAATTTCTCACGCAATTTATCAAGCGCACGCTTGTACCGCATTTTCGTAGCACTCAACCCCATGTGCATGATGTCTGCGATCTCCTGGAACTCCAGTTCTGCGACGAATCGTAGCACCAGAATCTCCCGATCGATCGGGTTCACATGCACCAACCAGCGGTCAAGTCCGCCCTTTTCCTCAGGTTTCGGCGCCTTATCTTCAGACGCTTCCTCGAGGGGATCAAGACTTAACGCATCCATCAAGCGACGTTTCCGCCGTTCTTTCCGATACTGCGTGATGCATTCGTTGTACGTGATGCTATAGAGCCATGTCTTGAACTTCGATTTCCCCTCGAAGTTCTTGAGGCCATACAGCACCTTCAACATCACCTCCTGACAGACATCGTCAGCATCACGATCGTTCCCTAAATAACGAGCACAAACGTTGAAGAGGGTTCGCTGATAGCGTCGCATCAACTCTTCATACGCACGCGTTACGTGAAACAGCTCCGTGTGCGAGCGCGCAACCAACTCCTCGTCAGAGAGCTCACGGGGGTCATAGCGCGTGGATAGCGATTGGGCTTTATTCAAAACGAGTCGGGCCGACAGTCAGGTCAATGTCCACCGCAGCCCAGACACGGGCATTTTGCGGCGGCATACATTAGCAGGGTTTGCCGGGTTAGCGGCTACTTACATGCTGCTCCAGCAGGATCCGATTGGAGAGCGAGACCAGCTCGCCCTCATCGGTCAGCAGTGTAGTCTTAACCGTGCCGATCTCCTCGATCTGCCCTTCGACCTCGCCAACTCGCACTTGTTGCCCAACCTGATACAACTCACGCACATAGATTCCCGCAAGAATCTGACCGGCAATATCCCGGCTTCCCAACCCCATGGCCAAGGCAACAGCCAGACCAACGGTAATCAAAACGATCACGATCACATGGTTGAGCAGGTCGGTTTTGACCTCCAACTGACTGATCGCAACGGAAATACTGATGATGATCACCAGGCCCTGGGCGATTCGCCCCAGGCCACTGGCGTAATCCAGACCGACCCCTTCGGCCGCTCCGCGCACCAGCCCATTGGCCAATTGCGCCAGCAATACCCCCACCAACAGCACCAGCGCGGCCCCGAAAACCTTCGGTAAATACAACGCCAGCATGTCGAGCGTAGCCGAAACCCGCTCCAGGCCAAGGGATTCTGCAGCAGAAACCAGAAAAATCAGTAATACGAACCAATACACGATTTTACCGATCAAGGTAGAAATCGGTACCTGCAAGCCCGCACGGGACAGCAGTTTGGTCAAACCGGTACCGCCCATCAAACGGTCCAGGCCCAGTTTGGCGAGCAATTTGGAAAGCAGGGTATCCAGCAGTTTGGCAACTACAAAACCCAGCAGCAGCACGACCAGCGCGCCAAACAGATTGGGAATGAAGTTCGCTACCTTGGTCCACAACGCAGTCATCGCAGTGACGAGGCTCTGAGTCCAGAGATCAAGTTCCATATTCAATCAGCCTTATCAGCAGTGCGAGCAGTAGGTTTACGACGGGAAACCGGCGAGATATGGGCCGATCCGTTATTCAGAGCAATCATCAGCGCCGGCAACCAGCGGCCGAGCAGGCTGAACAGATCGCCCGCCCCCACCTGCCGGTTGGCGGTTTTCAGTACGCGGCCCAGGCACGCATCGTCGTCCCGGGTGGACGGTGTGGCCTTGAGCATGTCACGCAACGACTGTTCAAACGGATCGTGCATACGCACCTCTCGATATGTCAGTGAAAGACGCGATCAAAATTCCTTGGGTCACATAGTTCATGATCAGACCCAGCGCAAACGTCGGAATAACCACCACTGTCCCAGCGCGACCAGCGCCATCAACAGGCAGGCCACCAGAAACCCGTAGGGGCTGTTGGAAAGCGGAATGCCTCCCACGTTGATCCCCAGCAAGCCGGCCAGAAAACTCATCGGCAGAAAGATCCCGGTGATGATCCCGAAGCGAAACATGATGCGGTTCATGCGCACGCTCAGGCGCCGGTCTTCGGCCTCCAGCACAAGCCCCACGCGCTCTCGGGTCAATTCGAGCTCTTCCAGGTAGCGGGTCAGGCTGTTGTTCAATTCGTTCCAGTAATCGCCATCGTCATCGGCGAACCAAGGCAGCCTGATGCGGCTGAGCTGACCGAAAATATCCCGCTGCGGAGCGAGGAAACGCTTGAGTCCGGCAGCCCGTCGACGAATCTGCAGAATGTTGCTGTGCTCAGGGGTATACCGTTCGTCGGCATCCAGTTTTTCTTCCTCGGCATCGACCACTTCCGACAGGTCGCTGACCAGGTCCTGCACTTTATGGGTCAGGTACTCAGCCATATAAAGGATGAGTTCGGAGGCGGTTTTCGGTCCCTTGCCTTCGCCCAGTTGCACCAGCAGCTCATCGGTCGCGCGCAATGGCCGCAGGCGCAGGGAGATCACTCGCTGGGCCGAACCGAAGATGCGTACCGAAACCATGTCCTCCGGCTCGGCGCCGGGGTTGAGGTTGATGCCGCGTAAAAACAGCAAGAACTCGGAGTCCGGCAGCGCCAACAGGCGCGGCCGGGTGTTTTCTTCGAGTAAAAGGTCACAGCTGAACTCACTCAGACCGCTGGATTTACGCAGCCAGGTCTGGGTTTGCGGATGGCTGCGATCCCAATGCAGCCAGAGGCTCTCATGGGCTTGCAGCTGCAAGTCGTCCAGTTCAGTTCGGGCAATTGCACGCGCACCACCTTTACCGTCCAGCACCAGGGCATGTACCAGCCCCCATTGCGCGTTGTCTTCCTCGAACATCCTCATCCCTTGCTTGGTCGACTGCTTATTCGGGCATTTTCAGCGGGCTTGGCGAAACGATCACGCCATTGTTGTCGGCATAGACATATTCGCCCGGACGGAAAGTCACCCCGGCAAAAGTCACCACCACGTTGAGATCGCCAATGCCGCGCTTGTCGGTTTTCATCGGGTGACTGGCCAGCGCCTGAACGCCCAGGTCGGTTTGCGCGATGACATCGACATCACGGATGCAACCGTAGATCACCAGCCCTTCCCAACCGTTCTTCGCCGCCTTCTCGGCCAGCATATCGCCCAGCAGCGCACGGCGCAGGGAGCCGCCACCGTCGACCACCAGCACCTTGCCGTGGCCCTTGAGCTCGACCTGTTCCTTGACCAGCGAGTTGTCTTCGAAGCATTTGATGGTCACGATTTCGCCGCCAAAGGAGTCGCGGCCACCGAAATTGCTGAACATCGGTTCAACCACCTGTACCAGATCCGGGTAGGCGTCGCACAGGTCGGGAGTGAGGTAATGATTCATCGAGAAACTCCTGTAATGGAAAGAACACGTCGCGGTGTCGGAATTCGCAGGGTTCATGCTGAGTGATACGAGGGCAGACGGAGAATGTTTAACATTTCAGCCAGCCCTCACCATACGCCAATTTCAGCAGGCTCGGCGGCACGAACAGAATGCTTGACCGGCGACCGAATGTGACCGGAACCGCTCAACGCGTCATATCTTAGCCGCAAGCGCATCGGAACGAAATGCTCTTGTCAGAGCCTTCTGAACTCAGCTGGCGGCAGCCAGTTCGGTGCCCGACGCCAACAACGGGCTCTGCTGATCCTTCAACCAACGCGCGACCAAAGGCCAGACTTCAGCCTGGGCCGCTTTGCTCACCAGCATCTCCACATGGCCGAAATTGCCGCTGAACCCTTGTTCGCGTCCCAGGCAGACAAACTGCTTATGCTCGGAACTCAACTGGTCAAACAGCTTGCGACAAGCCCAGGTCGGATCCTGATGATCCCCGGCCGCGCTCACCGCCAATACCGGCAGCGAAACATCGGACAAACCGGCCCACCAGTCCTTCTGCCCATCGCCGAAACGCCCGAACAGCCCGTACCAGCGCATGCCTTCCAGGGCCAGGCCAATGGGCTCGTCCTCGGGACCGCGCTTGAGTCGCGAGCCGGACAACTGGGCAAAACGCTTGAGAATGAATCGACCGCCCCACTCCACCGCCGGGATTTTCAATGGCCAATAGGTGCGGCTGACCTGACAGCCGAACAGCGCCGCCGACGCCACTGCCGGCTCTCCCAGGTACTGGCCGCCCAAGGCCGCCGCCAGGGTAATGCCACCCAGGGAATGACCAATCCAGTGCGGAACCTGGCCGCTTTGTTCCCGCACGAAGGCGCCAATGGCAGGCAGATCGTATTGCGCATAGTCGGCGACGCGATTCTTGCGGTAGTCGGCATTGCGTCGCGACAGGCCATGACCACGCATCTCGGGGATCCATACATCGAAGCCCATGCGCGCCAGATACGCGCCCAGGCCGATGCCCTTGGGCGAATACCAGAAACGCCGATTGGAGAAGCTGCCGTGCAGCAGGATCACCGGGACACCACGGGATTCGGGCTCATCCGCCATCCCCAGGCGGGTAACGGCCAGCTCGACCGTGGCGTCCGGGCTATTGCCGGGCTTCAGGCGGTAGACGTCTTCACTCAGGTCGCCTCGACGTTCGGCACTGATCAAGGCGACGGGAAACAGGTTGCTGCTGCTTTGCATAATGCTCTTGCACAAAAAAGGGCGGCTTCCAGATGGAGCCCGCCCTACTTGAATCTCAAAGCACCGGCCAGCCCGAAGGCTGGCCAGTGCTTCATTCCGCTTAGACCGCACCCTGCCCCTCGGCCAGGAAGAACCAGGTTTCCAGTACGGAATCCGGGTTCAGCGAGACGCTTTCGATGCCCTGCTCCATCAGCCACTTGGCCAGGTCCGGATGGTCGGACGGGCCCTGGCCGCAAATACCGATGTATTTGCCGGCCTTGTTGCAGGCGGCGATAGCGTTGGCCAGCAGCTTCTTGACCGCCGGATTACGCTCGTCGAACAGGTGCGCGATGATGCCCGAATCGCGGTCCAGGCCCAGGGTCAGCTGGGTCAGGTCGTTGGAGCCGATGGAGAAGCCGTCGAAGAACTCGAGGAACTCTTCGGCCAGGATCGCGTTGGAAGGCAGCTCGCACATCATAATCACGCGCAGGCCGTTTTCACCGCGCTTGAGGCCGTTTTCAGCCAGCAGATCCACCACCTGGCTGGCTTCGCCCAGGGTGCGGACGAACGGCACCATGATCTCGACGTTGGTCAGGCCCATGTCGTTACGCACGCGCTTGAGGGCGCGGCATTCGAGCTCGAAGCAGTCACGGAAGGCTTCGCTGATGTAACGCGAAGCACCGCGGAAGCCCAGCATCGGGTTTTCTTCTTCCGGCTCGTAGAGCTTGCCGCCGATCAGGTTGGCGTATTCGTTGGACTTGAAGTCCGACAGGCGCACGATGACCTTTTTCGGCCAGAAGGCCGCAGCCAGGGTGCTGATGCCTTCAACCAGCTTGTCGACGTAAAAACCGACCGGATCGTTATAGCCAGCGATGCGCTTGTCGACGCTGTCCTTGATTTCATGGGGCAGGCCGGCGTAGTTCAGCAGCGCCTTGGGGTGCACGCCGATCATGCGGTTGATGATGAACTCCAGGCGGGCCAGGCCCACGCCGGCGTTCGGCAACTGGGCGAAGTCGAAGGCGCGGTCCGGGTTGCCGACGTTCATCATGATCTTGAACGGCAGCTCCGGCATGGCGTCGACGGAGTTTTTCTTCACGTCGAAGCCCAGCTCGCCTTCGAAGATGAAACCGGTGTCGCCTTCAGCGCAGGACACGGTCACGCCCTGGCCGTCCTTCAACAGTTCGGTGGCATTGCCGCAACCGACAACCGCTGGAATCCCCAGCTCGCGCGCAATGATCGCGGCGTGGCAGGTACGGCCGCCACGGTTGGTGACGATGGCGCTGGCGCGCTTCATCACCGGTTCCCAGTCCGGGTCGGTCATGTCGGATACCAGCACATCGCCGGCCTGGACCTTATCCATCTCCGACACGTCCTTGATGATCCGCACCTTGCCGGCGCCGATGCGCTGGCCGATGGCGCGACCTTCCACCAGCACGGTGCCGGTTTCCTTCAACAGGTAACGTTCCATGACGTTGGCCTGGGTGCGGCTCTTCACGGTTTCCGGACGGGCCTGGACGATGTACAGCTTGCCGTCGTCGCCGTCTTTGGCCCATTCGATGTCCATCGGGCACTTGTAGTGCTTCTCGATGATCATCGCCTGCTTGGCCAGCTCGCTGACTTCGGCGTCGGTCAGGCAGAAACGCGCGCGATCGGCCTTGTCGACGTCGACGGTCTTGACCGAGCGACCGGCCTTGGCTTCGTCGCCGTAGATCATCTTGATCGCCTTGCTGCCCAGGTTGCGGCGCAGGATGGCCGGGCGACCGGCTTGCAGGGTGCCCTTGTGGACGTAGAACTCGTCCGGGTTCACCGCACCTTGAACGACGGTTTCACCCAGGCCGTAGGCGCCGGTGATGAATACCACGTCACGGAAGCCCGACTCGGTGTCGAGGGTGAACATCACGCCGGCGGTACCGGTTTCCGAACGCACCATGCGCTGCACGCCGGCAGACAGGGCGACCAGCTTGTGGTCGAAGCCCTGGTGCACGCGGTAGGAAATGGCGCGGTCGTTGAACAGGGAAGCGAAGACTTCCTTGGCGGCGCGAATGACGTTCTCGACGCCACGGATATTGAGGAAGGTTTCCTGCTGGCCGGCGAAGGAAGCGTCCGGCAGGTCTTCGGCGGTGGCCGAGGAGCGCACGGCCACGGCCATGTCAGGGTTGCCCGCGGACAGCTTGGCGAACGCGGTGCGGATTTCGCTATTCAGTTGCTCGGGGAACTCGGCTTCCATGATCCATTGACGGATCTGCGCGCCGGTCTTGGCCAGGGCATTCACGTCATCGACGTCCAGGGCGTCGAGCGCGGCGTGGATCTGGTCGTTAAGACCGCTCAATTCGAGAAAATCACGATAGGCCTGGGCCGTCGTGGCAAAGCCTCCAGGGACGGATACACCGGCGCCTGCAAGGTTACTGATCATCTCGCCCAGGGATGCGTTCTTGCCCCCCACATGCTCTACATCATGGACGCCGAGCTTATCGAGGGAAACTACGTACTCTACCAAGGTGATCTCTCCACTAACTGTGTTGGAAAAGCTCAGAAGCCGGCTGCTCGGGGGAGCGCTTGCCAGCTGTATGGCCTGGACCTGGAAAATAAGTGAGAATGCGGGCCATTGGAGGCCGGCAAATCGCGCCTATCATATCCAAGATTCGTCACTAGCTTAAGGCCCAAGGTGCAAATGAAACGATCTGCTTTCTTTATCTCCGACGGTACCGGCATCACCGCTGAAACCCTCGGCCAGAGCCTCCTGGCGCAGTTCGAAAACATTACCTTCAGCAAAATCACGCGGCCGTATATCGACAGCGTAGATAAAGCGCGGGCCATGGTACAACAAATCAACATCGCCGCCGAAAAGGACGGATTTCGCCCGATTATCTTCGACACCATCGTCAATCAGGACATCCGTGAGATCCTCGCGACGTCCAATGGTTTCATGATCGACATCTTCTCGACCTTCCTCGCCCCCCTGGAGCTGGAGTTGAGCGAGCACTCGTCGTACTCGGTCGGCAAGTCCCACTCCATTGGCGGCAACTCCAACTATATGGAGCGGATCGAGGCGGTGAACTTCGCCCTCGACAACGACGACGGCGCCCGCACCCACTACTACGACAAGGCCGACCTGATCCTGGTCGGCGTGTCGCGCTGCGGCAAGACCCCGACCTGCCTGTACATGGCCATGCAGTTCGGGATCCGCGCCGCCAACTACCCGCTGACCGAAGACGACATGGAACGCCTGCAGCTGCCGACCGCCCTGCGCGCCCACCAGCACAAGCTGTTCGGCCTGACCATCGACCCCGACCGGCTCACCGCCATCCGCAACGAGCGCAAGCCCAACAGCCGTTACTCGAGCTACGCCCAGTGCGAGTTCGAAGTGCGCGAGGTGGAAAACCTGTTCCGCCGCGAGAACATTCCGCACATCAATTCCACCCATTTCTCGGTGGAAGAGATCTCGGCGAAGATCCTGGTGGAAAAAGGCGTCGAGCGGCGCTTCAAGTAGCGTTATCTGACCAATAGAAGGCTATCGCGAGCAATCGAGCGTCGACCGGCTGCTCCTACATGGCCTACAAGATCTTGTAGGAGCGAGCTTGCTCGCGATCAGACCAACGGTCCGCCCTGCCCTCAGATCACCAACAGGTCCACGAACCGGTGCACCGCCGTGGCTTCCAGCTGCGCCTGGTCCTTACACAGGGCAAAGATCTGCGCTGAACGCTGGGCCGTGAAGCGGGTGGCCAGGTTGGCCTTGAACTTGTCTTCCAGCAGCGCAATGCCTTCGGCGCGACGCCGGCGATGGCCAATCGGGTATTCCACCACCACCTGCTCGGAGCTCGAGCCATCCTTGAAAAACACCTGTAGCGCATTGGCGATGGAGCGCTTGTCGGCCTCCAGGTACTCGCGGGTGTAGCGCGGCTCCTCGACGACCTGCATCTTCTCGCGCAACTGATCGATGATCGGGTGGGCGGCATGGAAGCCGTCTTCATAGTGCTCGGCCACCAGGTTGCCGAACGCCAGCGGCACGGCGGTCATGTACTGGATGCAGTGGTCGCGGTCGGCGGCGTTGGCCAGTGGGCCGACCTTGGAAATGATGCGGATCGCCGATTCGTGGGTGGTGATGACGATCCTGTCGATCTCGTGCAGGCGATTGCGCACCAGCGGGTGCAGGGTCACCGCCGCTTCACAGGCGGTCTGCGCATGGAACTCGGCCGGGAAGCTGATCTTGAACAGCACGTTTTCCATCACATAGCTGCCGTACTGCTGCGACAGGCTGAAACGGCGCTGGTCTTCGGGCTTGAGCGCCAGGTCCTTGTTGGTGTGGCTGAACAGCACGTCGTAGAAGCCCCACTGCGGCGCGCTCAGCACTCCCGGGATGCCCATCTCGCCACGCAGGGCGATATCCGCCAGGCGCACGCCACGGCTGGTGGCATCCCCCGCCGCCCAGGATTTGCGCGAACCGGCGTTCGGCGCATGGCGATAGGTACGCAGCGCCTGGCCATCGACAAAGGCATGGGACAGCGCCGCCAGCAACTGCTCGCGGTTGGCCCCCATCAACTTGGCGGTGACCGCGGTCGAGGCGACTTTCACCAGCAGCACATGGTCGAGGCCGACCCGGTTGAAGGAGTTTTCCAGGGCAATCACCCCCTGGATCTCATGGGCCATGATCATGGCCTCGAGCACCGCACGCATGGTCAGCGGCGCTTCGCCATTGGCCACGCGTTTTTGCGACAGGTGATCGGCCACGGCGAGGATGCCACCGAGGTTGTCGGAAGGATGGCCCCACTCGGCGGCGAGCCAGGTGTCGTTGTAATCCAGCCAACGGACAATGCAGCCGATATCCCAGGCCGCCTTGACCGGGTCCAGGCGCAAGCGGGTACCCGGCACCCGCGCGCCAAACGGCACGACCGTGCCCTCCACTATCGGCCCCAGGTGCTTGGTGCACTCTGGAAAGCGCAGGGCCAGCAGGCCGCAGCCGAGGGTGTCCATCAGGCAGTTGCGGGCGGTATCCAGAGCCTCGCGGGACTCGATCCGATAGTTCAGAACGTAGTCGGCGATATCCTGCAGGACCTGGTCGTAATCGGGGCGTTCGTTCAGATCAACATTGGCACTCATGGGCAGTTCACTCCATCAAGGGTTGGGTTGCATCCTCAAGGTCAGGCTGATCGGGTTACTTTTTTATTCAACCCATTGTAGGAGCGAGCTTGCTCGCGATGACGGATGGACTGTCGACATCGATGTCGACCGTGGTATCGCTATCGCGAGCAAGCTCGCTCCTACAGGGGCCGTTTATGATTTAGAACGCGTCGCCGGGCACACGCACCCAGCCTTCCATCAAGACCCGCGCGCTACGACTCATGATGGCCTTGGTCACGCTCCATTCGCCGTTGTCCTGCACGGCTTCGGCGCCGACGCGCAGGGTCCCCGACGGGTGGCCGAAGCGCACCGCGCTGCGCTCACCGCCGCCGGCCGCCAGGTTGACCAGGGTCCCGGGGATCGCCGCCGCCGTGCCAATGGCCACCGCTGCGGTGCCCATCATCGCGTGGTGCAGCTTGCCCATGGACAGCGCGCGCACCAGCAGATCGACATCCGCGGCCTGCACCGCCTTGCCACTGGAAGCCTGGTAGCCCGCGGGCGGCGCGACAAAGGCGACCTTGGGCGTGTGCTGACGCTTGGCCGCTTCATCCAGATTCTGGATCAGCCCCATGCGCAGCGCGCCGTGGGCGCGAATAGTCTCGAACATCGCCAACGCCTTGGGGTCGCCGTTGATATCGCCCTGCAGCTCGGTACCGCTGTAGCCGATGTCGCGGGCGTTGATGAAAATCGTCGGGATCCCGGCATTGATCATGGTGGCCTGGAAAGTCCCGACGCCCGGCACCTCCAGGTCGTCCACCAGGTTGCCGGTGGGGAACATCGAACCGCCGGCGCCCTCTTCCTCGGCCGCCGGGTCAAGGAACTCCAACTGCACTTCGGCCGCCGGGAAAGTCACCCCGTCCAGCTCGAAATCACCGGTTTCCTGGACCGCGCCGTTGGTGATCGGCACGTGGGCGATGATGGTCTTGCCGATATTGGCCTGCCAGATACGCACCACCGCCACGCCGTTCTGCACAATGCGCTCGGCATCCACCAGGCCGCTGCTGATGGCGAAGGAACCGACCGCCGCCGACAGGTTGCCGCAGTTGCCGCTCCAGTCGACGAAAGGTTTGTCGATGGACACTTGGCCGAACAGGTAATCCACGTCGTGGCCGGGCTTGATGCTTTTCGACAGGATCACCGTCTTGCTGGTGCTGGACGTGGCGCCGCCCATGCCGTCGATCTGCTTGTCGTACGGGTCGGGGCTGCCGATCACCCGCAACAGCAAGGCATCGCGGGCCGCGCCCGGTAGCTGCGCCGCCTCGGGCAGGTCTTGCAGGCTGAAGAACACACCCTTGCTGGTGCCGCCCCGCATATAGGTGGCGGGAATCTTGATTTGCGCTACGAAAGCCATGAGTTTTCGGTCCTGATAAAGACCGAGGGCGGCGCCTTGCGGCCCGCCCCCGGTACGTCACTTAACTGGCCACAGCCGATTCGAGGAAGTCCTGGGCAAAGCGCTGCAACACCCCGCCCGCTTCGTAGATCGACACCTCTTCGGCGGTGTCGAGCCGGCAGGTCACCGGCACCTCGACCCGCTCGCCGTTCTTGCGCTGGATCACCAGGGTCAGCGTGGCGCGCGGCTTGCGCTCGCCCACCACATCGAAGGTTTCGGTGCCGTCGATGCCCAGGGTCTTGCGGTCGGTGCCCGGCTTGAACTCCAGCGGCAGCACGCCCATGCCCACCAGGTTGGTGCGGTGGATGCGCTCGAAGCCTTCGGCGGCGATGGCTTCCACCCCGGCCAGGCGCACGCCCTTGGCCGCCCAGTCACGGGACGAACCCTGGCCGTAGTCGGCGCCGGCGATGATGATCAGCGGCTGCTTGCGCTGCATATAGGTCTCGATGGCTTCCCACATCCGGGTGACCTGGCCTTCCGGCTCGATCCGCGCCAGCGAACCCTGCTTGACCTTGCCGCCTTCCTGGACCATTTCGTTGAACAGTTTCGGGTTGGCGAAGGTCGCGCGTTGCGCGGTCAGGTGGTCGCCCCGGTGGGTCGCGTAAGAGTTGAAGTCCTCTTCCGGCAGGCCCATTTTCGCCAGGTACTCGCCGGCCGCGCTGTCGAGCATGATGGCGTTGGACGGCGACAGGTGATCGGTGGTGATGTTGTCCGGCAGCACTGCCAGCGGGCGCATGCCAGTCAGGCTGCGCACCCCGGCCAGGGCGCCTTCCCAGTACGGCGGACGGCGGATGTAGGTGCTCATCTCACGCCAGTCGTACAGCGGCTCGACCTTGGGCCCGGTGTCTTCGTGAATGGCGAACATCGGGATATACACCTTGCGGAACTGCTCGGGTTTCACCGAAGCCTTGACCACCGCGTCGATCTCTTCGTCGCTCGGCCAGATGTCCTTGAGGCGGATTTCCTTGCCGTTGGCATCCAGGCCCAGCACGTCCTTCTCGATGTCGAAACGGATGGTCCCGGCAATCGCATAAGCCACCACCAGCGGCGGCGACGCGAGGAACGCCTGCTTGGCGTATGGATGGATGCGCCCGTCGAAGTTGCGGTTGCCCGAAAGCACCGCGGTGGCATACAGGTCGCGGTCGATGATCTCTTTCTGGATCACCGGGTCCAGCGCGCCGGACATGCCGTTGCAGGTGGTGCAGGCAAAGGCCACGACGCCAAAGCCCAATTGCTCCAGCTCCCTGGTCAAGCCCGCTTCGTCCAGGTACATGGCGACGGTCTTGGAGCCCGGGGCCAGCGACGACTTGACCCAGGGTTTGCGGGTCAGGCCGAGCTTGTTGGCATTGCGCGCCAGCAGGCCGGCGGCGATCACGTTGCGCGGGTTGCTGGTGTTGGTGCAGCTGGTGATGGCCGCGATGATCACCGCGCCATCGGGCATTTGCCCCGGCACCTCTTCCCACTGGCCAGCGATGCCCTTGGCCGCCAGGTCGCTGGTCGCCACCCGGGCGTGGGGGTTGCTCGGGCCCGCCATGTTGCGCACCACCGAGGACAGGTCGAACTGCAAGCCACGCTCGTACTGCGCGTTCTTCAGGCTGTCGGCCCACAGGCCGGCCTGTTTGGCATAGGTCTCGACCAGTTGTACTTGCTCGTCTTCACGACCAGTGAGCTTGAGGTAGTCGATGGTCTGCTGGTCGATGTAGAACATCGCCGCGGTGGCGCCGTATTCCGGGGCCATGTTGGAAATGGTCGCGCGGTCACCCAGGGTCAGCGCCGCGGCGCCCTCGCCGAAGAACTCCAGGTAGGCGCCCACCACCTTCTGCTTGCGCAGGAATTCGGTCAGCGCCAGCACCATATCGGTGGCGGTGATGCCCGGTTGCAGCTTGCCGGTCAGCTCGACGCCGACGATTTCCGGCAGGCGCATCCAGGACGCCCGGCCGAGCATCACGCTTTCGGCTTCCAGGCCGCCGACGCCGATGGCGATCACGCCCAGGGCATCCACGTGCGGGGTGTGGCTGTCGGTGCCGACGCAGGTATCGGGGAAGGCCACACCATCGCGCGCCTGGATCACCGGGGACATTTTCTCCAGGTTGATCTGGTGCATGATGCCGTTGCCCGGCGGGATCACGTCGACGTTCTTGAAGGCCTTCTTGGTCCAGTTGATGAAGTGGAAACGGTCTTCGTTGCGCCGGTCTTCCACGGCACGGTTCTTGGCGAACGCATCCGGGTCGAAGCCGCCGCACTCCACCGCCAGCGAGTGGTCGACGATCAACTGGGTCGGCACCACCGGGTTGACCTGGGCCGGGTCGCCGCCCTGGTCGGCGATGGCGTCACGCAGGCCGGCCAGGTCCACCAGGGCGGTCTGGCCAAGAATGTCATGGCACACCACGCGGGCCGGAAACCACGGGAAGTCGAGGTCGCGCTTGCGCTCGATCAGTTGCTTCAGGGAAGCGCTCAGGGTCGCCGGATCGCAGCGCCGCACCAGGTTTTCCGCGAGCACGCGCGAGGTGTACGGCAGGCTGTCGTAGGCGCCGGGCTGGATCGCCTCGACAGCCGCGCGGGTGTCGAAGTAGTCCAGTCGGGTACCGGGTAACGGTTTACGAAATTCAGTGTTCATCGTCAGGACTCGGTCACGGTGATTGCAAAAGGTGGGGCTGGCACCGGCACTGAACCGCCCTCTGTAGGAGCGAAGCTTGCTCGCGATAGCGGTGTAACGGTCGACATAGATGTTGAATGTCATTCCGTCTTCGCGAGCAAGCTTCGCTCCTACAGGGCTTCGGGTTCAGCCAGTGACGGCAGCCACCGGTCAGCGACGTTCGATTGGCACGAACTTGCGCTGTTCAACGCCGACGTACTCGGCGCTTGGACGGATGATGCGGTTGTTGGCGCGCTGTTCGAACACATGGGCGGCCCAGCCGGTCAGGCGCGAGCAGACGAAGATCGGGGTGAACAGCTTGGTCGGGATGCCCATGAAGTGGTACGCCGAGGCATGGTAGAAATCGGCGTTGGGGAACAGCTTCTTCTGCTCCCACATGGTCTTGTCGATGGCTTCGGAAACCGGGAACAACACCTTGTCGCCCACCTCAATGGCGAGCTTTTTCGACCAGCCCTTGATCACCTCGTTGCGCGGGTCGTTGTCTTTGTAGATCGCGTGACCGAAGCCCATGATCTTGTCCTTGCGCTCGAGCATGCCGAGGGTGCCCTTGATCGCCTCTTCCGGCGAAGCAAAGCGCTCGATCATCTCCATCGCCGCCTCGTTGGCGCCGCCGTGCAGCGGGCCGCGCAGCGAACCGATGGCCGCGGTGACACAGGAGTACAAGTCCGACAGGGTCGAGGCACAGACCCGGGCAGTGAAGGTCGAGGCGTTGAATTCGTGCTCGGCGTAGAGGATCAGCGACACGTTCATCACCTTGGTGTGCAGCTCGCTCGGCTTCTTGCCGTGCAGCAAGTGCAGGAAGTGGCTGCCGATGCACGGCTCGTCGGTCACGCAATCGATGCGTTTGCCGTCGTGGCTGAAGCGGTACCAGTAGCACATGATCGCCGGGAAGGCGGCCAGCAGACGGTCGGTTTTGTCGCGCTGCTCGGAGAAATCCTGTTCCGGCTCGATATTGCCGAGGAACGAGCAACCGGTGCGCATCACATCCATCGGATGGGCGTCGGCCGGAATGCGTTCCAGCACTTCCTTGAGCGCCTGCGGCAGGTCGCGCAGCTTGCTCAGCTTCCGGGTGTAGGCGTCCAGTTGCGCCTGGGTCGGCAGCTCGCCGTATAGCAGCAGGTAGGCCACTTCCTCGAACTGCGCGTCGGCCGCCAGTTCGCGTACGTCGTAACCCCGGTAGGTCAGCCCGGCACCGGCCTGGCCCACGGTCGACAAGGCAGTCTGTCCGGCCACCTGGCCACGCAGGCCAGCGCCACTCAATACTTTTGCTTCGGCCATTGCTCTCTCCAATCTTGAATTTGTTAGGGAATCGGCAAATCGTCAAAACCAATACTGCTTTCTGTAGCCGCTGCCGCAGGCTGCGACAGGACCGAAGGTCCTCCTGCGTCGAGAGGCGCGCCGCGGCCGTGCCTGCCGATCGCAGCCTGCGGCAGCGGCTACAGGTTTTGCATCAGTACGGCATCACCCCTTCTTCTGGGCGAACAGCGCATCGAGCTTCTGCTCGAAGGTGTGGTAGTCGATGCGGTCGTACAGCTCCATGCGGGTCTGCATGGTGTCGATCACGTTCTGCTGGGTGCCATCGCGACGGATCGCGGTGTAGACGTTCTCCGCCGCCTTGTTCATGGCGCGGAACGCCGACAGCGGGTACAGCACCAGGGAAACATCCACGGATTTCAGTTGCTCGGTGGTGTACAGCGGCGTGGCGCCGAACTCGGTGATGTTGGCCAGGATCGGCGCTTTCACCCGGCTGGCGAAGATCTTGTACATCTCCAGTTCAGTGATGGCTTCCGGGAACACCATGTCGGCGCCGGCTTCGATGCAGGCGGCGGCGCGATCCAGGGCCGACTCCAGCCCCTCCACCGCCAGGGCGTCGGTGCGGGCCATGATCACGAAGCTGTCGTCGGTGCGGGCATCCACCGCGGCCTTGATGCGGTCGACCATTTCCTGCTGGGAAACGATCTCCTTGTTCGGCCGGTGGCCGCAGCGCTTGGCGCCGACCTGGTCCTCGATATGAATCGCCGCCGCGCCGAACTTGATCATCGACTTGACGGTGCGCGCCACGTTGAATGCCGACGAACCGAAACCGGTGTCCACGTCCACCAGCAACGGCAGGTCGCAGACGTCGGTGATGCGGCGCACGTCGGTCAGCACGTCGTCCAGTCCGGTGATGCCCAGGTCCGGCACGCCGAGGGAGCCGGCCGCCACCCCGCCACCGGACAGGTAGATCGCCTTGAATCCGGCGCGCTTGGCCAGCAGCGCATGGTTGGCATTGATGGCGCCGACCACCTGCAACGGTCGTTCGCTGGCGACCGCATCGCGAAAGCGCTGGCCTGGAGTGCTCTTGTTGTTGGAACTCATGACTCACCTCTCTAGGGCGCGCACTCTGGAAAGTGACGGGCAATGTTGCGTTTGGAAGCACCGATGTGACGGCGCATCAACAACTCGGCCAGTTCGCCGTCGCGATCGGCAATGGCATCGAGAATCCGGTGGTGCTCGGCGAACGCCTGGTGCGGGCGATTGGGCGTGGCGGAAAACTGGATGCGGTACATGCGCACCAGTTGGTACAGCTCGCCGCAGAGCATCTGCGTGAGGGTGCGGTTGCCCGCGCCCTGGATGATCCGGTAATGGAAGTCAAAATCGCCTTCCTGCTGGTAGTAGCCGACCCCGGCCTGGAACGCCGCGTCGCGCTCGTGGGTATCGAGGACCCGGCGCAGCTCGTCGATTTCCTCGTTGGTCATGCGCTCGGCGGCCAGGCGGCAGGCCATGCCTTCCAGGGATTCGCGGATTTCATAGAGCTCGATCAGCTCGGCGTGGCTCAGGGACACCACCCGCGCCCCGACATGGGGCACCCGCACCAGCAGGCGCTGGCCTTCCAGACGGTGGATCGCCTCGCGCAAGGGGCCACGGCTGATGCCGTAGGTGCGCGCCAGTTCCGGCTCGGAAATCTTGCTGCCCGGGGCGATCTCGCCCTTGACGATGGCCGCCTGAATGCGCCTGAAGACGTTTTCGGACAAGGTTTCCGAATCGTCCTGCGTCACGGCGGGGGGATCGAGCTGATCCAACATATTGTCGACACCTTGAAAATCAATGCGACAAAAACTAGCCAATACAACCGATACAGTCAAAGGAAAAATAGATATTGTCGACAATCGTCTAATAACCCTTTGCACCAAACCGGCACAAAAGCCCCCGCCCCGCCGCTGGCGCCATAAAACCAGCATGCTAGAATGCCGCCCGCATTTGCCTGTCACATTAATAAGGCAGCACACGAGGGAGCTTGCGCAGCAATGCCAGTCGCCTTGAACTGAAGAACCCATGCAACGCACCAGGATCTATGAGACTCAAGGCCTTCTCCATACTGTTCTGCCTGCTCGGCCTGCCGGGCCTGAGTGCCGCCGCCGGCAAGACCGTTTACGGTCTGAATGAATACGCCAGACTGTCCGGGATCGACCTGGAAGTCGCCGCCAAGCTCGACACCGGCGCCAAGACCGCCTCCCTCAGCGCCCGCGATATCAAGCGCTTCAAGCGCAATGGCGAGTCCTGGGTACGCTTCTACCTGGCCATCGACGCCGCCCATTCCCACCCCATCGAACGTCCGCTGGCCCGCGTCAGCAAGATCAAGCGCCGCGCCGGCGACTACGACCCCGATGAGGAAAACAACAAGAAGTACACCGCGCGCCCGGTCATCGAGCTGGATATCTGCATGGGCAGAGCCCTGCGCAGCATAGAAGTGAACTTGACCGACCGCAGTGCATTCCAATACCCGCTCTTGATCGGTTCCGAAGCGCTCAAGCGCTTCGATGCACTGGTCGACCCCAGTCTTAAATACGCTGCTGGCAAACCTGCCTGCGCCACCGACGCTCATACCGCAGAGTAATTCCAATGCGCTCTCTTACCCTCCATCTGAAAATCCTGATCGCCATCCTGGTGGTGCTGGGCATTTCGATCACGGCCTATCAGATTTTCGTGCTCGGCATCCCGGTGACCGAAGACGCCACCGACGACCTGTGGAACATCGACGCCAAGGTCGAGTTCGTCGCCAACGCCAAGGACCCGATCAAGATCCAGATGTTCGTGCCGCCCCTGAGCCGCGACTATGTCAGCCTGAACGAGAGCTTCATCTCCAATAATTACGGGGTGGCGGTGAACCGCGTCGACGGCAACCGCAAGGTGACTTGGTCGGCCCGCCGCGCCAAGGGCAACCAGACCCTCTACTACCGCCTGGTGCTGACCAAGCGCTACACCGCGGAAAAAGCCAAGATCAAGGGCCCGACCTTCCGCGACAGCATCGCCGTCGAAGGCCCGGAAAAGATCGCCGCCGAAGCCCTGCTCGCGCCGATCCGCCAGCACTCGGCCGACGTCGAGACCTTCATCAGCGAAGCCATCAAGCGGGTCAACAACAGCAGCGACGACAACGCCAAGATGCTCCTGGCGGGCGATCCGTCGCCGGCGAACAAAGCCAAGATCGTCGACCTGCTGCTGTCCATCGCCCACGTGCCGATGGAAAAGGTCCACACCATTCGCCTGGTGGCCGACCAGCCGCAGGCCCCGGAACTGTGGCTGCGCAGCTTCAACGGTACCGACTGGCTGTACTTCAACCCGGAAACCGGCGAACAAGGCCTGCCCAGCGACCGCCTGTTGTGGTGGATCGGTGACGACAGCCTGATCACCGTCGATGGCGGCAAGAAAGCCACCGTCACCTTCAGCCTGAACAACAGCGAAATGAACGCCATTCGCCTGGCCAAGCTGACCGACGAGAACACCGACGCCAACTTCCTCGAATACTCGCTGTACGGCCTGCCGCTGCAGACCCAGCAGACCTTCATGATCATGGTGATGATCCCGATCGGCGTGCTGGTGATCCTGGTGCTGCGCAACCTGATCGGCTTGCAGACCCTGGGCACCTTCACCCCGGTGCTGATCGCCCTGGCCTTCCGCGAAACCCAGCTGGGCTTCGGTATCGTGCTGTTCACGGTGATCACCGCGCTCGGGCTGTCGCTCAGGTCCTACCTGGAACACCTGAAGCTGCAGATGCTGCCGCGGCTGTCGGTGGTGCTGACCTTCGTCGTGGTGCTGATCGCCGCCATCAGCCTGTTCAGCCACAAACTCGGCCTGGAACGCGGCCTGTCGGTGGCCCTGTTCCCGATGGTGATCCTGACCATGACTATCGAACGCCTGTCGATCACCTGGGAAGAACGAGGCGCCGGCCATGCGATGAAAGTCGCCATCGGCACGCTGTTCGCCGCCTCCCTGGCACACCTGATCATGAGCGTGCCGGAGCTGGTCTACTTCGTCTTCACCTTCCCGGCGATGCTGCTGATCCTGGTGGGCTTCATGCTGGCGATGGGTCGCTACCGCGGCTACCGCCTGACCGAGCTGATCCGTTTCAAAGCCTTCGTCAAGGCTGATTCGTAATGTTCGGCCTGTGGAAGACCTGGAAGGCCCTGGAAGCCCGGGGCATCATGGGGATCAATCGGCGTAACGCGGACTACGTGCTCAAGTACAACAAGCGCAGCCTGTACCCGATCGTCGACGACAAGATCATCACCAAGGAGCGCGCGATCAAGGCCGGCATCCATGTGCCGGAACTGTACGGCGTGATCTCCACGGAGAAGGAAATCGACAAGCTCGACGAGATCATCGGCGGGCGCAACGACTTCGTGATCAAGCCGGCGCAAGGCGCCGGCGGCGACGGCATCATCGTGATTGCCGACCGTTTCGAGGGTCGCTACCGCACGGTGTCCGGCAAGATCATCAGTCATGAAGAAATCGAGCACCACATCTCCAGCATCCTCACCGGCCTCTATTCCCTGGGCGGCCACCGTGACCGGGCGCTGATCGAATACCGGGTGACCCCGGACCAGATCTTCAAGAGCATCAGCTACGAAGGCGTGCCGGACATCCGCATCATCGTGCTCATGGGCTACCCGGTGATGGCCATGCTGCGCCTGCCGACCCGCCAGTCCGGCGGCAAGGCCAACCTGCACCAGGGCGCCATCGGCGTCGGCGTCGACCTGGCCACCGGCCTGACCCTGCGCGGCACCTGGCTGAACAACATCATCGCCAAGCACCCGGACACCACCAACGCGGTGGACGGCGTGCAACTGCCCTACTGGGACGGCTTCATGAAGCTGGCGGCCGGCTGCTACGAGCTGTGCGGCCTGGGCTACATCGGGGTGGACATGGTGCTGGACCAGGAAAAGGGCCCGTTGATCCTCGAGCTCAACGCCCGCCCCGGCCTGAACATCCAGATCGCCAACGACTGCGGCCTGACCCAGCGCACCCACGCGGTCGAAGCGCACCTGGCAGAACTGAAAGCCCGCGGCATCAGCGAAACCGTCGAGCAGCGCGTGCAGTTTGCCCAGGACCTGTTCGGCCATATCCCGGCGGTGGAAGGCTGATCCACAGCAACGAAAAACCCTGTAGCCGCTGCCGCAGGCTGCGCCCGACCGCGAAGCGGGCGCCGCTTTCGACATCGCCGAGGACCTTCGGTCCTTTCGCAGCCTTCGGCAGCGGCTACAGGGTATGCGGCGAGGCGGGCAATGCGTCGTAAACCGGGCAATCCCCGACATCCCCACTAGGAGCAAATCCCTGAGGGGACTACAATCGCCAGCCGCGCTCCTCCGATGGCTGATCCGCCCCGCATGTCGACCTGTTCCGTACACCCGCTGCCCTATCGCACCAACCCCGCCGAGTATTTCGCGGCGATCCGCCATACCCCTGGCGCCGTCCTGCTCGACAGCGGCCGGCCCAGTGCCGAGCGCGGCCGCTACGACCTGCTCAGCGCCTGGCCACGGGCCCAGTTGGCCGTCCTCAAGGACGAAAGCGGCGAAGATTTCCTGCAACGCCTGCGGCTCAACCTGGACCAATTGGGTCAGGCGGCGATCCCCGCGCCTTACCAGTTGCCTTTCGCCGGCGGGCTGATCGGCTACCTGAGCTACGACTTCGGACGCCATCTGGAACGCCTGCCCAGCCAGGCCCTGGATGACCTGCAACTGCCCGATGCGCGCTTCGGCCTCTACGACTGGGCGCTGATCAGCGACCATCAGCAGCGCACCAGCCAACTGGTGTTCCACCCCGCCCTCGCCGCCGCCGAACGCCAGCGCCTGATCGCTCTGTTCGGCCAGGCGCCAGTCAGCGCCAACGACAGCTTCAAGCTCAGCGGGCCGATGCTGCCTGACCTCAGCGCCGCGCAGTACCAACAGGCGTTCGAGCGCATCCAGGCATACATCCAGGCCGGCGACTGCTATCAGGTCAACTTCGCCCAGCGCTTTCGCGCGCCCTGCGCTGGCGATCCGTGGGTTGCCTACTGCGCGCTGCGGGCGGCCTGCCCGACGCCTTTTTCCGGGTTCCAGAGCCTGCCGGAAGGTGGCGCGGTGCTGAGCCTGTCGCCGGAGCGCTTCGTGCGGATCAGTGAGCGCCAGGTGGAAACCCGGCCGATCAAGGGCACCCGCCCGCGCGGCCAGGATGCCGCCGAAGACGCGGCGAACGCCGCCGAGCTGCTGGCCAGCCCCAAGGACCGCGCGGAAAACCTGATGATCGTCGACCTGCTGCGCAACGACCTGGGCCGCACCTGCCGCATCGGCTCGGTGCGGGTACCGGAGCTGTTCAGCCTGGAGAGTTACCCCAACGTGCACCACCTGGTGAGCAGCGTCACCGGCGAACTGGCGGACGACAAGGACGCCCTGGACCTGATCGCCGGCAGCTTCCCCGGCGGCTCGATCACCGGCGCACCGAAGATCCGCGCGATGCAGATCATCGACGAGCTGGAGCCGACCCGGCGCGGGCTGTATTGCGGTTCGCTGCTGTACCTGGACGTGCGTGGCGAGATGGACAGCTCGATCGCCATCCGCAGCCTGCTGGTCAAGGATGGGCAAGTCTGCTGCTGGGGCGGTGGCGGGATTGTCGCGGACTCGGACTGGCAGGCCGAGTATCAGGAGTCCATCACCAAGGTGAAGGTGCTGCTGGAGACCTTGCAGAACCTCTGATCATGCCCCTGTAGCCGCTGCCGAAGGCTGCGATAGGGCCGCAGGCCCTTCAGCGTTGGGGAAGACGCCGCGGCCGTACCGGCCGATCGCAGCCTTCGGCAGCGGCTACAGGTACAGCGTTACAAGCTCAATTCGCGGTTCGACGCCTTGAGGAACTCCTGCTTCAGCTCGGCAAAGCTGTGCACCGCCGGGAACTGTGGAAACTCGCGAATCACGTTGTCCGGGGCATGGAACAGAATGCCGGCATCGGCCTCGCCGAGCATGCTGGTGTCGTTGTACGAATCCCCCGCCGCAATCACCCGGTAATACAGGCTCTTGAAGGCCAGCACCGACTGGCGCTTGGGGTCTTTCTGGCGCAGCTGGTAACCGGTCACCCGGCCGCTGTCGTCGGTGACCAGGCGGTGGCACAGCAGCGTGGGAAAGCCCAGCTGGCGCATCAGCGGCTGGGAAAACTCATAGAAGGTGTCGGACAGAATCACCACCTGGAAACGCTCGCGCAGCCAGTCGACGAACTCGATGGCGCCGTCCAGCGGCTTGAGGGTGGCGATCACTTCCTGAATGTCCGAGAGCTTCAGGCCGTGCTCGTCGAGAATCCGCAGGCGCTGCTTCATCAGCACGTCGTAATCGGGAATATCCCGGGTGGTCGCCTTGAGGGATTCAATCCCGGTTTTTTCGGCAAAGGCGATCCAGATTTCCGGGACCAGTACACCTTCCAGGTCGAGACAGGCAATTTCCACAGGACACTCCCATTTGTATTGGTTATTCGAGCGAGCAAAAGGACTGCCGAACTCTAGCGATTCGCCCTGGCCCACGCAACGCGAGGAGCGCGCCAGCCGGGGGCGGATTTTGTTACCATCGCCAGTATCTAGAGCGCTCAGCGCCACCGACCTGTAGGAAACCGCCCTGATGAGCCCATCGTTCAATGTCGCTGAACTCGCCGCGACCTATGCCCAAAAATCCGCCCAGGACATTCTCAAACTGGCATTCGCCGAGTTCGGCGATGACCTGTGGATCTCTTTCAGTGGTGCCGAGGATGTGGTGCTGGTGGACATGGCCTGGAAGCTGAACAAGAACGTCAAGGTGTTCAGCCTCGACACCGGGCGCCTGCACCCGGAAACCTACCGCTTCATCGAGCAGGTACGCGAGCACTACAAGATCGACATCGAAGTGGTTTCGCCGGACCACGCCAAGCTCGAACCCTTCGTCAAGGAGAAAGGCCTGTTCAGCTTCTACAAGGATGGCCACGGCGAGTGCTGCGGCATCCGCAAGATCGAACCGCTGCGCCGCAAGCTGTCCACCGTCAGCGCCTGGGCCACCGGCCAACGCCGCGACCAGAGCCCGGGTACCCGCAGCCAGGTGGCGGTACTGGAGATCGACAGCGCCTTCTCCACCCCGGAGCGCACCCTGTACAAGTTCAACCCGCTGGCGCAGATGACCAGCGAAGAGATCTGGGGGTACATCCGCATGCTCGAGCTGCCGTACAACAGCCTGCACGAACGCGGCTTCATCAGCATCGGCTGCGAGCCTTGCACCCGCCCTGTGCTGCCGAACCAGCATGAGCGCGAAGGCCGCTGGTGGTGGGAAGAAGCCACGCAGAAGGAATGTGGCCTGCACGCCGGCAATATCATCAGCAAGGGCTAAAGCCCCAATTCCTCTTTCTTCTGTAGGAGCGAAGCTTGCTCGCGAGACGGTGTATCTGACACACCGCTTCGCGAGCAAGCTTCGCTCCTGCAGAAGCCCCTCCTCCCGGTAAAAATCTTGTACACATAAGTGTCACCACAGGTGCCATTTTTGTGTGCACTTTATGCCTCTACGCCCCAAAAAGTTACACCCTCCTCCCTGGGCCATTCTCCACCGCGCTCACACCCTGCCCCCTCGAAAAATAAATACCTGTTCAATCGGTCAATTTATAGTTTCGCAGTTTCAGTCACTTAGAAAATCTTAAGAACAAACCGAAATTATCGGTCGCTTGCTTAGATTGGGATCTGGCACGGAAGTGGCTTAGGTCGATTCGCATCTTGTATACAACTTAAATAAAAAATACATACACTTTACATCCGCAAGCCGGGTTCCCGAATCCGCCTGCAGATGCCCAGAACCCAGTGATTCCCGGACTGCGCCGAAGACTGCCGAGCCTTGCGCTCAAGCACAGTCAGCGCGGGTCCGCGATCAGGAGCCTGCCGGAATGCGTACCAGTCCTTCCAATAACATCGCACTGGATTTGCCCTCCTCCCATACCCACGCCAACCTCGACCCCAGCATCGCCCACGGCACCGCTTCGCCGGTCGACCTCAGCCCGCGCCTGCACAACCGCGACCTGGCGCCGACCAAGGTCGAAGGCCGGCGCTGGGGTGGCTACAGCATCTTTGCCCTGTGGACCAATGACGTGCACAACATCGCCAATTACTCCTTCGCCATCGGCCTGTACGCCCTGGGCCTGGGCGGCTGGCAGATCCTCCTGTCCCTGGGTATCGGCGCGGCGCTGGTGTACTTCTTCATGAACCTGTCCGGCTACATGGGCCAGAAGACCGGCGTGCCCTTCCCGGTGATCAGCCGTATCAGCTTCGGCATCCATGGCGCGCAGATTCCGGCGCTGATCCGCGCGGTGATCGCCATCGCCTGGTTCGGTATCCAGACCTACCTGGCCTCGGTGGTGTTCCGGGTATTGCTCACGGCCATCCACCCCGGCTTCGCCGACTACGACCACAACTCGATCCTCGGCCTGTCGAGCCTGGGCTGGGTGTGTTTCGTGGCGATCTGGCTGGTGCAGTTGGCGATCCTCGCCTACGGCATGGAGATGGTCCGGCGCTATGAGGCCTTTGCCGGCCCGGTGATCCTGGTGACCGTTGCCGCCCTCGCCGCCTGGATGTACACCCAGGCCAACGCCAGCATCGCCTGGTCGATCCGCGAGCCCTTGAGCGGTGGCGAAATGTGGCGCCAGATCTTCGCCGGCGGCGCGCTGTGGCTGGCGATCTACGGCACGCTGATCCTCAACTTCTGCGATTTCGCCCGCTCCTCGCCCTGCCGCCGGACCATCAAGGTCGGCAACTTCTGGGGCCTGCCGGTGAACATCCTGGTGTTCGCGGCCATCACCGTGTTGCTCTGCGGCGCGCAGTTCCAGATCAACGGCAAGATCATCGAAAGCCCGACCGAAATCATCGCCTCGATCCCCAACACCTTCTTTCTGGTACTCGGTTGCCTGGCATTTCTGATCGTCACCGTGGCGGTGAATATCATGGCCAACTTCGTCGCCCCGGCCTTCGTGCTCAGCAACCTGGCGCCGAAATACCTGACCTTCCGTCGCGCCGGGCTGATCAGCGCGACCCTCGCGGTGCTGATCCTGCCATGGAACCTCTACAACAGCCCGCTGGTGATTGTGTATTTCCTGTCCGGGCTCGGTGCCCTGCTGGGGCCGCTGTACGGGGTGATCATGGTCGACTACTGGCTGCTGCGCAAAGGCCGGATCAACGTGCCCGAGCTGTACAGCGAGCACCCGCAAGGCGCGTATTTCTACAGCCATGGGGTCAACCTGCGGGCGGTGGCGGCATTCGTTCCCTCGGCGCTGATCGCCATCGTCCTGGCCCTGGTGCCGGGGTTTGCCAGCGTCTCGCCCTTCTCCTGGCTGATCGGCGCCGGCATTGCCGGCCTGCTGTACCTGATCGTCGCCAAACGCCAGCCCTACTATGCGGATGTCAGCGGTGAATCCATCGCCGTCGATAACGCCAGCCACTAACCTTGAACGGCCCGTCTGCGGCGGGCCCCGAATGCCTCAACGATAAGGACAGCCCATGCGAATTCTCGTGGTCAACGTCAACACCACCGACTCCATCACCCAGGCTATCGCCCGCCAGGCCCAGGCCGTGGCCGCGCCCGGCACCGAAATCATCGGCCTGACCCCACACTTCGGCGCCGACTCCATCGAAGGCAACTTCGAAAGCTACCTGGCCGCCATCGCCGTCATGGACCGCGTGCTGTCCTACGACCAGCCCTACGACGCGGTGATCCAGGCCGGTTATGGCGAGCACGGCCGCGAAGGCTTGCAGGAGCTGCTCAACGTGCCGGTGGTGGACATCACCGACGCCGGCGCCAGCACCGCAATGTTCCTCGGCCACGCCTATTCGGTGGTGACGACCCTGGATCGCACCGTGCCGCTGATCGAGGACCGCCTGAAACTCTCCGGCCTGTACGACCGCTGCGCCTCGGTTCGAGCCAGCGGGCTGGCGGTGCTGGAGCTGGAAGAAGATCCGGCGCGTGCCGTGGAAGCCATCGTGCACCAGGCCGAACTGGCGGTCAGCGAAGACAAGGCCGAGGTGATCTGCCTGGGCTGTGGCGGCATGGCCGGCCTGGACGAACAGATCCGCCAGCGCACCGGCGTGCCGGTGGTGGACGGCGTGACCGCGGCGGTGACCATCGCCGAATCCCTGGTGCGCCTGGGGCTGTCCACCTCCAAGGTACGCACCTACGCCACGCCACGGCCAAAAACCATCATCGGCTGGCCCGGGCGCTTCGGGCGCTGAGCCTTCGCCTGTCGCGAGCAAACCCGCTCCTGCCGGGAAGCGGGTTTGCGCGCCTCTTCAAACCGCGCTGAAGCGTTGCTCCAGGCCCTGCTCGGCGAACCGCTCGATCACGAAGTCGACGAAGGCCCGGGTCTTGCCCGGCAACAGTTTGTGCTCGGCGTAATAGATCGAGATGTTGCCGTCGTCGACGTACCAGTCCGGCAATACCCGCACCAGGGTGCCGGCGTTCAAGTAACCGACGGCGAACGGCATGCTTACCAGGGCCACCCCCAGGCCCTGGGCGGCAGCGGCGCAGGCCGCTTCCGAATCGCTCATGGTCATCCGCGCTTTCAGGCTCAACGGGCTTTGCTGCCGGGTGCGGCTGGTCAGGGCCCAGGAGCGCACCCGCCCGGTCTGTGGCGAGCGGATCAGGATGCCTTCGCAATATTGCAAATCCTCGGGCTGCTCGACCGCCGCGCAGCGCGCCAGATAGTCCGGCGAGGCCACCAGGATGCGGTGAGCCGGGGTCAGCCGTCGCGCCACCACCCCCTGGGGCAGCTCAAAGCCGCCGCCGATCGCCGCGTCGAAACCCTGGCCGATCAGGTCCACCTGACGGTTATCGAAATGCCAGTCCGGGCTGATCTCTGGGAAACGCCGCAGGAATTCGCCGAGCATGGGCACGATGTACAGCCGTCCAAACACCGTGCCCATGCTGACTTTCAGGGTGCCCGCCGGGCGCCCTTCGGCGCTGGCCAGGTTGGCCACGGCGTTCTGGATGGTGTACAGGCTGGCGCTGACCTCGCCAAGAAACAGCTTGCCGGCCTCGGTCAGGGTCAGGCTGCGGGTGCTGCGCTGAAACAACCGGACCCCGAGCCGGGCCTCGAGCTTGGCCACGCTTTTACCCACCGCGGCAGGGGTCAGGCTCAAGCGTCGCGCGGCTTCGGCAAAACTTCCGACTTCGGCGCTGCGCACAAAGCATTCGATGCTGCTGAAGGTTTCCATGGTGCCTCACTATAAACTTCTGGTTTACACAGACTAGAGCGATTCCTATCTACACAGCACCTAATCCGAAGTCGATACTCGACTCCAACCACAAGGCAGCCCGCCTTGGACTTTTTTGGAGAACGACATGACCACTCAATCCCTCAGCGGCAAAGCAGCCCTGGTTCAAGGCGGTTCCCGCGGCATCGGCGCGGCCATCGTGCAACGCCTGGCGGCCGAAGGCGCCGCCGTCGCCTTCACCTATGTCAGCTCTACCACCAAGGCCGAAGCCTTGCAGGACAGCATCACCGCCGCTGGCGGCAAGGCCCTGGCGATCCTCGCCGACAGCGCCGATGCCGCGGCTATCCGCCAGGCGGTCGAGAGCACGGTCGAAACCTTTGGTCGCCTGGACATCCTGGTCAACAACGCCGGCGTCCTGGCTATCGGCCCGCTGGAAGACTTCAAGCTGGAAGACTTCGACCGGACCCTGGCCATCAACATCCGCAGCGTGTTCGTCGCTACCCAGGAAGCGGCCCGGCATATGGGCGAAGGCTCGCGCATCATCAACATCGGCAGCACCAACGCCGAGCGCATGCCCTTTGCCGGTGGCGGCACCTATGCCATGAGCAAGTCGGCCCTGGTCGGCCTGACCAAAGGCCTGTCCCGCGACCTTGGCCCACGGGGCATCACCATCAACAATGTGCAACCCGGCCCGGTCGACACCGACATGAACCCGGCCCACGGCGACTTCGCCGAAAGCCTGATCCCGCTGATGGCCATCGGGCGCTATGGCCACGCGGAAGAAATCGCCAGCTTCGTGGCTTACCTGGCCGGCCCGGAAGCGGGTTACATCACCGGCGCCAGCCTGAGCATCGATGGCGGCTTCAGCGCCTGACTTCCGCGCCCATGAAAAACGCCGGGCCACCCTCATCAGGTGGCCCGGCGTTTTTGTAGCCGCTGCCGCAGGCTGCGATCGATTCCGCAGAAAGCGCCGCACTTGAGACCGCCTAAGCCCTGGCGGGCTTATCGCAGCCTGCGGCAGCGGCTACAGGTTCAGGACCACGCCAACTGCGGCAAACCACAGGCCGCCGGCTGGAACCCCTTCAGCGAACGCAGAATGGCATCGGCATGGGCGTACTTGGCGTCCGCCATCGCCGGATCGGGAATGGCAATCGCGGTCATCCCCGCCGCCTTCGCCGCGGTGACACCAAAGGGCGAATCCTCGAACACCAGGCAATCCCCGGGCGCGACACCCAGGCGCCGCGCGGCGGTCAGGAAGATGTCCGGCGCCGGCTTGGCCGCGCCCACTTCCGGGTCGTCGGCGGTGACTATGGTGTCGAACAGCGCGAACCAGTCGCCGTGCAAGGTGGTTTTCTGGGCAAAAGACTGGCGCGAAGAACTGGTACCCACGGCAATCGGCACATTATTGGCCTTGAGGTGCTGCACCAGTTCCTGTGCGCCCGGCATCGCCAGCGCCCGAGGAAAGCGTTCGCGCATCAGTGGCTCGCGAATCACCAGGAACTCCTCGGGCGTGATCGGCAGGTCCAGGGCTTGCACCACATAGCGGGCCAGGTCCGCGGCGCCACGGCCAATGATGTTCTGCTTGATCGTCCAATCGAAGGTGCGGCCATAACGATCGGCGATGATCTGCGTCACCTCGGTGTAGATGCCTTCGGTGTCCAGCAGCAAACCGTCCATATCGAAAATCACGGCCTTGATCGGGCCCACGTCATTCAACTGTGCATTCATCGCATCTGATCCGTTAACAAAAAACATCCCGGGGAGCGGCTCAGGTACGGCCAGTTTCTTGCCCGATTAAAGGGTTCAGCAGCATAGCCGCGGCAGATGACGGGGAGCAACCGCGGGTCAGCGTGCAGGCAGACAAAAGCCCGGACAGGCCGGGCTCGCTGGTCTCGACATCATGAGTGAACAAAGCACGCTAGCGTCCCGCCCGTCCGCTACCGCCTCCTGGCCCCCCGGTGCCACCGCCCGCGCTGCCGGTTCCACCACCGGCACCGCCACCGCCCATGATGGAACCATTGACGCCAGTGGAGCCCATGCCGCCGCCCTGGCCGGAAGAGCCGCGCGACTTGTCGGCCCGCGAACGGCTGTCCGTGACACCTACACCATTCCCGCCCAGGGCTCCTGGCCGCAGCATGAGTTCGTTGCCGGAACCGCCCTCGAACGACCGCAGCGGAGGATTGGCCGGGGCTCGTCCGTCAGCGGACTCTGCCAGGCTGGAGAAACAGAAAATCGACACCAGGGCGACCAACACCAGGCTCAGCAGTTTTGCGCGGCTCACGACGCGCCTCCCGGGGCGGTACGCCGTTTGCCCCTGGCCACCTTGCGCTGCGGCTCGGGTCGAGACAGCTCCTGCTCGGCGTTGGCATCCGGGAGGATCTGCTCGGGACTCAGCGCATCCGTGGGGGAAGGCAGCGGATATTCGGGCGTGTCATCCCGGTCGATCGGTTTCGGATCATGCTTCATAGGCACCTCACACCGGTCATGCCAGCGTGCTGGAAGCAGACTTCACGGGCCCTTTTCCTCCGACTCGCCTGCCTCATCGTCATCGCTCAGCGGCACCAGGGCGTCATCCATCAACGAGCCCGGATCTTCATTGCCCGGATCGTTGACCAAGGGCACGCCCGAAGCGTCCTGTTCTTTCTTGCCTAGGGTTTCTGGAATCATGGCAAACCTCGTCGACACAGTGTGTCCATCAATGAATTCGAGGGGCTGGAGCGCTATTCGTTCCCATAAAAAAGCCCGGCACGAGGCCGGGCTTTTTTACGCACTGCTGCAGAATCAATCGTGCTTGTGTTTATTCTTGTGCTTTCTGCCGCCGGAGTGATGGTCATCGTCACCCATGCTGCTGCCCAAAGCACCGCCGGCCGCGCCACCCAGGCCTGCGCCGATGGTCGAGCCGGTTTTGCCGCCCAGCTTGTTGCCGATCACCGAACCGCCGGCCGAACCCAGGCCGCCACCGATGGCTGCTTCGGTCCGACTGCCTTTACGGGCACCGACCGCACTGCCGGCGGCGCCGCCAAGGCCCGCACCCACCGCGGCGCCCGTGCTGCCGCCAATCTGTTGTCCCACCACATTGCCCAGCGCGCCACCCAAACCGCCGCCGACCGCAGCAGTGCCATCACCGGCGGCCATCGCACCTTGAGCAGCCAGAAGCCCCAAAACCAGAGCAGGCAGTGTTAAACGCATGATGTAAACCTCGAAAAAGATGCTGGAGAGTCATTCTATAGCGGTGTCTGACTAAAGCTGAGCGGCGACAGCAGAACGCTGTGATCCTTTTAGTCACAGTCTTGGACCGTTTTTGCGCAAAGAGTTTTCACCCAGGCAAAAAAAAGCCCGCTGGGGAGACGGGCTAATAGGATTTGCTTTAACGGATGAGTCGAGCCTACGCAGTCGTTTGTGAATAAATTGTGAAAACCCCGCTACCCTGTGCAACGGATAAGACGAAAGGTCCAACTTCATTCAAATCAATCGCGGCGGCCCATTGTTCAGGTAACAAAAACCCCGCCCGGAAGCGGGGTCGTTCGGTATGTATGAAGGCTACCTTCTCTTAGGAAGCGCCGCTTTCGGGAAAAACTTTGTCTGGGTCACCCTGGGTAATGCACTGGCCCTGGTCTTGCCAACCGACGCCTTGGCCGGTGGCTCGCTGTCAAACGCTGCCTGACCGCAGCGCACCAGGTTGTTGATTGGGAACTCATCCCCGTTGTCCTCGATATAAGGATCGCTCATCTCCCTGCTCCCTCCAACAACCGGTCGATACCGGCAAGCACCTGACTGCCTAGAAAATATCGACCGTCACGGCGTTTCAGACTAGACGGTCATTTAAGGACCTATAGTTCACAAAGAGAAAAGACCGACGAATGGCCCAAGCTGGAGTTCTTCGTCCAAGGGTGTGAATCGTCGTTGAAAAAGGAGCTGATGGTGTGCATCAGCTCCTTTGCGACTGTGTTTCGCCTAGACCTTACGAGCGTAGTTGCTGGCCCCGAACCAGTCGACCACCACCACGGTTTCATCCCCCACCACCCAGGCGTCATGTCCCTTAGGCAGGGAGGTGATATCACCCGGCCCGGCGATGATTTCGGTGCCGTCATCCATCAGGATCGCCAGCCTGCCGGCCACGTGATACTGAAAATGCGGTGCCTGGCAACTCGGTGTCTGCGCCAGCGGTTTAATGTCGTTCGACCAGCGCCAGCCCGGCTTGAACGTGAAGCGTCCCACTTCACACTGACCGATCTTCAGGATCTCTGCCTTGCCATTGGAAAACTCGCGGGTCTCATCCGGTTCGGAGAAGGATTTATGCTCGGTGACCTGTTCGTGCGTGGACATGATGGTGTTCTCGATTGAGTAGCTGCAAAGCCTGCCGACGCCGGCAATATCACCCCGCGCCCGCAGACAACCAGCATCGCCCCACTCGATGCGCATGACCATTCTAGACCTGAAAGCGTGGATCGCCTGCGACAAACGCTAAACGTAAGGTTGCCCGCCAAAACCCCGAGGCAGACGCTGCAACCCGGCCATGGCCGTCAGCCGCTGGGTCCAGGCTGCACGCCAGTCGCTTGCCGCGTGTTCTGCCTTGGCTTGACACACCCGGTGGTTTCACCGAAAGCACCAGATACCGGGCCGTTTTTAATCGTCGCACTGACTTTCAATGCGAGCTGCACAAATGTCGCCTGCTCGAGACGTATCGCCTGTTAGACGCCCGAAAACCTGAGTACGTGATCCTGCGGATCATCCACAATTACTCGTCGAACGCTCTGGCCTGTGAAATTCCTCGCTCAGGCATTGACTATGTACCCTTAAGCAGGCGAGCACCTATCCAGCCCTCGCACCGACTATCCAAAGACTGCTTATTTTGCCTTTTAACCGCCGGGGCCGGCCCTCTAACTGCACCCCAAAAAAAAGCCACTAATTAGTAGTGGCTAAAAAGGAGAAAGACGGCCTGGCCTGAAATTACAGAATCGACATCGGATAATCGACAATCAAACGAAACTCGTCCGCATCACCATCGATTTGAGTAGATGTGGAGCGGTGCCAGGCTTGACGCAGCCGAATTGACAAATTTTTGGCAGGGCCAGTCTGAACAACATACTTAGCCTCCAGGTTAGTTTCGTGATGCTTATCGTCAGCACCATACTCGCCTGTGTAAGGGCTATTGGCCGGCGTATGACTACCATCAATATCGAAGCCATTAGCATATCGAGTCATGAAGGTCAGACCTGGCACCCCATAAGTAGCCATGTTCAAGTCGTAACGTGCTTGCCAGGATTTTTCGCCGGGCCCATTGAAGTCGGAGTACTGAATGGAGTTAGCAAGAAACATCGAGTTACCTCCCCGATTGTTGTCGCCGACGCCTATATAGTCAAATGGTGTATTGCCGCTCACTTTCTGAAAGGATAGCGTGAAACGATGCGCAGACAAAAAAGAGTAAGCAGCCGATAACGAGTACGTATTGTTATCAATAACGCCAGCGTTGGCGCGCCCCTCATCTGCGGTATGGTAGAAGTTGAAATCAAAATTCAACGACTGGAGCTCACTCACAGGAAGTTGATAGTTAACGTTAGTGTAGTACTGATCCCAGATATCCTCCAATTTTGAAACATACAAAGATGTCGTGAGTCGATCGGTAACAGCGTACTGACCTCCCACGAAGTCAATACTCTTGGAGCTTACACCAGCGTATGTCGCCCAAAGTTCGCCATCGCGGTTTGTCTGATCTTGACTGGTGCTTGAATAGAAGTGTCCAGCCTCGAAGTTCAGCCCCTTGATTTCGCTGGTCATTAGATTGATGCCGCTTGCGGTTTGAGGTGTCAGACGCGTGCCCCCCACTGCAAAAACCGGGCTGGTCGACGGTTGCATGTCGCCAACTTTCAATTCTGTTTTCGATACTCTAACTTTAAGCGCGGCTCCGCTTTTACCGTAGCTATCGTGGTTGCCATCAACCTGCCCCAGGCTGTTGGTAGTGGTCGTCAAGTTACCCGAACCGGCGTATTTGTCCTGGCCATCAAGCTTCAGGCCAATATAACCAAAGGCATCGATGCCGAAACCTACTGTTCCTTGAGTAAAACCAGAGCTATAGACACCCTGCACGGCTCCCGTCCAGTCTTTGTCGTCGACCGCACCGTCTTTTTTGTTACGATTAAAATAATAACTACGCATCAGCAAATCAAACTTGCTGTCATCGATAAAACCTTTTGACCCAGCTTGATCTGTGACAAAGTCCGCGGCTGATGCAAATTGAATCTGACTCGCGCTTACAGCGAGCGCAATCGCGCTCCACATGAAGACTCTCATGTTAGTTCCTTTTATTATTTTTAGGTAAAGTAATGCCATTCCACATACTGAATTATCAGGCGGTGCTTATGGAAAAAGGCATTACTGCTAGCTAGTGCAGCAAACTTTAGGACAACAACTTAATCAATCCAAACTGGCAGTGGCCTCTATTTCAATCAAAAAATCAGGCAGCGCTAACGCTTGCACCCCAATGAAAGAGTTTGCCGCAGGTTCGGCCCCCTCGTAAAATTCGCTTATCAGCGCGCACACACCAGCCAGATTTTCCGGCGAATGATTGACCACATAAGTTCGCAAACGCACGACGTCAGCCGGTATAGCACCTGCATCACGCAGTACTTCTTTCAAATTAATCAGCACTTGACGAGTTTGCGCAATCAAGTCTTTCGCCCCAACTAACTCGCCTTTGGAGTTCCACGCTACCTGCCCGGCCAGATGCAAAGTACGCCCCGGTTGTTGTTCAACTGCGTGAGAAAAGCCAAAGGGCACGCTTGGGTACATCGACTTGGGATTAATTGCACGCCTGCTCATGATTGCACTCTACTGTTAGTTAACGGTTACGGGGGCTACTGCGCGAACTTCGACCAGTTCGAAAATGTTTTGCCAAGGATCTTTAAAATAACGAAAACTGCTACCCTCAGTCGGGCCAGAATCCATTTCAATGCGCTCCAGTACCGTGCAGCCGTGCTCTACCAATACCTTGGCGGCCTGTTCAAGGTCCTCCACCTCGATACCCATGTGATGGCTGCCAACGTGATTGCTACTCAGCGGCGCGTCGTTGGTGCCAACCGGCAGCTCGTACTGAAAGAGCTCAACCTTGAAGCCATCGGGAAATTCGAGCATGGCCAGGCTGAACCGGGCCATGGCGATTCCCAGGTGCGTATCGGTCCAATCCCGTCCGGCGGGGTCGCGAGGCATCTGCTCCGCATCCAGCGGTCCCATTTGATACAGAAGCCGGGCGCCGATAACTTTTGTGTAAAACTCGATAACCGGCTCAAGCTCCAAGACGGTCCAAGAAGCGTGATTGACTCGACAAAAACCAATGAGAGACTTACCCATGAACGGACTCCTCTTAAGGTGCCATGAAGTGGCCGGCAGAAGGTGTCAGTAACCCCAGCTCCACATGCTTGGCAGACGGAGCCTTGGTCAACACGCTAACCCCCATTACAACCATTGCATTGGCCAACATGGCAATCAGGCCAGGTTCCCAATTTGGTAGCGCAGTGGCCAGGTAGGCACTCGACGAAGGCAGCAGCAAAATCATGAAGCCCACGATAATCCCGCAGACAACACCCGCGGCCGAGGTCCGCTTCCACAGAAAGCCCAGGAATACGCCGGGTGCAAGCATCCCGATGGCTGAGTAGGCGCTAAGGAGAATCGAAACCAGCGAACCTTTTTGTGTAAGGGTGATGGCGACGGCAATCGCCGCAAAAACCACCACACTGGTACGAGATATACGTAGCGACTGTTTTTCACTGAGTTGCGGTTTAAAAGGAGCAACGATGTTGCGACTGAAGATCGAGCCCGCGGTGAGCAGCAATACCGATCCAGGTGCCAGTGCCAACAAGAAGCCTGTTCCGGCCAACAGGCCTATGACCCATTGCGGGTATTTGTCAGTCACGAATTGCAGCAGTACAGCATTCATGTTTCCGTCGGGCGGTTGAGTTCCCGCTACCAGTGCGGCAAATCCGAGCAGGATAATGAAACCGAACGCCAGTGAGTAAATCGGTTGCCAGATAGCGTTGCGACGAATTGAAGTCGCGCTATCCGCCGAATAGGAAACCTGAAACAGGTGAGGGAAAACCCAATTGCCCAATGCAATGTTGATGGCCGACGTCATCAGCCAGACACTGGTCGTTGGAGAGGTCAGATCCAGCCCTGGAAACTTTCCGATACCCGGATGAGCAGCTTCAGCTTTCGTAAAGATATCGATTAAAGAACTCGCACCGACCGCGTCTGCCACCGTCCAGGCCAGCACCACAACCAGCACAATCATCAAAATATCTTTGACAGCCGCGGCAAAAGCAGCGGAACGCAGACCGGCAAACAAGACGAATGCAACCATCAAACAGCCAGCTACGATAGTTGAAGCGGTAGTGGAAAGTGCACCATCGAAGGTCAAGGAAACGATCAGCCCCAAGCTGACCAGTTGAATCTGCACGTAAACAATTAATGCACCTATGCCGATGACACCGGTCGTAATTCCGAGCCAGCGACTGTCATAGCGGTTGGCGAAAAAATCAGCTTGAGTGATAAGGCCTCGTAGACGTCCGGCTTTCCAGATCTTGGGCATCAGCCAGTATCCAATGGCGTATGACAAAGACACCGAACAAAAAGCCAGATATGCAGGTGCGCCCAGAGCCCATGCGTAACCGGCAATACCGAACACTGCAAACGTCGTGTAGATTTCGCCGGCGTTCACAAACCAGAACAGCAACCCACCAAGACTACGCCCCCCCACCGCCCAATCGGCAAGGCTACGCTTGCGAGCCTGTCGGGCACGACCAAAAACAATAGAACCTACGACCGCTATTATTAGAATAAGACTTACAATCAATAGTTTCATCGATGCTACTCAACGTTTGAGTGGGTCTGTGCCAGCAAAAATGCCTGCTCCTCATCTTCGACGCCTGCACGGCGATCCAAATGAAAAATGACGGCGAATACGACGCTGGAGAAAATCACCCCTAGCATTTGCCAGACCATCGGAAACGGTAGGCCTAGAGGCGTGTAGTCGATAGTGTTGGCCCACGGTACTGCAGCCACTTGCCATAAGAACGGCAAGCAAAGCATCCATAGATGCGGGCGCTTGCTTTTGCGATCGCGTATGAGCGGTAAGGCACGTTCGGTCATGATCAATTACCTTTTTATTATTGTGCAGCAGGAGTGCACAACAGGAACGTAAGGCCAAGCTGTCTAACTGTCAAAACGTTTCTGACGGAAAGTAAAAAAACTTCGCAGACACTGGATAAAACCCGTGACAAAGTGGATAAATGTGTCAGGCCAATTCATAAGTGCACCATGACTGCACAAAAAAACTTGATTATCGTGCACTCATGACGTACAAAACATCTATCGCCTGGAGTAACAGAGCGTGCTAGGAAAACGATTGAATGAGTTGCGTGTGTCGCGCGGATTGTCGTTGCGAGCCTTGGCTGCCGAGACAGGACTGTCTGCGACCTTGCTGAGTCAGATTGAAAGAGAAGTGACTGAACCCAGTCTCATGACCCTGCGCAGACTCAGCAGTGTGTTCGGAGAGTCGATGTCGGCTCTTTTCTCCGACCCAAGCGCCCCGAGCGTGTGGATTAGTCGCCCAGGCGAGCGAACCACTCTGATGGGACCCAAGGGCGGAGTGAGCTACGAACGCTTGACCCGGGGAAACGGGCAAATGGAAGTCTTGCGGGCGGTTTTTCAACCGGGCCAATTTTCGTCTGAGATCCCATTGAGGCATCCCTCGCTCGAAAGCGTCTACGTGGTCCGTGGCACTCTCAAAGCGGTCATTGGCGACGTTCCTTACGTCGTCGACGCCGGTGAAAGCATCACATTCGACGCTAGCGCTGCACATCGATACATAAACGAAGGACAAGAGGACGTAGAGATCATCATGTCGATCACCCCTCCGGTTCCTTGATATTTTGAGCCCACCTGAAGGTTTTGCAATGAACAGAAACGATGTCGACTGGTACGGCTACATTCCGGCAATTACCACCCCCTTTACCCGTGAGGGTGATCTGGATCTGAATGGTCTGGCTGGACAGCTCGAATGGTATGTTCAACAGCGCATGCATGGTGTGGTTCTGGCAGGAACCTCGGGTGAGTGGTTCAGCCTGAGCGAGTCGGAAAGGGCTCAGTTGTTCAGTGAATCTGCGCGCACCATCAACGGCCGAATGACCGTGATCGGCAGCTGCAATGCGTTCACCGCGGCTGAAGCCATCCGCCACGCTCATGCTGCCGAGCGCGCCGGGCTAGACGGTATTCTGTTAACCCCTCCGCCTTACATTGTTCCTAGTGCCAATGAGTTGGTGCAGTTCTATCAGGACGTTTCCGACGCTACCAATATGCCAATGTGTATCTACAACTGGCCACGGGGATGTGTTGTCGATATGGATGTCGATTTACTGGACCGCCTGGCCGACATCGAAAATGTGGTTGCCATCAAGAACTCGACACCGAACTTTGCGGCTTTTCTCGACGGACTCTATCGACTGTCCGACAAGGTTCGCTACTTCAACGTTCCGACCTCAAAGCTTGGGGCGGATTTGGTCGAAATGGGACATGGCGATGGACTGATGGGCGCTGGCGGTGTTCTGGGTAGCGACCACCCGGATTTTTGGAACTTGATACGTAGCGGCGATAAGGCTCGCGCAATTGAATTGGGCGAACGTGACCGGGTGATCATGAAAGCCTGGTTCAACAAGGACTTTGCGGGGAACTTCGGGAGTGCCCAAGCCATTCTCAAAACCGCCTTGCGTCTGCGTGGGGTGCCGGCAGGCTTCGTGCGTCGGCCATTGCTGGAACTTAACGAGGCTGAAGTCGCGTCGGTGGCGGCAACCTTGACCAGTTTGGGCATCGAAATCGTTAACCCGACTGCATAGTGAACGCGCTAATGACTGTCATGTCCACACAGGCCGAGACACAGGGCACAGTTGACTGCCTGGTGATAGGCGGCGGTCTGCTGGGAAGTGCGGTGACCTACTACTTGGCGAAGGCCGGCGCCACAGTGCGCCTGGTTGAACGCGCGCAACTGAACAGCGCAGCGTCGAGTCAGAACGCCGGCAGCCTGCACTTTCAGCTCGAATACCGCATGATCGAAAATGGTTCCGAAGCCGCCCGCAAGGCAGCAGAAGCAATGCCGTTGCACCTTGATGCGCAAAACGCCTGGGCCGGCCTGGAGAAGGAGCTTGGCATGCCAGTCGGAGTCTCTCAGCATGGTGGTTTCATGGTCGCGGAGACGCCTCAACAGATCGAAACTTTGAAGCAGAAAGTAATGCTCGAACGCGCCAGCGGCTTGGACGTAGAGCTACTGGACGGGGCTCAAGTGCGCAGCCGTGCGCCCTACCTCAGCGAACGAATACTGGGTGCAGCATTTTGTGCAAAAGAGGGTAAAGCGGATCCACGCAGCTGCGTTCTGGCCTACGCTGCGGCAGCTGCCCGCCTTGGCGCCCGCATCGATAGCGGCCTTGGCGTAAGCACAATGAATTATGAACAAGGTGTTTGGCGAGTGTATTTCAGTGACGGCAGCGAATGCTTGGCTCGCACACTGGCAATTACCGCCGGCGCCTGGTCAGGAAGAATAGCGGCCATGGCCGGCATCAGTCTGCCTGTCAGTCCAGTGGCTCTGACCATGACCACGACCGTGCGCACTTCTCCTATGATCAGCCATCTGATTCAACACGCCGGGCGCCGTCTTTCTCTCAAGCAAACCAGCGACGGTAATATTCTCATCGGCGGCGGCTGGCCTGCACGTTTGCATCATGTCAATGGCGTGATCGACCTGGATCGCCGACCCGAGCTTTTAATCAGCTCACTGACTGGCAATATGAGCGCCGCGCTGGCGGTGGTCCCAGCGTTGAAAAAACTTTCGATCCTGCGGGTGTGGACCGGTACTACTGCACTGGTAGCTGATCAACTTCCGCTGCTGGGTGAAGTTCCCAAAAGTCACGGTTTGTACATTGCCACGGGGGGGTCAGCTTTTACTTTGGGCCCCACCTACGCACGATTGCTCGCCGAATGCATTCTCGGCCGACCTGCAACGCTGGACATCACTCCTTTCGATCCACGCCGCTTTGGGAGCCTGACCCTTGCCTGACTGTAGACGCATTGAACCCATGGCGGATTTGCGCCCTGCCCCCATCCAAATACTCGTGAATGGTCACGAGATGTTGTGTTATCCAGGTGAAACTGTCGCGACCGCATTACTGGGTGCCGGGACTCGCGGCTTCCGCCGTAGTGTGACCGGCACCTTGCGTACACCGGTATGCAACATGGGTGTTTGTTATGAATGCATGGTCAAGATCAATGGATTGGAAGCCCAACGCAGCTGTATGACCCTCGTTAGCCCGGGAATGTGCATAGAGGTGACCGATGAAGCTTGAAACCCTTAACTATGATCTTGTAGTGGTCGGCGCAGGGCCGGCTGGTCTGACAGCGGCACTTCTGGCCAGTGACGCCGGATTGCACGTTGCTGTCATTGATGAGCAGGCCGCACCCGGTGGACAGATTTTTCGCCAGCCTCCCGCGACCTTCAACGCACCGCCGAGTAGTGCATTTGCCAGTTACCCATTCGGAAAAAAACTGCTTGAGCAGGCGCGCAACGACATCCGCATAAAATGGTATTTCTCGACCTGTGCCTGGGGGGTCTTCCATCCTGAAAAAGGTGGAGTTCAACTGGCGATTGTCGAGGGAGAACAATCTCATCTGCTCGACTGCAGCAAACTACTAATCGCTACAGGCGCATATGACTTACCCGTAGCGTTCCCAGGCTGGACTCTGCCTGGAGTCATGACAGCTGGTGGAGTACAGACACTGCTTAAAAGTCAGTTTTTGTGTTCGGCGAAACGTTATGTGCTCGCCGGTTCACACCCCTTATTACTACTACTGGCCGGGCAGCTTCTAGATGCTGGTGCACAAATCCAGGAAGTAGCCATTGCCCGGCCACGACCACGTCTTGGCGAACTGCTTGCCGGCTGGCGCGCACTACCTGGTCATGTTCGACTATTTGCTCAACTGGCAGGGATACTCTTCAAACTGTGGCGCAAGAAAGTGCCATTACGCTTTTCGACTATCGTCACCCGTGCTCAAGGTAATGACGGCGTGGATCGCGTTACGCTGAGCGATGTTGATACGAACTGGACCATCCTCCCCGACACCGAACGTAACCACGACATCGACGGACTGGCTATCGGTTACGGCTTGCTGGCGAGCACCGAACTCGCCCGCCAAGCCGGCTGCAGTGTCAGCTGGAACCCCGAGCGTGGCGGCTGGATCGTTGATCATGACGACACAATGCGCAGCTCACAGGAGCATGTTTATATCGCAGGAGAACCTGTCGGTGTATCCGGCGCTGAAATGGCTCACTGCCAAGGCAGACTGGCGGGTGTATCAATAGTTGCGGCGCTCAATCCCGACACGGCGCCGTCCACAGCACCTGCTCGTCGGGCGCTGGGACGCGCTCAGCCTTTCGCAGACACTGTCGCTACTTTCTTTGCGCCGCGTCTGGATGCACTCGCCAGACTCGCCGACAGCGATACGCTGATTTGTCGATGTGAAGACGTAACGGCCGGCCAAGTGTGCGGTTTTCTCAAGGCTCACCCCCATGTCACCTCAGTCAACAGCGTAAAACTCGCCTGCCGCAGCGGCATGGGCCCATGCCAAGGTCGTTATTGCCAACATACTGTTGCCCATTTGGTATCGGCAGAACGAGGTATCGCTGTCAATCAAACGGGAGCCTATACCGCTCAAGCACCGATCAAACCAATCCCAGTGGCTAGCTTGGCGCTCGTCCAGCAGGATTGAGCGGCAGAACTTCGATCTGGCTTAGCGTCTGGGGTTCCTGCAGGACTCGGTGGGCGCTATCGCCAGATCATTCGAAGCACTCCTCAACCTGCGCGACGTAAAAACCCTCGCTCTACGCTGCAGCAATGCTGCTGGAGCCGGCACAATGGCTGGAACGCCAACCGCAAGTGACGCGTGCCTATTATCCCGGCTGCCCCCCCCCCCGCTCGCAGCACGAGCTGATATGTGGCATCCCATCCAACACAATGACGGGTACATTGATGTAGATCCATTGTTCTGCATGTACCTAAGACCATTATTCAGGATGGTACATAAGCTTACAAACTACCAATTGACTTCCGTCAGTCGTGCGAAATACGGGATCAACCCATTCGTTTTTCAACGTCCTTGTCCGCTACTTGATGATTGAGGCTACCCCGCTCGCGATAGCATCGCGCCATGAACTACAATTCCGCGCGCAAGCCCGTACCGATCATCCTTCTGGTTCTGCTCGACATTTACGGCACTCGTCGATTGCGCACTTGGTAAACAACGCTTAGTTCGTCTCTGAGTATCCAAACCTGTCGTCGACGTGGACCCGCCTGGGTCTATGAGCCTGGGCAGGGATGACCGTAGGTATACAAGGCGAAAGCCCTGCAAGGGTGATGGTGTCGTCCAGCCTATCCGCTGATGGCGACGCTACGTGTCCATCTGATGCAAAACTGGTTCGGCTGGCCAGAAGCGTCTGGCTTCCCGAGCAGCGATGCGCGACCTGGGGAGCCTGAGTGGCTTTCTCAGTATCTGTAAGGCTCTAGTGCCAAATCCACCGAGAAAATAGACGGGAGCAAGGGCGGGTCGCCATGCCAAATACCTCGCCAAGCGATGCCAAATCCGGCGCGCGCTTACACGACTGGATCGCGGAACAGATGGGGCACACCAACGGGAACATGATCCGTCAGCACTACGGCACCTGGATTAATGAGGACGGTCCGGACGTCATTGGCATGCTCGAGCACGCCCTCAGCCTGTAGCCCTGGTCCCAATCTGGTCCCATATCGATCCCATCGGGTCTTTTTTCAGACGGCAGAAACCACGAAGCCCCTGACTTTCTCTAGGAAAATCAGGGGCTTCGTGTATTTCAAGTATGGCGGTTGAGGAGGGATTCGAACCCTCGATACAGTTTCCTGTATACACACTTTCCAGGCGTGCTCCTTAAGCCACTCGGACACCCAACCGTGTCTCGTCAAACCGATTCAGTCTGTCGAGGCGCGCTAATGTAGTCGAAAGCTTTTCTGATGGCAAAGGTTTTTTTCAGAATTTTCATGCGCTTAAGACATTTCTTCGGATTCCGGTACTGCGCTGGCATCAGCGCCATGGCAAACCGGCCAATCTCTGGCCTGGCTGACAGCTATATAAGAGGGCCGATCCGCGCCCCAGGTGGCCGGCTACGCTTGTCAGGCCAGAAAGGGCTGACTCACCAGTCAGTCACAGCGCTTTACCTGACCTGTGACCGTGGGTAACGTCTGCCCCACTTCAATACAAGGAATTGCGTCATGAGTGAGTTGATTTCTTACCACCTCGAAGACGGTATCGCGACCCTGACCTTGAGCAATGGCAAGGTCAATGCCATTTCCCCGGACGTGATTGCCGCCTTCAATGCCGCGCTGGACCAGGCCGTCACCGATCGCGCGGTGGTGATCATCACCGGGCAGCCCGGCATTCTGTCGGGTGGCTACGACCTGAAAGTGATGACCGCCGGCCCTAAAGAAGCCGTGAGCCTGGTGACCTCGGGTTCGACCCTGGCCCGTCGCCTGCTGTCGCACCCCTTCCCCGTCATCGTCGCCTGCCCTGGGCACGCCGTGGCCAAGGGCGCGTTCCTGCTGCTGTCCGCGGACTACCGCATCGGCGTCGAAGGCCCGTTCAGCATCGGCCTGAACGAAGTGCAGATCGGCATGACCATGCACCACGCCGGCATCGAGCTGGCCCGTGACCGCCTGCGCAAATCCGCACTGCACCGCTCGGTGATCAATGGAGAGATGTTCGACCCACAAGGCGCGGTGGATGCCGGCTTCCTCGATAAGGTGGTCAGCATTGAGGAACTGCAAGGCGCCGCCCTGGCCGCCGCGCGTCAGTTGAAGAAGATCAATATGACCGCCCACAAGAACACCAAGCTGAAAGTGCGCAAGGCGCTGCTGGAAGCCCTGGACAACGCGATCATTCTCGACCAGGAACACCTGGGCTGAAGCCTGGGCCCGCCACCCACCAGCCCGACCTGCGCGTCGGGCTTTTTTATGCCCGCACCTTTATGCACGCACCGCGAGAAAGACTGTGCGACGCTCTAGTTCGCCGCTGAGCAAAGAGTCGGAAACATGCGCTTAAACATCGGCCATCTTCTCCTTCTATACAGGTAATTGCCGAAAACAGTGCACATCCGTACACTGCGCCACCTTTTGTCCCCGGTAGGCCTGTAGATGCTGTATCTGTTTCGTATGTTATTGATGGGCCTGCATTTTGTTGCAGCGGGGATTCTCGGCGTGGTGCTGGGGCTATGTCGCCCGTTCAACCCGGATAACAGCCGCCTGTGCGCGCGCCTGTATGCCTTGCCGGCCATGTGCATTCTGCGCCTGCGGGTCAAGGCCGAAGTCGGGCCGCTGATGGACAAGCCCAAGAGCTGCGTGATCATCGCCAACCACCAGTCCAACTACGACCTGTTCGTGTTCGGCAACGTGGTGCCCCGGCGCACCGTGTGCATCGGTAAAAAGAGCCTGAAATGGGTGCCGCTGTTCGGCCAGTTGTTCTGGCTGGCGGGCAATGTGTTGATCGACCGTGGCAACGCGCACAAGGCGCGCCGCTCGATGTTGACCACCACCCACACCCTGCAACACAAAGACACCTCGATCTGGGTCTTCCCGGAAGGCACCCGCAACCTCGGCGAGGACCTGCTGCCGTTCAAGAAAGGCGCCTTCCAGATGGCCATCGCCGCCGGCGTGCCGATCGTCCCGGTGTGCGCCAGCAGCTACATCCGCCATATGCGCCTCAACCGCTGGCGCAGTGGCAGGATCCTGATCCGCTCGCTGCCGGCGATCCCCACCGCCGGGCTGAGCCTGGACGACATGCCGAGGCTGATCGAGCAGTGTCGCGAACAGATGCGCGAATGCATCGAGTCGATGGACCGCCAGCTACAGGCCGTCTGAAAACAGCCCGCCGCGTGCGGGCTTGTTTATTGCCGGCGAACTCCACCCAACAGGCTGACTCTGATCAGTCATGGGGCTAAGCTGCACGAAGTCTCATTCCTCATTTCGATAAGAAGAAGCGAACAGGAACCATGGGTAGAGTTGTTGCCGCCGCAGTCTACAGCGCGGGTAAAAGAGTCACGGACATCACCCTCGACGAAGGGGCGGCCTGGGCCGCCAAACCCGGGCACTTCGTCTGGATCGGCCTCGAAGAACCCAACGCCCAGGAACTGGCCAATCTGCAACGCCAGTTCAACCTGCACGAGCTGGCCATCGAGGACGCCCTGGAAAAACACAGCCGGCCGAAACTCGAAACCTTCGGCGACGCACTGTTTATCGTCACCTACTCCCCGGTGCGCGAAGCCGGCAAGCTGGAGTTCATCGAAACCCATATCTTTGCCGGCAACGGCTACATCATCACTGCCCGCAATGGCCACTCCAAATCCTATGGCTTCGTGCGCCAGCGCTGCGAGGCACGACCGCTGCTGCTGGAGCACGGCGAAGACTTCGTGCTCTACGCGCTACTGGATTTCGTCACCGAGAACTACCAGCCGGTCAGCGAAGCAATCCATGCCGAGATCGACGAACTGGAGCACAGCGTGCTGTGCAGTTCGCTCAACGAGCGGGATATCCAGCACCTCCACAGCCTGCGCCGCGATGTGCTGCGCCTGCGCCGCTATGTAGCACCCATGGTGGAGATCAGCGAAGAGCTGCAGAAGCTCAGCTTCCCCTTTATCGACAAGAACATGCGCCCGTACTTTCGCGACGTGCAGATCCATGTCACCCGGCAGATGGAAGACCTGGCGACCTTGCGCGACATCGCCAGCCAGACCATCGAGATCGGCGTCCTGCTGGAGGCCTCGCGACAAAGCGTGGTGCAACGCAAGTTCGCCGCCTGGGCGGCGATCCTGGCGTTCCCGACCGCGGTGGCAGGGATCTACGGAATGAACTTCGACAACATGCCCGAGCTGAAGATGCACTACGGCTACTTCGGTGTGCTGGCGTTTCTGGTGCTGGGCTGTACGGGGTTGTGGGCGAGCTTCAAGCGCTCGGGGTGGCTCTGACAGCAGAGCCGGGCCGGACGCTCCTGCAAGGGCCTTGAAGCCGTTGTAGAAGCGAGCCGGCCGGCGATGCGACTATGGATTCAAACCGATCCGGCCTGCGGCTTGTGCGCCACAAAACGCATCATCCACTCGGCAACGGTGCTGCCGTGATGATCCCGGCCCAGACTGGCGATGCCCTTTTGATAGACCTGTTCGCCCAGGTGCTGCTGGCGCAGGTCCAGCAAGGCCCGCGAATAGTCGTGGATAAACTCCGGGTGGCCCTGGAAGCACAGCACCTGATCATTGATGTGATAGGCCGCGAACGGGCAGAAATCGCTCGAAGCGATGACCGTGGCGTTTTCCGGCAAGGCAGTCACCTGGTCCTGATGGCTGATCAACAGCGTCAGCTCTTCCACCACCGGGCTCATCCACGGCGCCCTGGCCGCCAGCTTGTAGTTGTGGGTACCCACGCCCCAGCCCTGGGTCGCGCGTTCGCTCTTGCCGCCCAGCAGCAACGCCAGCAACTGATGGCCAAAGCAGATGCCCAGCAGTTTGTCGCCGCGCTTATAACGCTCCAGCAGGTAGGTCTTGAGAGTTTGAATCCAGGGGTCGGTACCGAAGGAGTCGGCCTTGCTCCCCGTGACCAGATAAGCGTCGAAGCTTTGGTCGTCGCTCGGGTAGTGGCCCTGCATCACGTTGTAGACGGTAAATTCGGCAGCGAGCGGCTGCTGTGAAAACAGGCGCTGAAACATCTGCCCGTAACCCTGATATTGATCGACCAATTCTGGACGCAGGATGTCGGTTTCCAGAATGCAGATGCGTAGCGACATAAAAAATACCTGACACGTGATGGGAATAATGAACACCCCAGAGCCTGCCTTGAAACGCCCGATCAAGGCAAGCCCCGCGATGCATCACTTTATCCCTTCAGCCTCAGAACAACTGGCCCTTGGCGGCCTTCTCCAGCAGCAGCGCCGGCGGCGCGAAACGCTCGCCATATTGCTCGGCCAGGTACTGGGCCCGGGCGATAAAGTCCTTCAGGCCGTACTGGTTGATGAACTGCAAGGCCCCGCCGGTCCAGGCTGCGAAGCCGATACCGAAAATCGAACCGATATTGGCATCGGCCGTCGAGCGCAACACGCCCTCCTCCACACAACGCACGGTTTCGATGGCCTGCACGAACAACAATCGGTCGCGCACGTCCTGCGGCGAAATCTGCCCGTCGGCTTTCTCGAAGCGGGTTTTCAGTTGCGGCCACAAATGCTTCTGCCCCCCGGCCGGGTAATCATAGAAACCACCGCCCGCCGCCTTGCCTGGGCGCTTGTATTCATTGAGCAGCAGGTCGATCACGGCGAAGGCCGGATGCTCCGGCGACGGCTTGCCTTCGGCCTGCAGGTCCTTGGCGGTCTGTTGGCGGATATGGCTCAGCAGGCTCAGGGAAACCTCGTCGCAGATCGCCAGCGGGCCGATCGGCATGCCCGCCTTGCGCGCCTCGGTCTCGATCATCGGCGCGGCCACACCCTCACCGAGCATGGCGATACCTTCGTTGGTGAAGGTGCCGAACACCCGCGAAGTGAAAAAGCCGCGGCTGTCGTTGACCACGATCGGGGTCTTCTTGATCTGCTGGACGAAGTCGAAGCCGCGCGCCAGGGTTTCGTCGCTGGTCTGCTCGCCCTTGATGATTTCCACCAGGGGCATTTTTTCCACCGGGCTGAAAAAATGCAGGCCGATGAACTTGCCTTGATCCGGTACGGCCCTGGCCAGGCCGCTGATCGGCAAGGTCGAGGTGTTGGACGCGATCACCGCCTGCGTCCCTACCACCTGTTGCGCCGCCGCCGAGACCCTGGCCTTGAGTTCGCGATCCTCGAACACCGCCTCGATGATCAGGTCGCACCCGGCCAGGTCGGCGTCCTGCTCGGTGGTGCGGATCCGCGCCAGCGTGGCGTCACGCTGCTCGGCGCTCAACTGGCCACGGGCGACCTTCTTCTCCAGCAACGCCGCCGAATGGGCCTTGCCCTTCTCGGCTGCCGCCAGGCTGATGTCCTTGAGCACCACTTCGATGCCAGCCACGGCGCTGACGTAAGCGATCCCGGCGCCCATCATCCCGGCACCCAGCACCCCGACCTTCCTGGTCACATAGGGCGCGAAGCCTTGGGGCCGGGAGCCACCGGCATTGATCTCGTTAAGCTGGAACCAGAAGGTGCCGATCATGTTTTTCGCCACCTGGCCGGTGGTCAGCTCGGTGAAATAGCGGGCTTCGATCAACTGCGCGGTGTCGAAATCGACCTGGGCGCCCTCCACTGCCGCACAGAGGATTTTCTCCGGCGCCGGCAGGCAGCCCTGGGTCTTGCTGCGCAGGATCGACGGTGCGATGGCCAGCATCTGCGCGACTTTCGGGTGCGACGGCGTGCCCCCTGGGATCTGGTAGCCGGACACGTCCCAGCGCTGCTTGACCGCCGGGTTGGCGACAATCCACGCCCTGGCCTTGGCCAGCAGGTCGTCGCGGTCGCTGGCCAGTTGGTCGATCAGGCCGGCTTTCAGCGCCTGCTGCGGTCGGACCTTCTTGCCCTCCAGCAGATACGGCAGGGCTTTTTCCAGCCCCAGCAAACGCACCATGCGCACCACCCCGCCACCGCCCGGCAGCAGGCCGAGGGTCACTTCCGGCAGGCCGACCTGCAGCGACGAATCGTCCAGCGCCACCCGGTGATGGCAGGCCAGGCAGATCTCCCAGCCACCGCCCAAGGCCGTGCCGTTGATCGCCGCTACCACCGGCTTGCCCAGGGTCTCCAGGGCCCGCAGCTGGCCCTTGAGGGTCAGCACCATGTCATAGAAGGCCTGGGCTTCGGGCTTGCCAACCTTGATCAATTCATTGAGGTCACCGCCGGCGAAGAAGGTCTTTTTCGCCGAAGTGACGATCACCCCGGCAATCGATTCCTGCTCGGCTTGCAGGCGGGCCACGCAGGCGGCCATGGCCTCGCGGTACACCGCGTTCATGGTGTTGGCGCTCTGGCCCGGCATGTCGATGGTCAGAACGACGATCTGGTCCTGGCCCTTTTCGTAACGGATGGCTTGGGTCATGAAAGTGTTTCCTTGAAGTCAGGGCTCAGAGGCGTTCGATGATGGTGGCGATACCCATGCCGCCGCCGACGCAGAGGGTCGCCAGGCCGTAACGCTGGCGCCGCACTTCCAGCTCGTCGAGCAAGGTGCCGAGGATCGCGCAGCCGGTGGCGCCCAGCGGGTGGCCCATGGCGATGGAGCCGCCGTTGACGTTGACCTTGCCAGGGTCGATGGCCATGTCCTTGATGAACTTCAGCACCACCGAAGCGAAGGCCTCGTTGACCTCGAACAGGTCGATGTCCTCGACCCGCAGCCCGGCCTTGGCCAGCGCCTTGCGCGTGGCCGGCGCCGGCCCGGTGAGCATGATGGTCGGATCGGTGCTGGTGACCGCCGTGGCGACGATCCGCGCCCGTGGCTTGAGGCCCAGCGCCTGGCCCTTGGCTTCGGAACCGATCAGCATCAGCGCCGCACCATCGACTATCCCTGAGCTGTTGCCCGGGGTGTGCACGTGGTGGATGCACTCGACATGGCTGTAGACCCGCAAGGCGGTGGCATCGAAACCCATCTGGCCGATCATCTCGAAGCTGGGCTTGAGCTTGCCCAGACCTTCGAGGGTGGAGTCGGCGCGTATGAACTCATCATGATCCAGCAGGACGATGCCGTTCTGGTCCTGCACCGGCACCAGGGACTTGCTGAAAGCCCCCGCCGCCCTGGCCCGCGCGGCCTTTTGCTGGGACTGCAGGGCAAAGCTGTCGACATCCTCACGGCTGAAGCCTTCCAGGGTGGCGATCAGGTCCGCGCCTATGCCTTGCGGGGTGAAATGGCTGTGCATATTGGTTTGCGGGTCAAGCACCCAGGCACCGCCGTCGCTGCCCATGGGCACCCGCGACATCGACTCGACACCGCCGACCACCACCAGGTCCTCGAAGCCGGAGCGCACTTTCATCGCGCCCAGGTTCACCGCTTCGAGGCCCGAGGCGCAAAAACGGTTGATCTGCACTCCGGCTACGCTGACGTCCCAGTCGGCGACCAGCGCCGCGGTCTTGGCGATGTCGGCCCCCTGATCGCCGATCGGCGTCACGCAGCCGAGCACGATGTCGTCGACCTGGCTGGTGTCGAGTCCGCTACGCCGCTGCAGGGCCTCGAGCAACCCGGCCAGCAGGTTCACCGGCTTGACGCTGTGCAGGGCGCCGTCGGCCTTGCCTTTGCCACGGGGGGTGCGTAATGCATCGAATATCAAAGCCTGGGTCATGACGTCCTCGAACCGCTGTGCAGATGAATGATGACAGGGCTCCCACTCTTGGCCTCGAGGGCCCCGGATTCAATGACCGATGCGCTCACTGACCTTGACGGTCACGCTCAGACGAACGGTAGTGAGCTAATGGATTCAGCCCGCCGCATAACGGAACTGTCTAGACAAAGGCCGGGCAAGAAGATGGCAATAAGCCTCATGCGTTTTTTAAAGCATCCGCCTATTAGCTGATATGAAATGGATCTAAGCCAAGGGTTACAAGGCCCCTAAGGTAGGAACTGTAGGCAGTGAATCGTTGCAGCCGGGTCTTGCCGGTGCACGTGTAAGAAAAGGGACACATCGCCTGACCAGAGTGAAGCGGCAGGCATGCATTTGATGTTCAGGAATAACAACAAAAGGCATTCAGCCATGTTCAAGCATTCGAAAGTCCGTCAAGCGGGGCTCATTCTGTTCGCAACCACCTTGCTTCTGATTTTGCCGAATCTCACCAAAGTGATCGGCTAGAGGCGTGGCCATCCCGTCACGCAATTGCATCTTTGTGCTCCGGTTCGCTACCGAGGCAGGTGCTTGTGTGCCACTCTTTCTGACGCTGCGGCCACGCTGAATCAGGGCGTCGTCGCGCTTATCAGAAAACTGGAGACAGGCCGTACGCACTGCTCTCCACCTCAGCGACGGAACAGCGATCAATTGAAATCTCTTATCCTCCTGTGCAGCGCCCTGCTGCTCACCACACCCGTGCATGCCGCGCAGCTGACCCTGGAACTGGGGGCCGGCAGTCGCACCTGGCAGACCGAAGAATTGCTCAAGCACCCTCAGGCCCGGACCGTCACCGTCAAGGATGACGTGTCGTACAAACGCGACATGAGTTACCGCGCGGTGCCGATCTCGGCCCTGCTCACCGGCATCAAGGCTGATGACCATCTGCAGGCTGTCGCCCTGGACGGTTTCGCCGCCGAGTTGCCCGCCGCCCCCCTGCTCAACCAGGACGGCGCCCAGGCCTGGCTGGCCATCGAAGACCCGGCCAAGCCCTGGCCGCCCCTGGCTGAAGGCAAGCACAGCGCCGGGCCTTTCTACCTGGTGTGGACCAACCCGCAGGCCGGTCATATCAGCCCCGAGCAATGGCCGTTCGAAGTGGCGAGCATCAAGCGCCTGGCACCGGTGGCCGAGCGTTTCCCGGCCCTGCGCCCGGACCCCAAACTGGCGGCCGGCGACCCGGTGAACCAGGGCTTCGCCCTGTTCCAGAAGAACTGCCTGGCTTGCCATCGCCTCAACGGCGCCGGCGACTCGCAGTTCGGCCCGGACCTGAATATCCCCTACAGCCCCACCGAGTATTTCGGTGCGGACTTCCTCAAGCGTTATATCCGTGACCCACAGAGCCTGCGCCGCTGGCCACAGGCGAAGATGCCGGCCTTCGCAAGCAGCGTATTGCCGGATGCCGAGCTGGAGTTGCTGGTGGGGTATCTGAAGCATATGGCGGGACGTAAGCAGCCTGGGCAATAAAGCTGGTTTGGGGAGGTGCTGTCCAGAATGCCATCGCAGGCAAGCCTCGCTCCTTACAGTCGGGCGAACTCCCCGGCAAGTGCTCCATTGCAATGCAGTGGCTATCGACGGCATAGCCAGACTTGATTTCACCGCTTGGGCAAAACTGCGCAAAATTCGCTGCAACAGCGCAGATGACTTCAGTACCACCACGGTGCGCAGTCGACGCCCCACCCTTCATGGCGCCAATCGCAGCCGGCCCCGGAATGTCCCCGACCGGTTTCCTCTCCTACCGGTCTTCCCTTTTGGCCACCCTCAGCGGGTGGCCTTTTTTTACCCGCTTTTTTGTAGGAACCCGGGGGCAGAAACGAAATCGGCCGACCCGAAGGTCAGCCGATGCTGAGTCTTGACGCTATTCATATGCACTAAACGAGTCGCCCTCGAACCTCCTGCTTCACGCCCCAACCTTCAATGATCCCGCCCAGGGGCGCGACCACCGCTTCAAAGTCCTGCTCGAAATCGCCAATGCCGCCGTAGGTGGCGTACATCACCTTGCTCAGCTCCAGGTACCAGGCGCCGTCATCGCGCACGCTGACCTGGGCATTCAAGGATTCACCGCGGAACTGCCCTGCCGCCCTGCGTGCCCGCTCCTCGTCCGGGAAAATGGCGTAGAACTCGATGGGATGGAATCGTGAAAAGTCGAAACCGCCTTCTTTCATGCGGCGCAGCACGCTGCTGCTGATGTCTTCTTGATAGGCTGTGCTCATGAAACGTCCTCCTCAAACCGATGGATAGACTTTCCGTACTCCCTTGCCTGTCACCGCACGGTGCAGGCTTGCGGCGAGAAGATCGCCGCCAGGAAACAAGCATGTAGCTGACAAGACCAGACCTTAGCGATTCATTCGCTGATCTCGAATGCAGAGTAGCGCCAAGACGCAGGCGCTGCCAAGGTCTGGGTTAAAGCTCGGTGGAGCTTTGCGCATTAAAGATTAAATCGGCGTAATGCTGAGGATTTGAATGCTGTTCTGATCTTTCAGGCTCTTGAGCGTAGGGTCGTCGGTGCGCCCTTCCAGATCGTTGAGGTCAAGCTCGGCCGGAACCGGCAGAAGCTTTGCGCGAATCAATTGTGCCGCCTCCTCCATGCTGGGCTGCTGCTCACAGTCGAACTGCTCGACTGACTGGACACCATGATCGTCAACGAAAGTGACTTGCCACTTTTGCATCAGTGCCTCCTTGATGAAGCCCATGGATGGACTCACAAGATGTCGACCCTGAAGAACCAAGGATCGTTCAAACCAAAGGCCCGGCGGTGCCATTAAAAAAGGCTGCCCTGGGGCAGCCTTTGCGCAACGATCGGCGCTTACGGTTTCTCGGCGCGCGCCTTCAATGCCTTGAGGGTGTTGAACGGCGCATCCACGACAAACTTGTTGGCCAGCCAGGACGGCACGCTGCCGCCCGGTTCGGTGTGCACCTGATAGGTCACTTCGACCTGGTCCGCCCCCTTGGGCACGAACTTCCAGAAGCCTTCGACCTGGGCAACACGCACGAAACCTTTCTCCTCGGGAAGGTAGGTCGGTACGCCTTCGAGCTTGCGGGTCAGGCTGCCATCGGCCGCTTCGCTGGTGGTGACGTGCAGCACCGAATCACGCGGCGTGACCGGCCATGGGGTGTTGAACTGGGTGTAGGTCCAGCTCTGCTCACCTTCGTGCTTGAGCAGTTTCTGCGACTTGCATTCATGGATCCAGGCGCAGGCGCCCGTCACGTCGTCCTGCAAAGCGCGCAGCTTGGCCACGCTGGTTTTCATGGTGGTCACGCCCCGGTAGGCCTTGTATTTGGAGCCGGCCACTTCACTCAAGGAGACCTTGATGCCGTCTTCATCCTTGGCCGTTTGCCAATCTTCGGCATGGGCGGTTGCCGAGAGCAGAACGGTCAACCCACAGAGCACAGCAATTCGATGCAGCGAACCCATTGTCTTATTCCTTATTGTTGAAGTTCCGTTCATTTCAAACACTTCACGCCGCCGTCATTTGCTCCCACCAGCCCAACAAGCGGATAGCCTCTTCCCGACTGCCGCCACAGACTTCTACATCGGCCTGGAACGCACCACAGACGGCGGGCCGTTCGGGTTGGCCGAACAAACCGCACAGCAGTTCGACAGAAAGATGGATGCAACGTTCTCCGGCCGGTTTGCCATTGGGCATTCCAGGAATCGGGGTACTGATGGAAGGGGCAATGCAACAGGCGCCACAGCCTTCACGGCAGTTCATGACGACAAGCTCCTCGCGACGGGCAAAGTATTGAAATGACGCGGACTAGAGTAACCGCTAAAACAGCCGTTTGAAATTGGCCGCCCACGGGTTTTTACGTTCAGGCTCGCGTGACTGACCAGTCTCCGACAAAGCGTCAGGGCTGCGGGTCACAGTCAGGATGAGGGTTTACTGCTTGAACTCGAAATCCAGCGCCGCGCCTTCCACATCACGCCGTTCGTCATTGCGCAGCTGCAACTGCATTTCGTTGCTCAGCAAGCGACCGTTGAGCTGGAACGGACTGTCGTCCTTGGGTTTCTCGCCGAACATCGGCGGCAGCAACGGGGTGCGCTTGGGCTGGTTGACCGAGCCGATCGGCTGCAATTGCTTGACCATTTCCGGCGGCAGGCTCAGATCGACATTGGCCGAAGGCAAACGCGTCCTCACGATCTCACTGGCAGGCTTGGACTTGGAAGCGATCGGCGCGCGCCTTTTCTGTGCCTTGGCCTTGGGTTTGGCCTTGCTGGTCACTGCCGCCTTCTTTACCGGCGCGGCTTTCTTGGCTGTCGCGGTTTTCTGCGATTTATTCGCGGTGGCGCTTGCCGCGACCTTTTCCTGGGCCGGAGACGCCAGAACGCTGGCCGTGCCGAAAGCACTCAATACGCTGACCAATACCCAGGCAACAGGAAAAATCGCTTTCATAGAGAGACAACAGGATCGGCGGCAAAGAGCCATATGCTCGCCTGTTGACCGCGCGAAAACAAGCACGGTAACCGATCCTTCAAAAACCGCCCGCGGCCTCCTGGCACAGCTGGCTGGCCAACATGCCCAAGGTCATCAGTGCCCGTTCGGCCTCGCGATTCCATGGGGTACCGCAGTTGAGGCGAATGCAGTGGTTGAACTGCTCGGTATTACTGAAGATCAGCCCCGGCGCGATACTGATGCCCTGCTGCAATGCCCGGACATGTAATTCCTGGGTATTGACCCGCCCCGGCAGGCTGACCCAGAGAATGAAACCGCCGTTCGGACGGGTAATCTGCGTGCCCTCCGGGAAGTACTGCTGCACCGCCAACTGAAAGGCGCTGAGGTTCTTGCGGTACTCCTGGCGGATGAAACGCAGATGCCGGTCGTAACCGCCGTTCTCCAGGTAGGCCGCAACGCCCATCTGGGTGACGCTGCAGGCCGAGTGGGTGCTGAAGGTTTGCAAACGCTGGATTTCCTGCTGGAACTTGCCGGCAATCATCCAGCCGATACGCACGCCGGGTGACAGGGTCTTGGAAAAGCTCGAGCAATAGATCACCCGATCCAGACGGTCATAGGCTTTCAGCGCCTTGGTACGACCGACCTCGAACATCAGTTCGCCGTAGATATCGTCCTCGACCACCTGGATATCGAAATCCGAAGCCAGGCGCAGCAGTTGTTTCTGCCGCTCTTCCGGCATGGTGCCGCCCAGTGGATTGCTCAGGCGCGTGGTCAACACCAGGGCCTTGATCGACCACTGGTTGGCCGCCAGTTGCAGCGCTTCCAGGCTCATGCCGGTGGAAGGGTCGCTGGGAATCTCGATGACCTTGAGCCCCAGCAGGTCGGCCAGTTGCAACAGGCCGTAGTAAGTCGGCGACTCCGCGGCGATCAGGTCGCCCGGGCGGGTCAGCACGCGCAACGACATCTGCAGGGCATCCACGCAGCCGTGGGTGATCACCACTTCGGAGGGGTCGACCACCACGCCAGCGTCGCGCATGCGAATCGCCACCTGTCGGCGCAACGGCTCGAAGCCGGGGCTGAACATGTAGCTGAAGGCGCGCGGGCTGTGGAAACGGGTGACCTTGGCCAGTTGCTGGTGCAGCGCCCGCACCGGCAAGTAATCGACACTGGGCACCGCGGCGCCCAGCGGAAACACGCCTTCACGGCGCGACTCCACCAACACTTGATGAATGATGCTGCTGCGCGTTACCAGGCCCGGCCGCTCGACCCGGGCGATGTCCGGGGTCGGCGCGGTCAGCGCCGGGGTCTGGTGCACGTAATAGCCCGACTGCGGACGGGCGCGGATCAGCCCCTGGTCCTCGAGATTGGCGTAGGCCTGGAGCACCGTGGCATGGCTGACGTTGAGCTGGGAACTCATCTTGCGTACCGAAGGTACGCGTTCCCCGGGCTGGTACACACCACGACGGATATCTTCAGCCAGCTGCTGAGCGATACGTTGATAAAGCAAGAGATTGGTCATGACGCTGCACTCGATTTCACCGGCATTTTATTCTTGTGGATGACGATACCGGAACAGTTCATAAGTGTACTGGGACAGTTGCCACAATAGTCGACCGTACAGGGCAGTGTCAGCAAAAACTGTACTGTTTTGTGTGCCAATCGTCAGGCACAAAAAAACCCGGCTCCGCGGGGGAAACCGGGTTGTCTTGAGCCACCGCGTCTTAGCGCGCGGCGCCCAACTGGCCTTTCTCGTCGGAGAAGACGATTTCCACCCGACGGTTCTGCGCCCGCCCACGTTCCGAGGCGTTGGCCTCGACCGGGTACTCATCGCCATAACCTTCGACCTGGACCCGTTTCTCCTCGACGCCCAGGTCCACCAGGATATCGGCCACGGCCTGCGCCCGGTCGCGGGACAGTTTCAGATTGCTCTGCTTGTCGCCGGTGTTGTCCGTGTAGCCCTCGATCCGCACCACACGCTTGGGGTTCAGTTGGAGAAACTGCACGACTTTGAGCACGGTACGATTGGCCGAGCTCTTCAGCTCCGCTTCGCCGGTGTCGAACAGCACATCGCCCAGGGTCATCACTAGCCCGCGATCGGTCTGAGTCGTGGCCAGGTTGATGATCTGCTCTTCCAGCCATTTGCCCTGCTGCTGCACGCTCAGCAATTTGGCCTCGCGCAGGGCCAGTTGCAGGCGCTGGCGTTCGAGTTCGAGCTTGGCCGCCTGCTCCTGGTTCAGCGCCTGGTTGGTGTGCTCGCGAGCGATTTCGCTGTAGCGCTGGCTGAGGTAGGCGTAGTGCACCACATCCGAACCGCTGCCCCAGTAGCTGGACAGGCGATCGGCCCGGGCCAGGGACTCACCAGCGCGGATCACATCCTTGGGCGCGATGCGCAGCACATTGGAATCTTCCTTGACCTTCTGGAAGTCTTCGCCGGCCTGTTCCAGCGCTGCTTCGCTGCGTTGCCCGGCGCAGCCGTAGAGGCCGGTGCAGGCGATCAGCAGCACGCCACTCAATACCTGGGTCAGACGAATCATTGGGCATCTCCCAACTGCTTGCGCAGACGAGTGATGCGAGTCTGGACGAGGTTCAGCTGTTCCTGGCTTTTCAGGGTCAGGACCCGCGCCTCGGCCAGGCGCGCATCCAGTTCCGCCTGCTCGGCACGCATGCGCGCGTGCTTGAACGACTCTTCCTGCATGTTGCGTTGGGCGCGGGCGAATTTGTCCTCGGCCAGTTTCATTTCCGGCACATCCTCTGCCGTGGCTCCCACGGCCTTGGCCTGGGCCAGGGTTTGTTCGGTCAGGCGCATTTGTTCATTCGGCGCCGGATCGGCTGCGCAACCCGCCAGAGCCAGGACGGCCAGGGCAGCGAAAAGAGGTCGAATACTCACTAGAAATCCCTACTGTTTGGGGGTGCTGACAGGTTGCTGCAACTGTGCCTTCCAACGCTCGAGATTGCGCTGCAGCACGGCTTCCGTCAGACCGGACGCGGGCAATTCTGTCATCTTTTTTGCCAACTGTCCGCGCAACCATGGGTCGTTGCAGGCGGAGTTGTGCGAGATGGCCAGGAACAGGCCAGGTTTGTCGGCAGGCTGCGGGAATGCCAGCAGATCGTTGGCCATGCCCAGCGACTGGGCCAGGGCCATGCCGGCGTAGCGTCCGGCCAGTACGTACTCCACCTCCCCCAGCAACAGTTTCTGGAATGCCTGGGTCAGATTCGGCATGCGGGTCAGGCTCAATTGCTCCTTGGCGAAGGCATCGAAGGGCGGCGTCAGGCGCGCCCTTTCCGACAATGCGCCGGTATGCCCATGCAGGTCCGACGGCTGACTGTAGCTCAGCGTCGAGCCCTTGCGGGTCCAGACCAGGAAATCGTTCTCCAGCAGCGGCGGATGAATGTAGTCCAGCGCTTCCAGCTCACTCACCGTCAGCGGCGCGTCGGCCAGCATGTCCATGCGCCCGCTGCGCACTTCGTCCAGGGCGGAGGAGCGTTTGCCGGCATACAACAACTCGACCTTGATCCCCAGTTCCTGCGCCACGTGCTGCAGCAGTTCGGCGCTGGCGCCAATCAGGTGGCTGGGGTCCTGCGGGTCGCGCCACAGATACGGCGGGGCATCCGGACTGCCGGTCACCACCAGGCGCTCGCATTTACCGGCGGCCATCGACGACAACGGCATCAATGTCAGTCCCAGCAGCACTGACAGGCCACCCAGGCGGCGCAAATCCATGGCGAAATTCTCCCACTCAAATCCCAGACAATAAAAAAGCCCGGCCAAAAGACCGGGCTCTCTTATAAGTGAAGCCGCTGGATTAGACCAGCTTCTCCAGCTCTGGTACGGCTTCGAACAAGTCCGCCACCAGGCCGTAATCGGCCACCTGGAAGATCGGCGCTTCTTCGTCCTTGTTGATCGCAACGATCACCTTGGAGTCTTTCATACCGGCCAGGTGCTGGATCGCGCCGGAAATACCGACGGCGATGTACAGCTGTGGCGCCACGATCTTGCCGGTCTGGCCGACCTGCATGTCGTTGGGTACGAAACCTGCGTCGACCGCGGCGCGCGAAGCACCCACGGCAGCGCCCAGCTTGTCGGCCAGGGCGTACAGGTGTTTGAAGTTGTCGCCGTTCTGCATGCCGCGGCCGCCGGAAATGACGATCTTGGCAGCAGTCAGTTCAGGACGGTCGGACTTGGCCAGTTCTTCGCCGACGAAGCTCGATTTGCCTGCGTCGTGAGCGGCAGCAACCGCTTCGACAGCGGCCGAACCGCCTTCGGCGGCAACCGGATCGAAACCGGTGGCGCGCACGGTGATGACCTTCACGGCGGCGTTCGATTGCACGGTAGCGATGGCGTTACCGGCATAAATCGGACGCTTGAAGGTGTCGGCGCTTTCTACCGAGATGATCTCGGAGATCTGGTCGACGTCCAGCTGCGCGGCCACGCGCGGCAGGATGTTTTTGCCGTTGGAAGTGGCGGCGGCCAGGATGTGGCTGTAGCCCTTGCCCAGCTCTGCTACCAGAGGGGCAACGTTTTCCGGCAGTTGGTGAGCGTAAGCGGCGTTGTCGGCCGACAGGACTTTGCTCACGCCAGCGATTTTCGCCGCGGCTTCAGCCACGGCGCCAGCGCCCTGGCCGGCGACCAGGACGTGGATGTCGCCACCGATTTTGGCAGCGGCGGCAACGGTGTTCAGGGTGGCCGGAGCCAGCACCTTGTTGTCGTGTTCAGCGATTACCAAGATAGTCATGATCAGATTACCTTCGCTTCGTTTTTCAGTTTCTCGACCAGTTCAGCGACCGACTTGACCTTGATACCCGCGCTGCGTGCAGCCGGCGCTTCGACTTTCAGGGTCTTGTTGGTAGAGGCGGTGGAAACGCCCAAAGCATCAGGAGTCAGCACTTCAAGCGGCTTCTTCTTGGCTTTCATGATGTTTGGCAAAGACGCGTAGCGCGGCTCGTTCAAACGCAGGTCGGTGGTGACGATCGCTGGCAGGTTCAGCGAAACGGTTTGCAAGCCACCGTCGATTTCACGGGTCACGGCAACCTTGTCGCCCGCAACGATGACCTTGGAGGCGAAGGTGCCTTGAGCGTAACCGCTCAGGGCTGCCAGCATCTGGCCGGTCTGGTTGTTGTCGCTGTCGATGGCTTGCTTGCCAAGGATCACCAGCTGAGGCTGTTCCTTGTCGACCACGGCCTTGAGCAGCTTGGCCACGGCCAGGGAGTTCAGTTCATCAGCGGACTCGACGAGAATGGCACGATCGGCACCCAGCGCCAGGGCGGTACGCAGTTGCTCTTGAGCAGTAGCGGGACCGATGGAGACGACGACGATTTCAGTCGCTACGCCTTTTTCTTTCAGGCGTACGGCTTCTTCCACTGCGATTTCGCAGAAAGGGTTCATCGACATCTTGACGTTGGCGAGGTCGACGCCGGAATTGTCCGCCTTGACGCGAACCTTGACGTTGTAATCGACAACGCGTTTGACAGCTACAAGAACCTTCATGGATTCCTCGTTACTCTCCGGTGAAAAGAAAGTCGCCTAGGCGAACCTGGCGGTTGATGCTCATCGGGCACAAGGGCACCTCTAAAAACGCTGGCATGGACTCTTGCAACAGCAGACAGATGACCTTGCTCACGGGATGATGACCGTTCGTCAGTAGCGACTGGCCGGTCATTCTTTATCGCGGCGTGTAAACTGCGCGTTGCGTCACCTTGTACTGCCTTCGCCCTGTCTTTAGAGGTGCTCTTGAAACCAACAGTCAGCCTACGGCGAGCGCAAAACCGACCGTATCTTGACCGGAACGCCTATTCTGGTCAATACGCCAAAATGGCCAGTCATAAGCCGCGCTTCTTTGATTTACATGGGCTGCAGCAAATTCAAACAAACGTTTGTATTGGACGCTAAGAGTGGTGTAGATATAATGCGCCGCCTAGAGAGAAAGGCGGGTCGTTCATTGTCCCCTCCCCTGTTTGGCGGAGAAAACCATCGATGCGACACCCAACCTCCAATTAGAAAAAAACCGTTGAGCCTTGAGTAGGAGATAGCCTAGTGGAACGCGAATACATGGAATTCGACGTGGTCATCGTCGGTGCCGGCCCCGCTGGCTTGTCTGCCGCCTGCCGACTGAAGCAGAAGGCCGCCGAAGCCGGTAAGGAAATCAGCGTCTGCGTGGTCGAGAAAGGCTCCGAAGTCGGTGCTCACATTCTTTCCGGCGCCGTGTTCGAACCGCGCGCCCTGAACGAGCTGTTCCCGGACTGGAAGGAGCTCGGCGCCCCGCTGAACACCCCGGTCAAGCGCGATGACATCTATGTCCTGAAAAACGCCGACAGCGCGACCAAAGTTCCCGACTTCTTTGTGCCCAAGACCATGCACAACGAAGGCAACTACATCATCTCTCTGGGCAACCTGTGCCGCTGGCTGGCCCAGCAGGCCGAGAACCTGGGCGTGGAAATCTACCCGGGCTTCGCCGCCCAGGAAGCGCTGTTCGACGAGAACGGCGTGGTCCGCGGGATCATCACCGGCGACCTGGGTGTCGACCGCGAAGGCAATCCGAAGGAAGGCCTGTACACCCCCGGCATGGAACTGCGTGGCAAGTACACCCTGTTCGCCGAAGGCTGCCGTGGCCACATCGGCAAGCAACTGATCAAGCGCTTCAACCTGGACAGCGACGCCGACGCCCAGCACTACGGCATCGGCCTCAAGGAAATCTGGGAAATCGATCCGACCAAGCATCAGCCAGGCCTGGTGGTCCACACCGCCGGCTGGCCGCTGGACATCATGGGCACCGAGAACACTGGCGGCTCCTTCCTTTATCACCTGGAAAACAACCAGGTGGTGGTCGGCCTGATCGTCGACCTGTCCTACAGCAACACCTACCTGTCGCCGTTCGACGAATTCCAGCGCCTCAAGCATCACCCGGTGCTCAAGCAGTACCTCGAAGGCGGCAAGCGCGTCAGCTACGGCGCGCGCGCCATCTGCAAAGGCGGCCTGAACTCGCTGCCGAAGATGGTGTTCAAGGGCGGCGCGCTGATCGGTTGCGACCTGGGCACCCTGAACTTCGCCAAGATCAAGGGCAGCCACACCGCCATGAAGTCCGGCATGCTCGCCGCTGACGCCGTGGCCGATGCGCTGTTCGCCGGTTCCGAAGGCGCCGACGAGCTGAACACCTATGTAGAAGCGTTCAAGTCCAGCTGGCTGTACGAAGAACTGTTCGCCAGCCGTAACTTCGGCCCGGCGATCCACAAGTACGGCGCCATCGTCGGCGGCGGTTTCAACTGGGTCGACCAGAACCTCTTCGGTGGCAAGCTGCCGTTCACCCTGCACGACACCAAGCCGGACTACGCCTGCCTGAAGCTGGCCGCGGACTGCAAGAAGATCGACTACCCGAAACCGGACGGCAAGCTCAGCTTCGACAAACTCAGCTCGGTGTTCATCTCGGGCACCAACCATGAAGAAGAACAGCCTTGCCACCTGAAGCTGACCGACCCGAGCATCCCGATCGGCAAGAACCTGCCGCTGTACGATGAGCCTGCTCAACGCTACTGCCCGGCCGGGGTGTATGAAGTGATCACCAAGGAAGACGGCGAGAAGCGCTTCCAGATCAACGCCCAGAACTGTGTGCACTGCAAGACCTGCGACATCAAGGACCCTGCGCAGAACATCACCTGGGTCGCGCCGGAAGGCGCGGGCGGTCCGACTTACCCGAATATGTAAGGCGTACGCTTGAAGAAAAAAGGCTCCCGAATGGGGGCCTTTTTTATTGCCGGCGCCACTGCCCTGCTTCTGTAGGAGCACAGCTTGCGTGCGATAAGGATTTGGCGATGTATCTGCCAGGTCGCATCCCCCTTCATCGCGGGCAAGCCTCGCTCCTCCAGACGAGCGCCTCCCATCACGCTGCTCGCTCATCCCCCGGATTGCGCTCGAAGTAGCGCTTGTATTCACGGCTGAACTGCGAGGTACTCTGGTAGCCCACCCGATGCGCCACCTGGGCCACGCCCAGCCCTTCCCCCAGCAGCAACTGCTGCGCCTTGAGCAAGCGCAGGCGCTTGAGGTACTGCACCGGCGACAGCAGTGTGCTGCGCTTGAAGTGCTCATGAAAGGTCGAGGTGCTCATGTTCGCGCAACGGGCCAGCGTCTCGACGTTCAGCGGCTCGGTGTAATGCTCGTGCAAGTGATTCAGCGAGGCCGCCACCCGGGCAAACTGCCCGTGCTGCTCCACCAGCGCGCGCAGCACATCGGCCTGCGGCCCGCGCAAGACGGTGAACATCAATTCGCGCAAGCGCGCCGGGCCCATCACCTTGCACTCCAGAGGATCGTGCAGGCAGCGCAGCAGGCGCTCCACGCAACCGCGCATCGTGTCATCGAGCACCACCGAGGTCATCGACTCCGGGGTCTGCGCCTGGGCACTGCGCCCCGCGGCAACGCCCATCGCCAGCACCAGCTCGCCCAACAGCGCCCGGTCGATGGCGATGGACACCCCGAGCAACGGCGCATTGGGCATGGCGAAGGTCTCGCACTCGAAGGGCACCGACAGCGCCTGGATCAGGTAATGCCCAGCGCCGTACTCCAGGGTCCGCGGGCCCAGATACGCCAGCTTGCTGCCCTGGACGATGATCATCAGGCTCGGCTCGTAGATATGCGGGCCGCGGGCCACGTCGCAACTGGCTCGCAACACCTGGACCCCGGGCAGCCCCGTGGGAACGAAACCGTCGCGGGTCGCAAGAGGCTGGATCAGGGACACCAGGGTGGCATTGGCATCGAGATGGCGGGTCAACAACATGGGAAAAACTTCACGGAAAAAGGGATGAAAACATCATCGCAGGTCTGCACGCCAATGCCGCGCGCAAATGGCCGATGGCGGAGGAATAGGCATGACATGCCGAGGAATCGCCATGTTCGCGCCAGGGAGCGGCGCCGAGAATGGCCCGCCTCACCTGTCAGTGCTTTTGCGAGGTTCATCATGTACACAGCCATCGGTTACGCCGCCCAGTCCGCCACCACTCCCCTCGCCCCCATGAGTTTTCAGCGCCGCAGCCCGCGTCCCGACGACGTGGCCATCGAGATTCTCTACTGCGGCGTCTGCCACTCCGATATCCACCAGGCCCGCAATGAATGGGGCATCGCCGTGTACCCGCTGATGCCGGGCCACGAAATCGTCGGCAAGGTCACCGCCGTCGGCGCCCAAGTGACCAGGCACAAGGTGGGCGACCTGGTCGGCGTCGGCTGCATGGTCGACTCCTGCCGGCATTGCGAAGCCTGCGCCGCCAACCTGGAGCAATACTGCCTGGAAGGCCCGACCATGACCTACGCCACCCCGGACCGGGTCGACGGCAGCAACACCATGGGCGGGTACTCCGACAGCATCGTGGTCAACGAGCACTTTGTCGTGCGCATTCCCGAGAAACTCGACCTGGCCAGCGCCGCGCCGATCCTCTGCGCGGGCATCACCACCTACTCGCCGCTCAAGCATTACGGGGTGAAGGCCGGCGACAAGGTGGGCATTCTCGGCATGGGTGGCCTGGGCCACATGGGTATCAAGTTCGCCAAGGCCCTGGGCGCAGAAGTGACCCTGTTCACCCGTTCGGCGAGCAAGGCCGAGGAAGCCCGTCGCCAGGGCGCCGATCATGTGATCGTCTCCACCGATGCCGAGCAGATGAAGGCCGCGGCCGGCCGCTTCGACTTCCTGCTGGATACCATCCCGGTGCAACACGACCTCAACCCCTACCTGGATACCCTGCGTTTTGACGGCGTACACATCCTGGTCGGCCTGATCGAACCGGTGGACCCGCCCGTGCACGCGGCCAAGCTGGTACTGGGCCGTCGCGTGCTGGCCGGCTCGCTGATCGGCGGCATCGCCGAAACCCAGGAAGTGCTGGATTTCTGCGCCGAGCACAACATCACCTGCGACATCGAAATGCTCGACATCCGCCAGATCAATGAGGCTTACGCGCGGATGATCGCCGGCGATGTGAAATACCGCTTCGTCATCGACATGGCGACCCTCAAGCAATAAACGCAGTCCCGTAGGAGCCTTGCCCGCGATGGCGATGGACCTGGAAAAATGCCATCGCGGGCAAGCTTCGCCTATGCAAGCCTGAGTCAGCCGACGAGTTCGGCGGAGATGCCAGCAGCGGCCTGCTGATCGACAAAACCACCCCACTCGATGTCCTCCACGCCAACAGCGCCGCCCGTCTGCTGGCCGTCAACCAACTGCTGGAAAGCCTGTCGCGGCTAGACATGAAAGCCGCCGACAACACCGACTGCAACATCTGGCCAGCGCGATCCTGTTGCGCGACAGCTGCGATCTGCTGGATGTGATGGGCTGGCACCTGCAGGCCTGAGCCCTGGTCGAACGACGGTAGCCCTGAACTTGAGGGCTGCCTTGAGAATGGAGTTGGCTGTCAGGATTGCTATCGCGAGCAAGCTCGCTCCTGCACGAAAGAAGCGCCAGGTAAATCAGCCCTGGGCGAACGCGCGCAGCACATCGCCATCCATGCGGTACCTCACCCACTCTTCCTGGGGCTGGGCGCCCAGGGATTTGTAGAACTGGATCGCCGGTTCGTTCCACTCCAGCACGCTCCATTCGAAGCGCCCGCAACCGTTGTCGCAGGCGATCCGCGCCAGGTGCCGCAGCAGCTGTTTGCCTGCACCGCCGCCGCGTTGTGCGGGGGTGATGTAGAGGTCTTCCAGGTACAGGCAATTGCTGCCCAGCCAGGTGGAATAGCTGAAGAAAAACACCGCGAAGCCGATCGGCACGCCGTCGCGCAGGCAGATCAGGCCGTGGGCCGTGGCGCCCTCGCTGAACAGGCTGCGCTCGATGTCGGCGACGCTGGCGATGACCTCATGGCGAGCACGTTCGTAATCGGCCAACTCCCTGATGAAGGCAAGGATTTGCGGTGCATCGCTGGGCACGGCTGGACGGATTTCGACGGACATCGGCGGGTCTCGGTTGGAAGGCAGGCGGCCATATTAGATCGACAGGGGAAGGACATGCACGGGTATTTCACAGGGACATGCCTGGAGGTCGTGACGGGTGATTGTCCATGTCGGAATTGCCCGATACCTGTAGCCGCTGCCGCTGGCTGCGATCGGTCGCGAAGCGCACGGCACTTTTATCGACGCCCGAAGGTCCCGCGGACCTTATCGCAGCCTGCGGCAGCGGCTACAGTGTGCGCCTGTATTTTTACTGCCTGGCTGAAATGACTTCCGACGCTTTTGCTCCCCTGCCCGATCTCGCCAACACCCTGCTGCCCCACGCGCTGGAGCCCGTAGACGACGGCGCCCACGACCTGTCGCACCTGCAGCGGGTGTGGGCCAATGTGCGGCGCATCGCCCGGGAAGACGGCGGCGATCTGCAAGTGCTGCTGGCCGCCACCCTGCTGCACGATTGCGTCGCCGTGGAAAAGAGCTCACCGCTGCGCGCCCAGGCCTCGCGCCTGTCGGCGGAAAAGGCCTCGGCCCTGCTGCACCGACTGGGCTGGCCCGAAGCGAAGATCGCCGCGGTGGCCCACGCCATCGAAGCCCACAGTTTTTCCGCCGCCATCGAGGCGCGCACCCTGGAGGCGAAGATCCTGCAGGACGCCGACCGTCTCGACGCCCTGGGCGCTCTCGGCGTAGCCCGCACCTTCTATGTCGGCGGCCGGTTGAACCGAGCCTTCTACGACCCCCACGACCCGCACGCCGAACACCGCGGCTACGACGACCTGAACTTCACCCTCGACCACTTCCACACCAAGCTGCTGCACCTGGCCGAGGGTTTCCAGACCGTGACCGGCGCGCGCCTGGCGCAGGTGCGCCATGCCCGCCTGAAGCGCTTCATGGACGAATTCATCGACGAGATCGGTGGCTGACTTACTCCGCTGCGGGCTAATCCTGAAGCCTGCAAGATCACAACTAACGCGACAACCGCCCATGGTAGAACGGCGCCTCATGAATCCAACAAGAACGAGGCCTGCGCATGTGCAGCGCTACCCCACCCCCCATGGTTCCAGCCAGGCTGTTCGGGCTGTTCTGCGTCGCCAGCTACCTGCTGTCGCTGTCCTATGGCTCGACCTTCCTGCTCTCGCTGCTGATCGGCTCGCGCGGTGGCAATGAGCACGATGCCGGCAGCGTGATTTCGGTCGCCATGCTCAGCACCTTGGTCGCCGTGATCTTCTCCGGGCACCTGTCGGACCTGCTGGGCGCCGCGCGCTCGATTGCCCTGTTCGGCTGCCTGCTGGTGGTCGCCAGCCTGGGCTTTGCCCTGGCGCCGGGCTTCGGCGATGCCCTGCTGTTTTTCGGCCTGACCCTGGGCCTGGGCAAGGAGGTGCTGGATAACTATCGCGGCGAAAGAGTCGTGGCCAGTACCCTGGCAATGTTGCAGGAACGCGGTTTGATCAAGGAGGGTCATGTCACCCTCAACCCGGCGGGCGAACATGCCCTGAACCTGCCGATCAAGCTGACCGCTTCCGGAGTGGAAGCGGCCCGCAAGCTGGACGCCTGATCGAAGACCGGGGCGTTCGTTCGCGCCCACCGGCACCCGCGTTACGACGCGGGTGCCGTCAGCGCCGACTCAGCAGGTCGGATGGTTGAAGCGATTGATCATGTTGCCGTAGGTGCGGTTGTAGCGGTTGGCCGAGCGGACGATGCTCGAACTCTGCATGTGTGCCGGCAGGTTCTTCATCGCGCCCTCGGGAGCGCGCTTGTATACCCCGTCCTTGACGTCGCGGACGATCGAACGCGACTGGCCGATGAACTCATTGATTTCCAGCATGCCGCCACCGCACGACTTGCCGCTCTGTGCGGCCTGGGCGCTGACCTTGCCATTCCAGCCCGCGGCCGCGTCGGCCACCAGTGCCAGGGACTTCTCGAAGGCCGCCAGGGCCTGCGGATCGTTCGGTTCGGCGAACAGCGTCTCGGCATCCGCGGTGTTGAGTTTGCCGTAGTAGATCAGCCCGGCACGGTAGTAGGCCGCGGTGTCTTTCGGCGCCTCATCGAATGCCTGCTTGGTCAGCGCCAGGTCACGCGCGCCAAGGCCGGCGTAGAAGTCCTGCTCCTTCTCGCTGACTGCGGTCAGGGCGGCCAGGTAGGCCTGGCCCTGGCGACGGGCCAGCTCGCCGTTGTCGCTCAGGTAGCCCTTGGAAGTGGCGTAGTTCTGCAGTTCATGGCTCAAGGGCGAGAGGGTTTTCAGGGCCGCGGAAAAGGCCTGGGCCGCCTGGTCCACTTCCGGGATCGGCGTATCGATGGCCAGGGCGCCATCCAGGGCCCGGCTCAGGCGATCGATGAGAATATCGTTGCCAATGCTGAAGGCAGTGATCGGCGCCTTGCCCGCCAGGGCCGGCACCTCGTACTGCTGGTAACGCTGGAGGAAGGTCTGGAAGGATTCGCTGATGCTGTTCGCCGCACCGACGTACTGGTTGTATTTCTCTATTTCCTGTTGCCGGGTATCGACCTGCGCGACGGGCTGGCTGACCTTTTCACTCTTGTCGCCACAACCGGCCAGCAGCATGCTGCCGCCCAACAGGGCCGCAGCCAAAAACATCCGGGTATTCATTGGTTCATTCCTTTAAAAACAGGCCACGACCAACCGCACGGCAGCGACAGACCGGTGACGGGGTTGGATGGGCACAACAGGGGATTGACGGCAGGCGTGCCGTGTCGATCAGCCGCCCCTGATCTGGGGCGTAAGAATCATCCATGAGTAACTCGCGAAAAGGCCTGAGAATTCGTCAGACGCATCCATTTCCGGGGCAGGCATTGTGCGAGACTTCCCCCGCCCTGGCAAACCTCGGGCCGCCCTGGCCTGCCCCTCTTGCGCGAAATGCCGCGCTTCTGTGATAGCGATCACACCCTCTGGCACGGTATCCAGAGCCCATCCGTCGATTCCCGGGCACTTATCGGCCTTTTCCCCGCCCCAACTTCAGGTACCCATTGCCAAAGGAGAGCCCTCATGCCTCGTGGAAGCAAAGCCAAATACACCGCCGAACAGAAGCGCAAGGCCGCGCATATCGAAGCCGGCTACGAAGCCAAGGGCGTGCCCAAGGACGAGGCCGAAGCGCGCGCCTGGGCCACGGTGAACAAGCAGTCCGGTGGAGGGGAACGGGCTGGCGGCTCCGGGCAACGCACACCGGCCTCGGAAAAAACCGCCGCGCGCCAGTCCTCGGCCAGGCGTGCCGTCGCCAGCCGTGAAGGACATGCCCGCAACAGCACGACGTCGCTGAGCACCCAGACGAAGGACAGCCTGCTGAAGGAGGCCCGAACGAAGAACATTCGTGGCCGCTCGACCATGAGCAAGCAGGAACTGATCGAGGCATTGCGCAAGGCGGGATAAACCACGGATCGCGAGCAGGCCTACTCCCGGCGGGAACGAGCTTGCTCGCGATCGCTCTCGTTCAGCCGGCAAACGCCTAGGCTCGGACGCTATCCCCATTGACCAGCGCATCCACCTCCGCTGCACCCGGCGCGGTGGCCGGCCCCCAGCGGGTCACCGCCAGGGCCGCCGCGGCGTTGGCACGGCGCGCCGCCTGCACTGGCTCCAGCCCCTGCGCCAGCGCTGCGACGAAGACTCCGGCATGGGCATCGCCAGCGCCGTTGCTGTCCACCGCCCGGACCTTGAAGCCCGGCACATGGGCGCTATGGCCATGCTGGCTGACCCAGCAGCCCTGCGGCCCGTCCCTGACCACCAGCAACACCTCCTGCGACAGTTCGTCATGCAGGCGTCGCAGGGCTTCGGCGATGGTCGAGGTCCCGGTGAAGCGCAAGGCCTCGACGCTGTTGCTGGTCCAGATATCGATACGCGGCAGCAGCCGGCGCATGGCCGCGGAGTCCGGCGATTCCACCAACGGGCCCGGATCGAACACCACCTGGATCCCCTGCGGCAAGGCCAGCAGCCAGTCCAGCAAAGCCTCGGCCTTGCCGACATGCAGCAGGCTGTAGCCGCTGACATAGACAAAGTCATCGGCCTGCACCGCGACACCGTCCAGGTCCTCGGCCGACAGCTGGCCTTCCACCCCGATATAGGAAATGAAGCTGCGTTCGGCCGTGGCTTCGGTCAGCGCCACGCACAGACCGGTGTCCTCGGTGCGGCTGGCCTCGAGAGCGATCCGGATGCCCTCGGCGCGCATCGCCTCCCGCGCCAGCTCCCCGAAGCGACCGTTGCCGTGTCGCCCCAGGTACAGCACCGGCAAGCCGTTACGCTGGGCGGCAGCCATCACGTTGAAGCCGCCGCCGGCCTCGAAGCTGGCGGACTGCGCCAGCACATCGCCGCCGGAGCTCGGCAGGCGCTCCACGGACATCACCAGATCGACGATAACCTGGCCGGTGTGCAGCATTCTAGGCATTGGCATTCTCGACAAAAGCACCGCGGCGATCCCGGGCCCCGCCCAGCACCGCATACACGCCGCCGGCTACCAGGAAGGTGACGATCCAGCCCAGGCCGTTATGGCCCAGCCAGGAATCGGCCAGCGGCCCGGCGAACCAGACGTTCTCGGCGCTGGTACCGATGGTGGTGAAGCTGAAACCCAGCACTATAGCCAGTGCCCAGGCACCGAAGGCCCGCCATTCGACACCGCCGCGATACCAGTAGGCGCTGCTCGGGCTGACGTCCAGCAGATCCTTGGGGCTGTAGTAGTGACGGTGGATCAGGTCGACCACGAAGATCCCGACCCAGGCGGTTAGAGGCACCGCCAGCAAGGAAATGAAGGTAATGAACGGCCCATAGAAACTCTCGGCGATCAGCATGAAGTAGATGGAGCCGGCGAAGATCGCCACGATGTCCACCACCACCGCGTACACCCGCTTGACCTTGAGCCCCAGGGTCAGAGTGGTCAGGCCGGCCGAGTACACCGACAGGTTGTTCGACAGCAGCAGACCGCCGAAAGCGGTGATCAGGTACGGCACCGCCATCCAGGTCGGCATCATGTCGCGAATCGCCACGATCGGGTCGGTGGCCGAGGCCAGGTCATCGTTGCCCACCGACAGCAGGCCACCCAGGGTAATCAGCAGCACCAGCGGAATGCCGGCGCCGAAGGCCGCCGATGCCACCAGGCGCGAGGCCTTGACGCTGCTGTGCTGGTAACGCGACATGTCGGCACCGGTATTGGCCCAGCCGATACCGGTGCCCGCGGCCATGGTGCCGATACCGATGATCATCGCGCTCAACGGCGCCGGGGTGGCGTTGAACACCGCGCTCCAGTCGATGGTGGCGCAAAGGAAGCCGCCCACCAGCAGGTTCAGCGCGCCGAACACATAGGTGGCCCACTTCTGGATCACCAGCAAGGTGGCGTGGCCGAGGCCGGAGACGGCCAGGGTCAGCAGCACGAAAATGCCGATGAACAGCAGGGTCAGCAGCGGCGCACTCTTGGCTTCCACCGGCGAGCCGAACAGGATTGAACACAGCGACAGCAGGACGAAGGCAGCGGTAGTGGTGTTGACGGTTTCCCAGCCCACCCGCGACATCAGCGACACCAGGGTCGGGCCGATATTGCCGCGCACGCCGAAGATCGCCCGCGACAGCGTCAGGCTCGGCGCCCGCCCGCGACGCCCTGCGATGGAGATGATCCCCACCACCGCGAACGAACCGGCGGCGCCGAGGATGGCAACGATGATCGCCTGCCAGATCGACAGGCCACGAAAGGCCACCAGGGTCGCCCCCAGCGGCAAGCCGAGGATGCTGATATTGGCGGCGAACCAGACCCAGAACAGTTGCAGCGGATGGCCGTTGCACTCGCCTTCCGGCACCGGCTCGATGCCGCGGGTTTCCAGTTGCCCGGCGCTTTGCCCGGGGTTCGATGCACTCATGAAAAAGCTCCTGTTGCCCTTGTTGTGATTGTCGGCAATTTCGGAAGTCGATCAGACATCCCGGCACTCCTCGCCGTTTCCTGCTATCCATGGCAAAAATGCTTCAGCGACGGCTCGCGCACAGCTGGTGGGAACCTTGGCCATGCAGCCAGTCTTTAACGCAGGGCCAGCAGCCCCTGCACCAGCGGTTCGAGGTCCAGGTCGTTGACCTGCTTGATCTGCTCGATCAAGGCGGCCGGCCAGCACTCCATCCCCTGGCAGGCACCGAGCATCGCGCCGAGGATGGCGGCAATGGTATCGGTGTCGCCCCCAAGGCTCGCGGCCATGCACAGCGCTTCGAACGCCTGCAGCTCGCCGATGGCCACCTGATGCGCCAGGGCGAAGGACACCACCACCGATTCCTGGGACGCGACGGAGGTGCCGATCACGTCGTACAGCAGATCGGCCAGCAGCGCCTTGTCGCTTTCGACGCTGAGGGTGCGCGCCCAACTGATGCGCGTGGCAATACGGCCGCCAGCCACCCAGTGACCATGCCGCTCCGCTTCCAGGGCGATCTGCACGCCGATCTGCAAGGCGTCGCCCAGCGGCACGCCATTGATCCCGGCGGACACTACCGCCGCCACCGCCGCCGCGCTGGAGATACCCAGTGTGGTGTTATGGGTGACCTGGCAAGCTTCCACCACCGCGCGGATGAAGCCCTGGACATCGTCGACGTTCGCTGCGATGCCCACCGGGGTGATGCGCATCGCCGCGCCGTTGGTGGTGCCGTAGCGCCCGGCCTCTTCCGCGGTATGGCCGGCGAGGATCATCTCGATGGCGCGCTTGGTCGAGGGGCCCAAAAGGTCCTGGGAGCCCTTGGCCTGCATCGCCGCTTCCCACTCGATCAGGCTGTGGGCCAACGCCGCCGGTTCAATCCGGCCCTTGCCCGCGACCAGCAGGTCGCCGACCAGGATCGCCTGCTCGGTGTCGTCGGTGATCGAGCCCTTGGGCATGTTGGCGGCGATCGGCTGATCGGGGCCGGCGTCCTCCAGGCGATGGATGGCACCGAAACGCTGCTTGATCTGCTGCCGGCTGAGGGATTGGGTCGGCATGCCCAGGGCATCGCCCAGGGCCAGCCCGTAAAAGGCGCCCAGAGCGCGATCCAGCGGGATCATTTCTGTGCTCCGAATTCCAGGTGCAGGCGAAAGTGCAGCGGGTCGAGAAAACTCTCCACCTGTTCCATGAAACGCCCGCGGCGGTCATAGGTGGTCCGCAGGGCCTTGAGAAACACACTGCCGGCCGGACGTCCCAGCAGTCGTGCCTCTTCTTCACCCAGTGGCTCGGCGCCGATCCATTGATCGCCGCGCTCGCCGATATAGCCGTAGGCGGCCAGGGTAATGGTCAGGGAATCATCGATCAGCCCTACTCGCGGCAGGCTTTCCAGGCCTCCGGTGGCAGGCATCAGGGAACGTTCAAGGGAAACCACGGTGCCGTCGGTAGAGCGTCGGCGCCGGTCCAGGGCGATGAACTGGTCAGTGCCGAAGCGACTGAGCAGGTCGGGACGCTGCACCGCTTCCAGGCGCAGCAGCTCGGTGTTGATCAGCGCCCCGCTATCCGCCAGGGCCTGGGCCCAGCCGTTTTGCTGGTCCAGCACCACACCGTCAAAGGTGACGATGGAGCCGACCCCGCTCTGGGTGGCGATGTAGTTGCGGCGTTTGAGTTCGGCCAGGGCCTCACGCAGGGTGCCACGACTCACCGAGAATTCCTGGGCCAACTGATGCTCGCCCGGCAGCAGGAAACCGTCCTCCATGAGGCCGCTTTCGATGCGTCGGATCAGTTCATCGACCACGCGTTTTTTCTTGTCAAATCGAACATGTCTAATCATGTACAAATTGATACCCGAAAGGGGATCTTCGTCGCAAGATATTTATTCGATCAACAAGAGGTTTCGCAGCTCAGGGCTCCAGGCCGATCGGGAAGAACACCCCGCCGCTCCAGACGCCCAGCCAGTTCTGACCGTCGATCGGACGGCTCACCGCCAGCTCCACCAGTTGGTAGAACACATTGCGGTGCACCAGCGCCTCCAGATTGCTGCGTACATGAACGTAAGGCGCCGGCTCCTGGGTCTGCGGGTCGATCACCACTCGCAGCGGATGCTCGCTGCCGGCGCTGACCTGCTCGTCGACGTTGGTGGTAAAGCGCAGGATCTGGGCCTCGCCTTCCCCTTCGACCTCCAGGGTGACGGCGACAAAAGGCGCGTCATCAACCTTGATGCCGACCTTTTCCACCGGGGTGATCAGGAAATAGTCGTCGCCGTCGCGGCGAATGATGGTGGAGAACAGCTTGACCATCGGTTTGCGGCCAATGGGGGTACCCAGGTAGTACCAGGTGCCGTCGCGGGCGATACGCATGTCGATATCGCCACAGAAGTCGGGGTTCCACAGGTGGACCGGCGGCAAGCCCTTCTGCGCCTTGGGAATCTGCGCCAACAGATCGTTGGCTTTGCCCGGACCACTCATGCTGCTCTCCTCGTGCTTGGCTTAATCGCTCAAGCCTAACAGGCTGCGGGCGTATTGTTCGAGCGGCGGGCCAAGCAGGTCTTCCGGCTTTTTGTCGTGGAACGTCAGTAAACCGCCACGACTGCGAATCCGCGCGGTGTCGATCAGATACTGGGTACTGGTCTCGATCAGCATGATCTGAATCACGCCGTTGTCGATCCCCAGGCGATCCACGGCCTCCTGGTCGAACCATTCATCGGAGTTGCCGATGCGGTCGTCGGCCTTGGCAAAACGGGTGTACAGCAGGTAATGCGCACCCACCTCACGGGCCTCGGCCATGGCCTGGTCCAGGCCTTCCGGCGCCCGGGCGCGGCGGACCATGGGGAAGTATTCGATAAAGCCCTTGAAGGCTTCCTCGGCCACCACGTTGGGGCGCGGGTAAGCGCTACCCGGCGGCGCAAAGGCGCCCTGGGCGATGAAAATGAACGAGTCCGGTTGAACGCGGAACGAGTTGGAGCGCTGGGTATTACTGTGATCGAGAAAACCCGCATCACTCATGTGATAGCGAACGCCCTCGCCCATATCGCTGACATTCATGCAGCCGCCGAGCCCCAAAAAAGCCAGCAGCAAAACCAGGCTACGCATCCTTCCCTCCAGAAGCCGGTGACGGAAAACCGGCGAATGGCCACGAGATGCAGCTTCCGCGCCAGCTCGGACGCCTGTAGCCGCTGCCGCAGGCTGCGAATGGCTGCGCAGCAGCCACAAACCTGGTGAAGGCTATTGGCTGGAGGGAAATGGGTCGCCTGGATTGGCGAGGGCTACGCCCTCGATCCCAGCCTGCGACAGCGGCTACAGAGAGCGGGGATCAGGGAGACGGGGTTTAGCCGCCGATGATTTTCATCACCGTCGCACCACCGGAGAATGCCACGTCCTGCTTGTCGCCCAAGGCTTTGACCAGCAAGCGCTGCAAGGCCGGCAAGGCCTGGTGGCGCGGCTTGTCCAGCAGATCGCCGACGTAATGCCGGTTACTCGACGACAGGCAACCGTGCAGCCAGCCGGTGGACGACAGCCGCAGGCGCGAGCAGGTCCGGCAGAACGGTACGCTTTCATTGGCGATCACGCCGAAATGGCCCTGCCCCGGAATTTCATAGCGTACTGCGGTGGCGTCCACCGGCGCATCGGCCTGCAGGTATTCGTAGCGCTCGCCGATCAGGCTCAGCAGTTGCTGCAGGCTGACGAACTGCTGCAGGAAAGCATTGGAATCGCTGGCCAGGTGGCCCATGCGCATCAGCTCGATAAAGCGCAGTTCATAGCCACGCTCCAGGCAGTAGTCGAGCAGCGGCATTACCTGGTCCAGGTTCTGCCCGCGCAGCGGCACCATATTGACCTTGATTTTCATGCCCGCCGCGTGAGCCTGGTCCATGCCGTCGAGCACGGTAGCCAGATCGCCGCCACGCGCAATGCCGCGGAAAGCCGAGGCGTCCAGGGTATCGAGGGAAACGTTGATGCGCCGGATACCGGCATCCACCAGCAACGGCAGCTTGCGTGCGAGCAATTGGCCATTGGTGGTCAGGCTGATGTCTTCCAGCCCCATTTGCCCCACCGCCGCCATGAAGGCTTCGAGTTTCGGACTGACCAGGGGCTCGCCGCCGGTGATCCGCAGGCGTTCAATGCCTGCTGCCTCGATCAGATAGGCCACGCCGCGCGCCATGGCCTCGGCCGACAACTCGTCCTGGGCAGCCACCAGCCGCTTGCCGTTGGGCACGCAGTAGGTACAGGCGTAGTTGCAGGCAGAAGTCAGGCTGATACGCAGATTGCGAAAACGCCTGCCTTGACGATCAACGATCATGGATGACTCCGGCGAAGGAAGAGTGAACCGACCAAAACCTGACTCAAAAATCAGGTTTTGGCAAGTCCCATGCCTGAGTATATTCCTGGGACACTGCGCCATATAGAGAAATCATGGCGCCATAAGGCCACTGAATGAATCAGCTGCCGGAGCTATCGGGGTCGCGCTTGCGCTTGTTGCCCATGCGCACGCCGATGTCCATCAGGAACTGGAAGAAGCCTTCCTGGTCTTCCAGCACGTTGCTCCAGAACGGCGAGTGATACAGCGCCACTGCACCATGCACCAGCGCCCAGGCTGCGCAGTAGTGGAAGTAAGGCGGCACGTCTTCGAGCTTGCCTTCGCTGATGCGGCCCTTGATCAACAAGGTCAGGCGTTCGAAGTTGGAAGCACGGATCTTGTGCAGCTCCTCGACCATTTCCGGCACCTGGTTGCCCTTGACCACCTTCTCTTCCAGGCGATCGAACAGCCGGTAACGCTGTGGATCACGCATGCGGAATTCGAAGTAGGCCCGGGACAGGGCTTCCTTATCCTTGTCGACATCGGCAGAGTGCAGCAGCTCGTTCAGGTCGCGCTCATAATCGAGCATCAGGCGCAGATAAATCTCCGCCTTGGACTTGAAGTGCTTGTAGATGGTCCCTTTGCCGATACCAACGGCATCAGCGATCATCTCGACGGTGACGCTGTCTTCACCTTGATCGAGGAACAGCTTGAGCGCGGTATCGAGAATTTCTTGCTCACGGCGACGAAACTCACGGACCTTACGAGGTTCTTTCTGCATAAGAAAAGGTCTGTCGGGGTCAAAATCGAAGCCGCGTATTATGCCTAAATTGCGCCAAAATGCACGGATCATCCGACCATGACTATGTTTCTTGATGAATTTGTACAGGCCCCGGGCCTGCGTTATTTGAATCACGCAGCTGTCGCCCCCTGGCCGAATCGGGCCGCCGAAGCCGTGGCGCGCTTCGCCAAAGAGAACGTTTTGCTGGGCGCGCGGGACTATCCGGACTGGATGGCCCTTGAGCAACGCCTGCGCGAACGCCTGATGCGCCTGCTAAATGCACCGTCAACGGATGACATCGCGCTGGTCAAAAATACTTCGGAAGCGCTGTCATTCGTCGCCTTTGGTCTGCCTTGGGAACAAGGTGAGCAGATCGTCATCAGCGACGAGGAATTCCCCTCCAACCGCGTCGTCTGGGAAGCCCTGGCCAGCCAGGGTGTGGAAGTGCTGCAGGTCAGCCTTAAGGGCGACGATCCGGAAGGCGCGCTGCTGGCCGCCTGCGGGCCGCGCACCCGGCTGATGGCGATCAGCGCGGTGCAGTTCGCCAGCGGTCTGCGCCTGGACCTGCAGCGCTTGGGCGCCGGCTGCAAACAACAGAACGTGCTGTTCTGCATCGACGCCATCCAGCAACTGGGCGCCCAACCCTTCGATGCCCAGGCCTATCAATGCGACTTCGCCATGGCCGACGGCCACAAATGGATGCTCGGGCCTGAAGGCCTCGGTGTGTTCTATTGCCGCAGCGAGCTGCGCGCGCAGCTCAAGCTCCATGAGTTCGGCTGGCACATGCTGGAACACATGGGCGATTACAGCCGCAGCGAATGGGAACCGGCCAAGAGCGCGCGGCGCTTCGAGTGCGGCAGCCCGAACATGCTCGGCGCCATGGCCCTGGAAGCAAGCCTGTCGTTATTGGAAGAAGTGGGCATGGAACACGTGGCGACCTTGATCGCCGAACGGGTCCAGTGGCTCCAGGATGGCCTGAATGCTATCCCCGGCGTACGCCTGCACACCCCGCTCAACCCTGCCCGACGCGGCGGAATTTTCTCGTTCAGTATCGATGGCATCGATAATCAGGCAGTTCATGAGGCGCTGCAACAGCAGCAGGTGGTGTGTATTCCCCGTGGTCCAGGGATTAGATTTTCACCGCATTTCTATACCGAAAAACGCGTAATCGACGAAACTCTCGCCATCGTGGCTGATATCGCCCGGCAATGAGAACTCAAGCGAAGCGCTCGTATTCCAAATTTGTTTAAAAAACGAGCAAGGCCAACTGGACTGAATTCAATAGTGATCAATACTTGAAATGTCGGCGTGACATCTCCCCCAAGTGAAGCGCCGATGAAGGTACCAAGGGATGGCGTGCCTTTGTTTTACTCCTAATGGTCTTAACCCGGATTCACCCCCCAGAACCCGGGTTTTTTTTGCCTGCGATTCAGCCCTTGACGTGCGCCAGCGGGAACAGACGCTTGAAGTTCTCGGTGGTCTGTTCGGCAAAACGCTCGTAGGGCTCCCCACGCAGCATGGCCAGGAACTCGGCGACTTCACGCACGTACTGCGGCAGGTTGGGCTTGCCGCGATAAGGAATCGGCGCCAGGTACGGCGAATCGGTTTCCACCAGCAAACGGTCGGCCGGCACCTGGCGCGCCACGTCCCGCAGTGCATCGGCATTGCGGAAAGTGACAATCCCGGACAGGGAAATGTAGAAACCCAGGTCCAGCGCGGCCTTGGCCATGTCCCAGTCTTCGGTGAAGCAGTGCAGGACCCCGGCTTGCGGCAACGCCGCTTCGCGCAGCAGAGTCAGGGTATCGGCGCGCGCGCCACGGGTGTGGACGATCACCGGCTTGCCGGTCTGCTGGGCGGCTTGCAGGTGCAGACGGAAGGATTCCTGCTGCAACTGCGCGGCTTCCGGCTCGTAGTGGTAATCCAGGCCGGTCTCGCCGATGGCCACCACCCGCGGGTGATTCAACTCCCGCAGCAGCCAGTCGAGGGCTGGCGCGGCGCCAGGCTGGACATCCAGGGGATGGACACCCACCGAGCAATCGACGTCGTCATAACGCTCAGCCAAAGCCTTGACGTCGGCCGCATTGTCGGCGCTGATGCCAATGCACAGGAAATGCCCGACACCGCGCTGACGAGCCGCGTCCAGGGCGGCGTCAAGCGAGCCGTCGTGCGCGGCGAGATCGAGGCGATCGAGGTGACAATGGGAATCTACAAGCATAAGAAGCGACAACCACATTCGGTCAATGAACAGGCCGGCCCGAGCAGCAGCCGGCGATTCGGTTTGTTTCCAGGCGCCGCCGTCAGTTGCGGGCAGGCAGTGCGGCCCACTGCACCAGCAAGGCTTCGAGCAACAGCACCCGATTGAGGTTGGCCTTGTTCAACACCTTCTGGCGCTGCGCAAGGATCCAGTCCTGGATCTCCAGAACCTTGGCCTGGGAGGACTTCTGCGCGAGGTACTGCACCACTTTGCGCATATCGACCAATCCCAGCCCCTCCTCGTCCTGCGTCAGCTGATAGCGCAGGATCAGGCTCGACCAGTCGCAAAACCAGTCGAACAGCAGCAACAAGGGTATCGCATTCCAGCCTTCAGCCAGTTGGGTCGGCGATTGCTGCTGCTTGAGCAACTTCTTCACCCCGTCGACCACCTGCGCCCGCTGCTCGCGCGCGCCCTGGGCTTGCAGGCTGACAGCCGCCAGGGGCGAACCGGCCGCCAGGGTCAACAGCTCGACCCGTTCCTCCTCCGAGCAGTCCGGCAGGGCCTTGCTCAGCCATTGCAGGCTCATGGCCTCACTGGGCAGAGGACAGGCCTGCTGCACGCAGCGACTCTTGATGGTCGGCAACAAGCGGCTCGGCTGGTGGCTGACCAGCAGCAACACCGTATCGCCGGACGGCTCTTCGAGGCTTTTCAGCAGCGCGTTGGAAGCGTTGATGTTCATCGACTCCACCGGCTCGATCAGCACCACCTTGCGCCCGCCCAGTTGCGCAGTCTGCACCACGAAGCTGACCAGCTCGCGCACCTGGTCGACCTTGATCGCCTTGTCCGCTTCCTCCGGCTCCAGCACGTAGTTGTCCGGATGGCTGCCGGCCTGCAGCAGCAAGCACGACTTGCATTGCCCGCAGGCATCCAGCCCGGCCGGACGCTGGCACAGCAGGCGCGCCATCAGGCGCTCGGCCAGCGCACGCTTGCCGATACCCGCCGGGCCATGGAGCAGATAGGCGTGGGCATGCTGCGCTCGGCCCGCCAGCTGCTGCCAGAGTTCGTCCTGCCAGGGAAAGGCCTCAGCCACGGTGCAGCTCCAGCAATTTCGGCAACAGGGCGTCCAGTGCTTGCTGGACCTGGGACAGCGACTGCGCCGCATCCACCAACAGGTAACGCGCCGGATCGGCTGCCGCGCGCTTCAGGTACGCCTGGCGTACCGCATCGAAGAATACCCGGCCTTCCAGCTCGAAACGGTCCAGACGGCCACGGGCACTGGCGCGGGCCAGACCCACTTCGACCGGCAGGTCGAACACCAGGGTCAGGTCGGGTCGCAGCTCACCCTGAACGAACTGCTCCAGGGTCGCGATGCGCTCCACGGACAAACCACGACCACCGCCCTGATAGGCGTAGGTGGAATCGGTAAAACGGTCGCACAACACCACTGCGCCACGGGCCAGCGCCGGACGAATCACCTCAGCCAGATGCTGGGCGCGCGCGGCGAACACCAGCAACAGCTCGGTATCGGGATTCATGACCTCGTCGCCGGGGGTCAGCAGCACCTCGCGGATCCGCTCGGCCAAGGGCGTACCGCCCGGCTCGCGAGTCAGCAACACCTCGATGCCAGAGGCGCGCAGGCGCTCGGCCAGGTATTCGCGGTTGGTGCTCTTACCCGCGCCTTCCGGGCCTTCCAGAGTAATAAACAAGCCAGTCACAGGCAGTCCTTAATCAAAGTCATTGCGGGCTTTTCGGCTCGGGCTCGACGGGAGTTTCGAGCGGTGCTTGCGGCGGTACTTCCGGGCTCACTTGGGGAGCCTCCTGAGAAGGCTCTTCAGGGGATTCCTGCGGAACTGCCTCGGGCGCCGTATCGGGTGACGCCGCCGGAGTCGACTCCGGAGCTTCGGAAGCCGCCGGGCTGCCCGCCGGTGCCGGGCTGGAACGATAATCGGCGCGACGCTTGAGCTGGAACTCGCGCACGGCATTGTTATGCGCATCCAGATCGTCGGAGAACACATGGCTGCCATCGCCACGCGCCACGAAATACAGACTGCTGCCCGGCACCGGGTTGAGCGCGGCATGGATCGCCTCGCGACCGACCATGGCGATCGGCGTCGGCGGCAAGCCACTGATCACGTAGGTGTTGTAGGGGGTCGCTTCCTTCAGCAGGGCGCGGGTCAACTTACCGTTGTAACGCTCGCCCAGACCATAGATCACCGTCGGATCGGTTTGCAGCAACATACCCACCCGCATGCGGCGCACGAATACCCCGGCAATCTGTCCGCGCTCCTGGGGCACGCCGGTTTCCTTCTCCACCAGCGAGGCCATGATCAGCGCCTGATAAGGCTCGGTATAAGGCACATCGGCCGAGCGCTTGTTCCATTCCTTGGCCAGCACCTCGTCCAGGCGGCTGTAGGCTTTTTCCAGCAGCTCCACATCGGTCATCCCGCGCACGAAACGGTAGGTATCGGGAAAGAACCGGCCTTCGGGGAAAACGCCACCATGACCGAGTTTTTCCATGACTTCACTGTCACTCAACCCATTCAGGGTCTGCTCGAGCTTGTCATGCTTGGCCAACGCCGCGCGCACCTGACGGAAGGTCCAGCCTTCCACCAGGGTCAGGCTGTACTGCACTACTTCACCACGCTGCCAGACCCCGATCAGGCCATGCGCGGTCATCCCTGGGGTCATGCGGTATTCGCCGCTGTGCAGTGGCTGTCCTTCCATGTTGAAGCGCCAGTACAGGCGCAGCCAGAACGCGTCCTTGAGAACGCCATTGGCTTCCATACGGTTGAAGGTACCGCCTGGCGTCGAGCCAGCCGGCACGTCGAGCAATTGCTCTTGGGTCAGGTTGAGAGGCTGCTCCAGCGCCGAGTTCAACTTCCAGGCCGAGGCGCCCAGCGCCAGACCTGCCAGAACCAGTCCGGTCTCCAGCAGAAGCAATAGTTTACGTCTCACAAATCAGGCATCCAGTAGCGTGCGGGCAATGCGTTGCAGTTTACGGGTGAGCGGTCCGGCCGACCAGCGCAGCGCGCCACAGGCAAGCACCGGCCAAATGCCATAGACACTGTTGCAGACAAAGACTTCGTCGGCCTGTTGCAACTGTTCGAGACTGATGTCGGCGATTTCCGTGGGGATAGCCAAGGACGCGGCCTGAAACAATATTTCAGCGCGCATCACTCCGGCGACCCCGCAACGGCTCAGATCGGCCGTGAATAAGGCACCGTCGCGCACCAGGAATAGATTGCTGAACACGCCCTCGATCACCCGCCCGGAAACGTCGAGCATCAAGCCTTCGGCATGCTCGCTGTCCTGCCACTCGGAACGGGCAAGAACCTGCTCCAGTCGGTTGAGGTGCTTGAGGCCGGCGAGCAAGGGCTGCTCGGACAGGCGGGTGGTGCAAGGGAACAGTCGAACCCCCTGCTCGGCATGCGCCGCCGGATAAGCAGCCGGCGCATTACCCTGGAGGATTCGCCGCGGCTGCGCCCGCGGGTCGGCGGCATAACCGCGCTGGCTGTCACCCCGGGTGAGGATCAGCTTGAGCACGCCCTCCCCCAGCAGCGAGGCGTAGGCGGTGAGCTCGCTGCGGATCAACGCCTGATCGGCAGCGATGGCCAGGCGCGAACAGCCCTCGGCCAGGCGCAGCAGGTGCCGCTCCAGCAACAAGGGCTGGCCTGCCCTTACCGCGATGGTCTCGAACAGGCCATCGCCATAGGCCAGGCCGCGGTCCTTGAGCGACAGAACGTCAGCCGGCTGACCGTCGACCCAGCTGTCCATCAGCCGGCGAACCGGCGGAACACCAGGGAGCCGTTGGTACCGCCGAACCCGAAGGAGTTGGACAGCACCACGTCGATGTCCATGTTGCGTGCGGTGTGTGGCACGAAATCCAGGTCGCAACCTTCATCCGGCTCATCGAGGTTGATGGTCGGTGGCGCTGCCTGGCTGTTGATCGCCAGCACGCTGAAGATGGCCTCGATGGCACCCGCGGCACCCAGCAGATGGCCGGTCATGGACTTGGTGGAGCTGATCGCCAGCTTGTAGGCGTGATCGCCGAACACACTCTTGATCGCCTCGGCTTCCGCCAGGTCACCGGCAGGTGTCGAAGTACCGTGGGCATTGATGTACTGCACCTGCTCGACGTTCAGCTTGGCGTCACGCAGCGCATTGGCGATGCAACGCGCCGCGCCGGCGCCATCGGCGGGTGGCGAAGTCATGTGGTAGGCATCGCCGCTCATGCCAAAACCGATCAGTTCGGCATAGATGGTCGCGCCACGGGCCTTGGCATGCTCCAGCTCTTCGAGCACCAGCGCGCCGGCACCGTCGGACAGCACGAAGCCATCACGGCCTTTGTCCCAAGGACGGCTGGCACGGGTTGGCTCGTCATTGCGGGTCGACAGCGCGCGGGATGCGCCAAAGCCACCCATGCCCAGGCCGCAGGCAGCCATTTCAGCGCCACCGGCGATCATCACGTCGGCTTCGCCGAAGGCAATATTGCGGGCCGCCATGCCAATGCAGTGGGTACCTGTGGTACAGGCCGTGGAAATGGCGTAGTTCGGCCCCTGGGCACCCAGATGGATGGACAGGAATCCGGAAATCATATTGATGATCGAGCCAGGCACGAAGAACGGAGAGATTCGACGCGGGCCGGAATCATGCAGCGTGCGGCTGGTTTCCTCGATATTGGTCAAACCGCCAATACCCGACCCCATGGCAACGCCGATTCGCTCGCGGTTGGCATCGGTCACTTCCAGGCCGGCATTACGCACTGCCTGAAAACCGGCCGCCAAGCCGTATTGAATGAACAGGTCGAGCTTGCGAGCCTCTTTGACCGACAGGTATTCCTCGACATTGAAGCCCTTTACCGAGCCGCCAAAACGGGTGGAATAGGCAGAAAGGTCGGTGTGTTCGATCAGACCAATGCCACTGCGGCCAGCCAGAATGCCCTGCCAACTGCTCGGAACATCCGTACCCAGTGGCGACAACATACCCATACCGGTGACTACGACGCGTCTACGCGACACAGCACTCTCCTTTTTTCTAATGACGACACTTTGCATCAGGCCTAAAGAAAAAACCGCACGCCGTAACGGCAGTGCGGTTTTTCCATGACAGCAAAAGACGACTAAATACGATTAAGCCTGGTGGCTGGTAACGTAGTCGATAGCTGCTTGAACGGTAGTGATCTTTTCAGCTTCTTCGTCAGGGATTTCGGTCTCGAATTCCTCTTCCAGAGCCATCACCAGCTCAACGGTGTCAAGGGAGTCGGCACCCAGGTCTTCAACGAAGGAAGCGGTGTTAACAACTTCTTCTTCTTTAACGCCCAGTTGCTCAGCAACGATTTTCTTGACGCGCTCTTCGATGGTGCTCATACCTTGTTTTCACTCCTAATGGACAAATTCAGGCAGCTGGCCAGTGGGTAAGTGTATAGAAAGGCTTTTCAGCTTTTCAACTGAAAGCTTCACTCCTCAAACCCTTTGGCCACCTGCCTATAAATTGATTGCAGCTTTATAACGGATTTTAGACAGCTCGTATGACATTTTTTTGAAGCAATCCGTCACATTTAACTCACATGTACATCCCGCCGTTCACCGGGATTGTAGCCCCGGTCACGTATGCCGCACCGTCGGATGCAAGAAAAGCGACCACTTGCGCGATCTCTTGAGCCTGCCCCAGACGACCCAGCGGAATTTGTGTTTGCAGCGCTTCACGCTGCGCTTCAGGCAAGTCGCGGGTCATGTCGGTATCGATGAAACCCGGAGTCACCGAGTTCACGGTAACCGACCGCGAGCCGACCTCACGCGCCAGAGCACGGCTGAAACCTTCCAGGCCCGCCTTGGCGGTGGCGTAGTTTACTTGGCCAGCGTTGCCCATGGCACCCACCACCGAACCAATACTGATGATTCGACCCCAGCGAGCCTTGGTCATGCCGCGCAGAACGCCCTTGGACAGGCGATACAGACTGTTCAGGTTGGTATCGATCACGTCGTACCACTCGTCGTCTTTCATGCGCATCATCAGGTTGTCACGGGTAATACCGGCGTTGTTCACCAGGATCGCCGGCGCGCCGAACTGCTCCTGAATACTGGCCAATACGGCAGCAACGGACTCGTCGCTGGTGACATTGAGTTCAAGGCCAGTGCCTTGAATGCCGTTTTCCTTCAACGTGGCAGCAATAGCCTCGGCGCCCGAAGCGGAGGTTGCGGTACCCACAACGATCGCGCCCAGGCGACCCAGCTCAAGCGCGATGGCCTGGCCAATACCGCGGCTGGCGCCGGTAACCAATGCAACTTTACCTTGCAGACTCATGCAGGCTTCTCCTAATTCAGACCAACGCTGCGCGAGCGACAGCGAAGGCATCTGGGGTGTTCAGGTTAGAGGTCGATACGCCTTCGGCGCAGCGCTTGTTGAGACCCGCCAGGACCTTGCCCGGACCGCACTCGACCAGCTGGGTAGCGCCCTTGGCGGCCAGGGTCTGCACCGACTCCACCCAACGCACCGGCTTGTACAGCTGCTCCAGCAGGTCGCGCTTGAGGGTTTCGAGATCCGGCGCCACATCAGCGCTGACATTCTGTACCAACGGAATCTGTGGCGCCTGCCAGTTAATGGCGGCAATCGACTCGGCGAAACGCTCGGCAGCCGGACGCATCAGCTCGCAGTGTGATGGCACGCTGACGGGCAATGGCATGGCGCGCTTGGCGCCACGCGCCTTGCAACCCTCGATGGCGCGCTCGACAGCGGCCTTGGCGCCGGCGATCACCACCTGGCCCGGGGAGTTGAAATTGACCGCGCTGACCACTTCGCCTTGTGCGGCTTCGGCACAAGCGGCCAGCACATCGGCATCTTCCAGGCCGAGAATCGCCGCCATGCCGCCCTGCCCTGCAGGAACGGCTTCTTGCATCAACTGGCCGCGACGCTCTACCAGCTTCACGGCTTCGCCCAGAGTCAGGCTGCCAGCGGCAACCAGAGCGCTGTATTCACCCAGGCTATGGCCGGCAACGAATGCCGGGCGCGCCCCGCCCTCCGCCAGCCACAGACGCCACAGGGCGATAGAGGCGGTCAGAATGGCCGGCTGGGTTTTGTCGGTTTGATTGAGCAGCTCTTCGGGACCCTCTTGGGTCAAGGCCCAGAGATCGTAGCCCAGAGCATCGGAAGCTTCTTTGAAGGTTTCGAGGATCAACGGGTACTGCGCGCCCAACTCGGCCAACATGCCGAGGGACTGCGAGCCCTGTCCTGGAAAGACGAATGCGAGGGATGCAGACATGTAACAAGCCCCTAATGATCTTGTCGTCGGAGAATTGACGCCCCACCGTGGTGGACGCAAGAAACTGACAGTTGGATGGCCAATTGAACTGAGCGGTCACATTTAAGCATTTCCGAGTGCAAACGCCTAAAGCAACAGATCTTCGAGCCGCCCATGCAGGCGCTCCGGGAGGTTTTCCTGGATCTCGATCAACGCCCGTTGAATCGCACTCTGGAAACCCTGAACCCCTGCCGAACCGTGGCTTTTCACGACTATTCCCTGCAAGCCGAGAAAACTCGCGCCATTGTGTCGCGCCGGCGCCAGATCGGCCTGCAGACGCCGCATCAGCGGCAGCGCCAGAGCACCGACTACACGGGAAACCGCGCTTTGCTTGAACAGGGATTCGATGCGAGCGGCAATCATGGTCGCCAGCCCCTCGCTGGACTTGAGCAGGATGTTGCCGACAAAACCGTCGCACACCACCACGTCCGCCTCGCCGCGATACAACCCGTCGCCCTCGACAAAACCGATGTAATTCAAGCCCCGGGCATTCTGCAGCAGGCTAGCTGCCAGCTTGACCTGCTGATTGCCCTTGATGTCTTCAGTACCGATATTGAGCAACGCCACTCGCGGACGAACGACCCCCAGCGTCTCGGCCGCCACCGACCCCATGACCGCGAACTGGAACAGGTGCTCGGCGCTGCAATCGACGTTTGCCCCCAGATCCAGCAGCTGGCAATAGCCGCGTTGGGTTGGAATAGCCGCCACCATCGCCGGACGATCGATGCCCGGAAGGGTTTTCAACACATAACGCGACAACGCCATCAGCGCACCGGTATTGCCGGCGCTGACACAGGCCTGAGCCTTGCTATCACGCAGCAGCTCTAACGCCACCCGCATGGAGGAGTCCGGCTTGCCACGCAGAGCCTGGGAAGGTTTCTCATCCATGCCAATGACTTCTGCGGCGGGCACAACCGTCAGGCGCGCGCGATCCACAGCCGAATGACCGGAAATCAGTTCTTCTAGAAGGAAAGGTTGACCGACAAGGGCCAGTTGCAGCGAGGGGGTGGCAGACAGGCAAGCAAGGCTGGCCTGAACAATGCTGCGGGGACCGAAGTCCCCGCCCATTGCGTCAATCGCGATGACTTGAGCGGACAAGGATTACTCGTCAGCGCCCTTGTCGATCACTTTACGACCACGGTATACGCCTTCTGGCGATACGTGGTGACGCAGGTGAACTTCACCAGTGGTCTTTTCTACGGACAGGGTGCTAGCCTCGAGAGCGTCGTGCGAACGACGCATGTCACGGGCAGAGCGGGATTTTTTGTTCTGCTGAACAGCCATAATTGATTAACTCCTAAACGTTTGGGTCACGCTTTAACTGCGCCAATACACTGAACGGGTTGGACCGCGTTACCTCGTCCTCGCTCGGTTCGGGCTCATCGAGACCCGCCGGCTGCTGGCATTCTTCCGGATGATGAGCAGGCACGATGGGCAAGGCGAGCAAAAGCTCCTCCTCGATCAAAGCCTGCAGATCCAAAGGATCTTCGCCCAGTTCCAGCACGTCATAACCTTTCGGCAACGACTGGGTATTCGCACCCTCCTTCACCACAGCGTAACTGCATTCGCTGTGGATCGGCAGGGTGACCAGCTCAAGACAACGCTGGCAAACCATTTTGACTTCAGTGTCGATAAAGCTGTGGATCACCACAGATTTACGTTCATCTCGTTCAAAAACGAATTTAGCCTGCACCGTACCGACATCGTCGGAAAGCGGGTCGCAGAGTCTCTTCAAATCGGCCAGCAGCAGTTCACCTTGAAGGGTGGTGCCACGGTCAGCCAATTTGCGCGGGTCAACGTGAGGTGGAATCGGGTCATTCAACATAGGCGCAGCATTATAGGGATGCCCCCGGCCATGTCAAAGGAAATTCAGCCCTGTCCGTCACTTGCAAGCCCCGCTAGAATTCGCGGCCAGCCTCAGGAGATGCGCATGCTGCCTTTATTACTTGCCTCAAGCTCGGCCTACCGGCGCGAATTGCTCACCCGCCTGCGCCTGCCATTTACCTGCAGTTCTCCAGATATCGACGAAAGCCACCGCCCCGGGGAATCCGCCAGCGGCCTGGTCAAGCGCCTCGCCGAAGAGAAAGCCCGAGCGCTGGCCGCCACCCACCCGGGACACTTGATCATTGGCTCGGACCAGGTCGCGGTGCTCGGCGAGCGCATCATCGGCAAGCCCCACACATTCGAAAAGGCGCGCGAGCAATTGCTCGCCGCCAGCGGCGCCAGCGTGACCTTTCTCACCGGCCTAGCCCTGCTCAACAGCAAGAGCGGCCACTGCCAGGTCGACTGCATACCCTTCACCGTGCATATGCGCGAGCTGAGCCCTGCCCGCATCGAACGCTACCTGCACGCCGAACAGCCTTATGACTGTGCCGGCAGCTTCAAGGCCGAGGGCCTGGGCATCAGCCTATTCCGCAGCACCGAGGGCAGCGACGCCAGCAGCCTGATCGGCCTGCCGCTGATCCGCCTGGTAGACATGCTGCTCGCCGAAAGCGTGGAAATCCCCTGACCACCCACACTAAAAAAGCCGGCCATAGAGCCGGCTTTTTTTAAAACAGCGCAATCAACGCAGTGTCGGCCCCTGAAAGCCCATCCACATGGCCAGATGCTCGGCAACACTGGCGCCCAGCTTTTTCGAGAAGCGATCGAAAGGCGACTCCTGCACGGTGAAATCCACCAACTCCTTCTCGCCGACCACATCCCGGGCAACCGAGCTGGCACTCCCCAGCCCATCGATCAAGCCCAGTTGCAGCGCCTGCTCGCCAGACCAGACCAGGCCGGAGAACAGCTCCGGATGATCCTTGCCCTTGAGACGCTCGCCACGCCCCTGCTTGACGCTGGCGATGAACTGGCGATGAGTGGTATCCAGCACCCCCTGCCAGAACTGGGTTTCCTCGGGCTTCTGCGGCTGGAACGGATCCAGAAACGACTTGTGCTCACCCGAGGTGTAGGTACGACGCTCCACACCCAGCTTCTCCATGGTGCCGACGAAACCATAGCCGGCCGCCGTGACCCCGATGGAACCGACCAGGCTCGCCTTGTCGGCATAGATCTGATCGGCGGCGCTGGCAATGTAGTAGGCGCCGGAAGTCCCCAGATCGGAAATCACTGCATACACCTTGATATCCGGATGCAAGCCACGCAGACGACGGATTTCGTCATAGACATAACCCGACTGTACCGGGCTACCGCCAGGACTGTTGATACGCAGCACAATGCCTTTGACCTTCGAGTCCTCGAAAGCCGCACGCAAGCCGGTCACGATGTTGTCGGCGCTCGCCGACTCCTTGTCCGCGATCACGCCCGTCACCTCGACCAACGCCGTGTAACCGGCCCCGCGGGTGGCGGTTTTTTCCATATCCATCAACGGCGTAAACAGCGCCAGGGCCACAAGCAGATAAACAAAGGTCAGGAGCTTGAAGAAAATCCCCCAGCGCCGCGAACGCCGCTGCTCTTGCACACCGGCCAGCAGGGTCTTTTCCAGCAGCTTCCAGCTCTTGTCGTCAGCACTGTCGGCAGCCGATTTACTCGGCGCCTTCCATTCGTCGCTCATGCTTTTACCCCAAAAGACTCAATTGCCCCGCTGGCCGAGCCAGGCATGCAATTGAGGAAAACTATCGATAGACAGGCGCGGCTCGTAAGCCTGCAAGACTTCCAGCGATTGCGCGCCATAACCGACCGCAACCGATGCCATGCCCGCGTTACGCGCCATCAGCAGGTCGAAAGAGGAATCCCCCACCATCAACGCCTGCTCGGGGCGCACCTCGCAATACGCCAGGATCTGCTCGAGCATCAGCGGATGAGGCTTGCTCGCGGTTTCGTCAGCAGCGCGAGTGATGTCGAAATAATCTTCCCAGCCATGCGCCTTCAACACCCGATCCAGGCCACGCCGTGCCTTGCCGGTCGCTACCGCCAGATGATATCCCTCGCTCCGGAAAGCTTCGAGAGACTGCACCACCCCGGCGAACAACGGAGAAGGCTCGGCCTCGAGAGCGATGTAGTGATCGGCATAGTGCTGGCGAAAATCTACCAGCTCGGCATCGCTGATGTGCGGATACAGTGTGCGGATCGCCTCCGGCAATCCCAGACCGATAATGCCCTTGACCGCAAAATCGTCGCACCGGGCAAACCCCGAGCGATCGGAGGCCACATGCATGGCCTCGACTATCCGACCAATGGAGTCAGCCAGGGTGCCGTCCCAATCAAAGATCAGCAGCTTGTAATCAGGATGCACTCAGGCGCTCCACGGTCTTGGCCCACATTTCATCCACCGGCGCCTGCAATTTCAGCTCGCCGCCATCGGGCAGCGGCACGGTCAGCATATAGGCATGCAGAAACAGGCGCTTACCGCCCAGGTCGCGGATTTCCTTGGTGAAATCGTCATCGCCATACTTGCTGTCGCCGGCAATGCAGTGCCCGGCATGCAGGGTATGCACACGGATCTGGTGAGTACGACCGGTCACCGGCTTGGCTTCGACCATGGTGGCAAAGTCACCGAAGCGGCGCAGCACCTTGAACACGGTCAAGGCCTCCTTGCCCTCTTCGTTCACTTCGACCATGCGCTCGCCGGAACGCAGGTTGCTCTTGAGCAGCGGCGCACGGACCTGCTTGATCGAGGTCGCCCAGTTGCCGCGTACCAGCGCCATGTAGCGCTTGTCGACACCATCGCCGCGCAAGGCTTCATGCAAATGACGCAGCATGCTGCGTTTCTTGGCGATCATCAGCAGGCCGGAAGTGTCGCGGTCGAGACGGTGAACCAGCTCCAGCTCCTTGGCGTCCGGGCGCAACTGACGAAAGGCTTCGATCACCCCGAAATTCAGACCGCTGCCACCATGCACAGCGATGCCGGCGGGCTTGTTGATCACGATCAGGGCTTTGTCTTCATAGACAATCGAAGCCTCCAGGCGCTGCAACAAACCCTGCGCCACGGGCACGGGTTCGTCACGCTCCGGCACGCGCACCGGCGGCACGCGCACGATATCGCCCGCCTGCAGCTTGTATTCGGGCTTGATCCGACCCTTGTTCACCCGCACTTCGCCTTTGCGCAAAATGCGGTAAATCAAGGTCTTGGGCACGCCTTTGAGCCGAGCGAGGAGGAAATTGTCGATTCGTTGGCCGGCATATTCCGGCGAGACCTCAAGCAGTTGAACGCCTGGGGTCGAGGGGGCAGTAGTCGTCATGGCGCAAATGATAACAATTTTTTATGGAATTGAAGCACTTAATGATTACTGCTATAGTCGCGAACGCCGCCAAAAGCGGCCTGGACAGCGGACCAACGGCCAACAGCCGGCCCTGACCAACGCAATTCACCAGGATGCGAGGCCGTCCTACGGGGCTTTCGCTACGAACGGTGGAGTTTTGCAGTTGTAACAAGCGCAGGTGACATGAGGCCTGAAGCACGCCGAAAAGCAGAGTTTCCACTCGCCTTTCGAGCAAATATTCACGGCCAGTTCACAAAGTGCAGTCAGCTACGAACGAACCCGAGCGAGCGCTTCGGAAACACCGCCTAAATTAGCCATGATGCGTGAGCTCCCCTTTCGGAGCTCACGGTAAATGCCAACCCGCTGCGGATTCTGCGCGCGGCAGCACCCGAATTATCAGGGATACGTGTAGGGTGGAGATGCACAACCGTTGGACTGTGTAGCATTAGGCTTTATCAAGACGCTTCATCTCGTCCACAGTCGCCGGTTGATTCCTCCTCCTGATTGAGCTTTTGCTTAAGAGGTGCCTTTTGTCACCCCAGCAAGCAGGACGCGTGAGTCGCGAGTTCGCCCCAACTGGTCGGATTTCGCTAGACACTGGAGCGGCCAACCGCTCCTGACGCACCTGACACCGACCGTGAGAAGTCGTGTGTGCCGAACGCCGTTTCCGGCAGCCCGGAAACCGACGGTACTACATGAAAAGAATGCTGATTAACGCAACTCAACCCGAAGAGTTGCGTGTTGCACTGGTAGATGGCCAACGCCTCTACGACCTGGACATCGAATCCGGTGCACGCGAGCAGAAGAAGGCCAACATCTATAAAGGCCGTATCACTCGCATCGAACCAAGCCTCGAGGCTGCCTTTGTCGATTTCGGCTCTGAGCGCCACGGCTTCCTGCCCCTCAAAGAAATCTCCCGCGAATACTTCAAGAAAGCTCCCGAAGGCCGCGTCAATATCAAGGACGTCCTGAGCGAAGGCCAGGAAGTCATCGTTCAGGTCGAAAAAGAAGAACGTGGCAACAAGGGCGCAGCCCTGACCACCTTCATCAGCCTGGCCGGTCGTTACCTGGTGCTGATGCCGAACAACCCGCGTGCCGGTGGCATCTCCCGTCGCATCGAAGGCGAAGAGCGCAACGAACTGCGCGAAGCCTTGAACGGCCTGGTCGCCCCTGCCGACATGGGCCTGATCGTTCGCACTGCCGGCCTGGGCCGCAGCAGCGAAGAAATGCAGTGGGACCTCGACTACTTGCTGCAACTCTGGACCGCCATCAAAGAAGCCTCGCTGGACCGCGCAGCGCCTTTCCTGATCTACCAGGAAAGCAACGTGATCATCCGCGCCATCCGTGACTACCTGCGCCAGGACATCGGCGAAGTGCTGATCGACAGCGTTGAAGCCCAGGACGAAGCCCTGACCTTCATCCGCCAGGTGATGCCGCAGTACGCCAGCAAGATCAAGCTGTACGAAGACAGCGTTCCGCTGTTCAACCGTTTCCAGATCGAAAGCCAGATCGAAACCGCCTTCCAGCGCGTCGTCGAACTGCCTTCCGGCGGCTCCATCGTTATCGATCCGACCGAAGCCCTGGTGTCCATCGACATCAACTCGGCGCGCGCCACCAAAGGCAGCGACATCGAGGAAACCGCCCTGCAGACCAACCTGGAAGCAGCGGAAGAAATCGCTCGCCAGCTGCGCCTGCGTGACATCGGCGGCCTGATCGTCATCGACTTCATCGACATGACCCCGGCCAAGAACCAGCGCGCCGTGGAAGAGAAAGTCCGCGAATGCCTGGAAGCCGACCGCGCTCGCGTCCAAGTCGGTCGCATCTCGCGCTTCGGCCTGCTGGAAATGTCCCGCCAGCGCCTGCGTCCATCCCTCGGCGAAAGCAGCGGCATCGTCTGCCCACGCTGCAACGGCACCGGCATCATCCGTGACGTCGAATCGCTGTCGCTGGCGATCCTGCGCCTGATCGAAGAAGAAGCCCTGAAAGACCGCACCGCCGAAGTTCGCGCCCAAGTGCCGATTCCGGTTGCTGCCTTCCTGCTCAACGAAAAACGCAACTCGATCACCAAGATCGAACTGCGCACCCGTGCTCGTATCGTCATTCTGCCGAACGACCATCTCGAAACGCCGCACTTCGAAGTCCAGCGTCTGCGTGATGACAGCCCGGAAGCCGGCATCAACCAGTCCAGCTACGAAATCGCCGCTGCCGCTGCCGAAGCCGAAGAAGTCCAGCCAGCCGCCGCGACCCGCACCCTGGTTCGCCAGGAAGCCGCCGTCAAGACCGCTCCAGCCCGCGCCAACGCACCGGTCCCAACCGAAGTGGCCGCCGCCCCGGTTGCCGCTCCGGCCGCCGTTGCCGAGCCAAGCCTGTTCAAGGGTCTGGTGAAATCCCTGGTCAGCCTGTTCGCCACCAAGGAAGAGCCAGCCGCTCCGGTCGTGGTTGAAAAGCCGGCCACCGAGCGTCCTGCACGCAACGAAGAACGCCGCAACGGTCGTCAGCAGAGCCGCAATCGCAACGGTCGCCGCGACGAAGAGCGCAAGCCACGCGAAGAACGCGCCCCTCGTGAAGAGCGCGCACCGCGCGAAGCCCGCGAAGAGCGTCAGCCACGCGAAGTCCGCGAGGCTCGCGAGGAAGTCCAGGCCACCGCTCGCGAAGAGCGCGCGCCACGTCCGCCACGCGAAGAGCGTCAACCACGCCCACCACGTGAAGACCGCAAGCCACGCGGCGAGCGTGAAGAACGCGTGCGTGAACTGCGCGAACCGCTGGACGCCGCTCCTGCCGCTGCCGCCGAAGAACGTCCGGCTCGTCAGCCACGCGAAGAGCGTCAACCGCGCCCACCGCGTGAAGAGCGTCAACCTCGCGCCGAACAGGCCGCTGCCGTAGCTGAAGAAGAGCTGCTGCCGAACGAAGAGCAACTGCAGGAAGACGGTCAGGAGAACGCCGAGGGCGATCGTCCACGCCGCCGCTCCCGTGGCCAGCGTCGTCGCAGCAACCGTCGTGAGCGTCAGCGTGACGCCAACGGCAATGTGATCGAAGGTTCGGAAGAAAACAGCGAAGAGCCAAGCAGCGCCGATCTGGCCGCAGGCCTGGCGGTAACCGCTGCCGTTGCCAGCACCGTGATCAGCGCCCCGGCCGAAGCCCAGGCTCACGAGCAGGCCGAACGTGCCACTGCTGCCGTCCAGGAAGCCGCACCGACCGTCGAAGCACCGGTCGTCGAGGCCACCACTGCGGTAGAGATTCCAGCAGCACCTGCTGTCGAAGTCGCCCAGGTTCGTGAAGAACAGCACGAAGAACAGGCTGTGCAACCTGCAATTGTTGCAGAACAACCTGCAGTCGTTGCCGAGCCAGTGGTCGAAGCGCCAGTCGCCGAAGCACCAGCGGCAGAGCCAGCCCAGGAAGCGCCTCGTGCCTTCGAGCGTGCCGCCGAGGCGATCGTTGCCGAAGCGCCTGCACCAGTCGCAGAAGTTGTGGCTGAAGCAGTCGTGGCTGCTGAACCTGTAGTTGCCGAGCCTGTGGCTGCCGCACCGGCAGCGCCGGTTGAGGCACCTGCCGCCGAAGTGGCTGCACCGGTTGTCGAGGCCGCTCCGGTCAGCGCCCTGACCAGCACCGGTCGCGCGCCAAACGACCCACGTGAAGTGCGTCGTCGCAAGCGCGAAGCCGAGCGCCTGCAGAAGGAAGCCGAACTGGCTGCCGCTGCTGCCGCTGAAGCTCCGGTAGAAGCCGTAGTGGCTGCCGAGCCTGCGCCGGTGGTTGCCGAGGCGGTCGAGGCAGCTCCTGCTGCCGAACCGGCCATCAAGCAACCTGCGCCTGCCGCCGACGAAGCCCCGCGCTCCGTCGAAGAAGTGGTAGAGCACAAGCCCAAGGCCCAGGAAGAAGAGCACGAGCCTAAACCCCTCGTCTGATTCCTAGCCCGATAAAAAGCCCCGCCTGGTCACCCAGGCGGGGCTTTTTCATGCCTGCAATTCTTCGATCAACATCTTCGCCGCGAAAGCGAACCCAGCGATCTCAACCGGTAAAAACCAACGCCTGCGGCGTATCCACATCCCACAACACGCCTGCATCCGCCAGTTCCACCTCGACGACCTGCCCCACGGCAAACAGCGGCCTGGCTCCTCGATCCCCGGTCAGGCTCTGCAACGCCTGACCAAAGGCCGCGCCAAAAGCCACCGGGTGACCATAGGCCCCCTTATAAACAGGCACCCGGATCATTTGCTCGCCCAGTTCCCGCACCACGCTCTCGATACTCGACGGCAGGATAAAGGGCATATCCCCCAGCACCACCAGCCAGCCACTGGCATCGGCGCAGGCTGCGACGGCGGCCGCGAGGCTGTCGCCCATGCCCGGCGAATCCAGAAGCACCACCTGGCAGCCATAGGCTTCAGCCAAGGCAATCACCTCGGTACGGTCCGGCGTTGTCACCAGGACTCTACAGGCCAGCAGTGCGGGCAAGCTCCTCAGGACCTGCTCGACTACCGGCCTGATCACCGCATCTCGTCCCAGACATGGAGCCAGCAACTTGTCTTGCCCGCCCCCCGCCGCCTGTCGGAAACGACTGCCCTGCCCCGCGGCCAAGATGACCGCGCACAGCGACTCGCTCACGCGCTCACCTGCGCAGCCACTTGGGACGGCTTTTTCTGCAACAAGTCGATGCCGTTCTTGATGGCAACGATCTCCGACATCACCGACAGGGCAATCTCCGCCGGTGTATGGCTGCCGATATGCAGGCCGATGGGCCCGTGCAAGCGTTCGATGGCCTGCGGCTCCAGCCCCAGCTGGGCCAGATTCTCCCGACGCTTCTGACTATTGACCCGAGAGCCCAGCGCCCCGACGTAAAACGCCCGGGAATTGAGCGCAGTCAACAGCGCCATATCATCCAGCCGGGGGTCATGGGTCAGCGCGACAATGGCCGTACGCTCGTCGGTCTCGATATTCAGCACCGCATCGTCCGGCATTCCCGGCACAAAACGCCCGTGCTGCTCTTCCCAACCGTAGACAAACTCCTTGCGCGGATCGCAGATCAGTACTTCGAAGTCCAGCAGCCGCGCCATTTCCGCCACATACCGCGACAACTGCCCGGCGCCGATCAGCAACAGCCGCCAGCGCGGGCCATAGATCGCCCGCAGGGTGGTGTCATCGAAGCTCAGCACATCGGTCTTGCTGGCCGGCTTTAGCAGCACCTCACCGCTGCTCAGGTTCAACTCCCGGGCGACGATTTCATGCGCCTCGCAACGAGCCAGCAGTTCCGCGACCCAGGCCGGATCGCCAACCCGCTCCTCGGTCAGGCGCAAGGTGCCGCCGCACGGCAGGCCAAAACGCGCGGCCTCCTCGCGGGTCACGCCATAAGTCACCAGTTGCACTGGCGGCCCGTCCAGAGGCAGGCGGCCATCGTGCAAACGGGCGATCAGGTCGTCCTCGATACAACCGCCTGAGACCGAGCCAATCACCATGCCGTCTTCGCGCAAAGCCAGCATCGCGCCCGGTGGCCGTGGCGCGCTACCCCAGGTCTGGACCACGCTGTATAAGGTTACGCGCTGCCCCGCGCGGCGCCATTCCAGCACGCTGCGCAGGACATTCAGATCAACGCTGTCCATCAGGCCTTGCTCGCTTGTTGCCAGCCTTGCAGCTGGTAACGCACTGGCAGGTTGCGGATGCGCTTGCCGGTGGCGGCAAAGATCGCATTACACAGGGCCGGCGCGATCGGCGGCACGCCCGGCTCACCGACACCACCCAGCGGCACATCGCCTGGTGGCGTCACCAGATGCACGGCCACTTCCTTCGGCGCCAAGGACATGCGCGCCACTTCATACATATGGAAGTTGTCCTGCTGGACCTTGCCGTCCTTGAAGCTGATCTCACCCACCACCGCATTGCCCAGGCCCATCACACAGGCGCCCTCGAACTGCGAGCGGATACGCTCGGGATTGATCTGCGGACCGCAGTCCACGGCGATATCGGCCTTGTGCACGATCAGGGTGCCATCATCCTTGACCTCGACCTCGATCACCGCCGCCACATAGGTGACGAAGCTGTAGTGCACCGCCAGCCCCAGGCCGCGGCCCTTGGGCAGGCTACGGCCCCAGCCCGCCGCCTTGGCCGCCGTCTCCAACACGCCACGCATACGGGCGGTGTCGATCGGGTAACGCTCCGGCGACTCACCGTAGTTCCACTCTTCGCTCAAGGTCCGCGGATCGATCCGGCGATCCGGCCCGAGCAGTTTGAGCTGGTACTTCAACGGGTCCTGGCCCGCCTTATGGGCCAGTTCGTCGACAAAGCTCTGGATGGCGAAACCGTGGGGGATGTTCGACACCGAGCGATACCAGCCAACCCGGGTATGCGCAGCGGCCTCGGGGTTTTCCAGGCGCACGTTGGGAATCGCATAGGCCAGGTTGGTGAAGCCCATGCCCAGCTCGAAGGCGGCCTCATGGTTCATGCCCTGGGCGAACAGCGCGGTGATGCTCGGCGCCACGGTGCGGTGCAGCCAGCCGGACGGCATGCCGTCCTTGTTCAGGCTGGCCTTGAGGTATTCCGCCGACACGGTGTGGAAGTAGGAATTGTGAATGTCGTCTTCGCGGGTCCATTGCACCCGTACCGCCTTGCCTGGCACTTCCTTGGCGAGAATCGCCGCCTCGAGGATGAAGTCGGGCTTGGATTTACGCCCGAAGCCACCGCCGAGCAAGGTGATGTTGACCGTCACCTTGTCGAAGGGAATGCCCAGACGCTCGGCAATACGTTCGCGGGTCACCTGTGGCGCCTGGCTCGGAGCCCAGGCTTCGCACTGGCCGTCCTTGAAGCGCGCCACGGCGACCATCGGTTCCATCGGCGCCTGCGCCAGGTGCGGCAGGTAGTAGGAGGCCTCCAGGCTGCTGTCGGCGCTGCCCATGGCGTCGTCGATATTGCCGGTGCTGCGTACTACCTTGCCGGGCTTGAGCGCCGCGGCTTCCAGTTCCTTGCGGTAGGCAATCGAGTCGTAGCCGGCGTTGACGCCATCGTCCCACTCGATCTTCAACGCATCGCGACCCTTGATCGCCGCCCAGGTATTGCTGGCGATCACCGCCACACCACCCAGCGGCTGAAACTCGGAAGGCAGCGGGCGACTTTCGATCGGCACCACCTTGATCACGCCCGGCACCTTCAGCGCCGCGCTGCCATCGAAGGATTTGACCTTGCCGCCATAGACCCGTGGGCGCGCAACCGTCGCGAAGAGCATGCCGTCGAAATGCACGTCGGCGCCGTAGACCGCCTGGCCATTGACGATGTCCGCACCGTCGATGGCGCGGGTGCCCTCCTTGCCGATGTAGCGGAATTCGCTGGGTTGCTTCAGACGCAGGCTGTCGCGGGCCGGCACCGCCAGGGCGCTCGCCGCGGCGGCCAGGGCGCCGTAGCCCAGTTCACGGCCGCTCGGCTGGTGGACCACTTTATGCAACTGCGCCCGGCACTCGGCCAGCGGGACTTTCCATTGTTCGGCCGCTGCCTGCTCGAGCATGGTCCGCGCCGCCGCACCGCAGCGCCGCATCGGCTCGTACCAATGGCGCATGCTGCGCGAACCGTCGGTGTCCTGGTTACCGAACAGCGCCTCGTCGCCCGGCGCCTGCCTGACCTTCACCAGCGCCCAGTCGGCCTCCAGTTCGTCAGCGACCACCATGCTCAGGCTGGTACGCACACCCTGGCCCATTTCCGAACGGTTGCAGAGCACGGTCACGCTGCCGTCGGCGGCGATGCTCACGTACACCTTGGGGTCATCGACCCAGCCGTTGGGCATGCCGTCGGCACCGAACTTCTTCTCTTCGGCGAAAGCGTCCTGCCAACCCCAACTGGCCGCCAGCACCAGTGCGCCGGTGGCTCCGACGCCTTTGAGAAAACCGCGGCGGCTGAGGTTGCTCAAGGCAAAATCATTCGGCAGCTGGCTCATGCCTTGGCCTCCTTCAGGTGGGTGGAGGCCTGGCGGATCGCCGTCTTGATCCGGTTGTAGGTGCCACAGCGGCAGATGTTGCCAACCATGGCGGCCTCGATCTGTTCGTCGCTGGGGTTGGGGTTGACCTTGAGCAAGGCAGTGGCCGACATGATCTGCCCGCCCTGGCAGTAGCCGCACTGGGCCACCGCGCTGTCCAGCCAGGCCTGCTGCACGACTTTGCCGACCGGGTCGCTGTGCAGGTTGTCAATGGTGCTGACATTCTGCCCGACCACCGAGCCGATCGGCGTGATGCAACTGCGCGCCGGGGAGCCGTCGATATGGATGGTGCATGCGCCGCACAGGCCCATGCCGCAACCGAACTTGGTGCCGTTGTAGCCCGCCACGTCGCGGATAGCCCAGAGCAGCGGCATGTCCTCGGTGACATCCAGTGGGTGATCTTGACCGTTGAGTTTCAGGGTAATCATGGGCACGCCCGCATATTTTCCGTTTATGGGGTCGAGCAATCTGCCGTTGAGTACAACGACTTGCAGGAGCAGATCGACTCAGGCTAATGGGCTCTCTTATGAAGACGGGGGGAGTCTTCACCGGGCCTTTGGGGTACAAATAGTTGCATTGTTAGCAGGCTAAGTTAAGCCGCAATTAACAAAAAAGCCTTGCAGGGTGTGAACCCGTGCAAGGCTTTGCTGGCGCGTCTTGAGCTTAGCTCAACAGGCTCAATAGAGATTGGGCTCCATCTCCAGCTGAACATGGAAGCGCTCGGCAATATCCTGCTGGATCCTTCGTGCCAGGCTTAACAGCTGCAAGCCCGTGGCACCGCCATAGTTGACCAGCACCAGCGACTGCAAACGATGCACCCCGGCATCGCCATCGCGGAAGCCCTTCCAGCCCGCCTGTTCGATCAACCAGCCAGCGGCCAGCTTCACCTGCCCGTCCGCCTGTGGATAACCCACCAGCCCCGCATGCCGCTGCCTGATCTCGGCCGCCAGCGCAGCGGACACCACCGGATTCTTGAAGAAACTGCCGGCATTGCCCAGTACCGCCGGGTCCGGCAGTTTTTCGCTGCGGATGCTGCAAATGGCGCGACTGACATCGCTGGCCGTCGGCTGCTCGATGCCCTGCTCGCTCAAGCGCTGGCGCACCGGGCCATATTCCAGATGCAGATGCTCGCTGCGGGCCAGGGCAAAACGCACCCGCAGAATCAGCCAGCGGCCGGCCTCTTGCTTGAACAGGCTATCGCGGTAGGCGAACTGACATTCCTCCAGGCTGAAATCGCGCAACTCGCCGCTCTGCCGATCCAGTGCGGTCAGGCCGGCGAACACATCCTTGATCTCGACCCCGTAGGCACCGATGTTCTGCATCGGTGCGGCGCCCACAGTCCCCGGAATCAGGCTGAGGTTTTCCAGGCCGGACAAGCCCTGTTGCAAGGTCCACTGCACGAAGGGATGCCAGGTTTCACCCGCTTCGGCTTCGACTACTACCTGCTGGCCATCGTCGCTCAGCAGGCGAATGCCACGGGTACTCATGCGCAAGACCAGCGCTGGAATATCCGCGGTCAGCAGCAGGTTGCTGCCGCCGCCAATCACCAGCAGCGGCAGTTGATGCTGCGCCGAACAGGCCAGCGCCTCACGCACGTCGGCATCGCTGTGGGCCTCGGCGAACAGCTGCGCGCGCACATCGACGCCGAAGGTGTTGAAAGGCTTGAGGGAAACCTGGGACTGCAGATGCAAGCTCATAGCCGCCCCTTCAGCTCGATCACCAGCCGGTCGCTGGCGTACTCGATCAGGTCCAGCACCTGCTCGAAACCTTGCTCACCGTCGTAGTAAGGATCCGGTACCTCGTCCACCGCCGCCTCGTAGCGGCGCAGGAACAGGTCCAGCTCGGCCTTGCCCTGGGCCGGCTGCAGCGCCTTGAGATTGCGCAGGTTGCTTTCGTCCATGGCCAGGATCAGGTCGTAGCGGGCAAAGTCCGCACTGCTGACCTGCTGGGCGCGCTGGGCCGACAGGTCGTAGCCGCGCAACAGCGCCGCGCGCTGGCTGCGCTTGTCCGGCGCCTTGCCGATGTGCCATTCGCCGGTCCCCGCGGACGCGACTTCGACCCGATCGGCCAGCCCCGCTTCGCGCAACTTGTGGCGCAATACGCCCTCCGCCGTCGGCGAACGGCAGATGTTGCCCAGGCAGACAAACAGAACCCGCATCAGGCCTCCAGCAGGCGACGAACGCGCTCAAGGTCTTCGGCAGTATCGACACCACCAGGCGGCGCTTCCAGGGTATCGGCGACATGGATACGCACGCCGTGCCACAAGGCCCGCAACTGCTCCAGCGACTCGGTGTTCTCCAGCCAGCACGGGCCCCAGCTGACGAAGTCATGCAGGAAGCCGGCGCGGTAGGCATAGATGCCAATATGGCGGCGATAAGGCACGCCTTCCGGCAGCAGGTCGCGGTTTTTCGCAAAGGCGTCGCGCGCCCAGGGCAAGGTGGCGCGGCTGAAGGTCAGGGCCAGGCCGTTGATGTCACTGACCACCTTGACCACGTTCGGGTTGAACAGGGTCTCGACGTCTTCGATCGGCTCGGCCAGGGTGGCCATGCTCGCTTCAGTGTGGGCGGCCAGGTTGGCGGCCACCTGGTCGATCACCGCCGGCGGGATCAATGGCTCGTCGCCCTGGACATTGACCACGATGGCATCCGCGGCCAGACCCAACTGGCTGGCGACTTCCGCCAGGCGATCGGTCCCGGAGTTGTGGTCCTCGCGGGTCAACACCGCTTCGGCGCCGAAGCCCTGGCAGGCTTCGACGATTCGCGCGTCGTCGGTCGCCACCACCACACGCTGGGCGGCGCTCTTGCAGGCCTGTTCCCAGACGTGCTGGATCATCGGCTTGCCGGCGATCATCTGCAGCGGTTTACCCGGCAGGCGGGTGGAGGCGAATCGGGCTGGAATGACAACGGTAAAGGCTGTGGTCATTTATCCAGGCGCTCGTCGGTGCTGAGGGTGCGGGCTTCGCTTTCCAGCATGACCGGGATGCCATCGCGAATCGGATAGGCCAGGCCGGCGCCCTTGCTGATCAGCTCGGTCTTGTCGGCGCTGAGCTTGAGCGGTCCCTTGCAGATCGGGCAAGCGAGGATATCGAGCAATTTGGTGTCCATGAGAATTCCCTGGATAGAAGCGTTAAGGCAGAAGACGAGCGGGCAACAGGCGCATCAGCTGCGTATCGAACCAGGCCACGAAGGCCGGGGATGGCACAGCATCCACCGCCAGGTACCACCAGTCGGGAGCCGCGAAGGCACGGCACTTCACCGCATCCTTTTCGGTCATGACCAGCGGCAACGCCGGGGTGAAACTCAGCGCCTGCGCGCTGTATTCGGCGTGGTCGGCGAAAGCATGCGGGACAGGCTGCCAGTGTAGCGTTTCAAGGGTAGTGAAGAAACGTTGCGGATTGCCGATACCGGCCACCGCGTGCAATGCCTGCCCCGGCGCGAAGTGCTCAAGCCCGCGGCGCTCGCCGCTTTGCAGATTGACCAGGGCGGTGGGCACCAGGCGAAAGGCGAAGCCATCCTCGCGATCGTCGCTGGCGCCGTTGTAGAGCACTGCGTCGACGCTTTGCAGGCGCTCGACCGGCTCGCGCAGTGGCCCGGCCGGCAGGCAACGCCGGTTGCCCAGCCCGCGCGCGGCGTCGATCAGCACCAGTTCGAGGTCGCGAGCCATGCGGTAATGCTGCATGCCGTCGTCGGAGAGAATCAGGTCCAGCGGCTCGGCGGCCAGCAGGGCTCGCACGGCACGACTGCGATCGGGGTCGATCATCAGCGGCACGCCGCTGCGCTGGACGATCAGCAAAGGCTCGTCGCCGGCGACTGCGGCGCTCTGCTCGGCGGCGACCCGCCATGGCCACTGCGGCGGCTTGGCGCCGTAACCACGGCTGACCACGCCGACCCGCAGCCCGCTGCGCTGGCAATGCTCGATCAACCACAGGATCAGCGGCGTCTTGCCAGTACCGCCCACGGTGATATTGCCGACCACCACCAGCGGCACCGGCGGCTGGTAAACATTGCCCTCACCGGCCAGGAAGCGTTCGCGCTTGCGCACCACCACCCGGCGATAGAGCCACTCCAGGGGCTGCAGCAGTTTCAGCGCGGGATGGCCGTTGTACCAGGCAGCGAGCAAATGATCGGACATGGCCATCAGGGTGCTGGCGCCGCCTCGACGGTGGTCATGCGCAGATGGCTGAAACCGAGCTTGCCGGCGGCATCCATCGCGGTAATGACGGCCTGGTGCTGGGCCTTGCCGTCGGCACTGATGGACAGCGGCAGGCTGGTGTCGCCCGCCGACTCCTTCTGCAAGGCTTCGATCAGGCTGGCCAGGTCGCTCTTGGGCAGCACCTGGTTGTTCACCGAAAACACCCCGTCGGCGCTGATGGCGATATCCAGTTGCTTGGTCTGCTGGTCTTCGGCCGGCGAGCCGCTGACGGCCTCCGGCAACTCGACGCGCAACTGGGTTTCCCGGGTAAAGGTGGTGGTCACGACGAAAAACAGCAGCAGGATAAACACCACGTCGATCAACGACGCGAGGTTGATATCGATGGTTTCCCGTGGCTTGCGGCGGAATTTCACGCTTTGCCCTCGGCCAGATCGACGTCGCGGTCGCCCTGCACCACTTCGACCAGTTTGATGGCTTCCTGCTCCATGCCAACCACCAGCTCATCGACTCGGCGTTGCAGGAAACGGTGGAAGAACACTGCCGGGATACCGACCATCAGGCCGGACGCGGTGGTGATCAGCGCCTTGGAAATACCACCCGCCAGCACCGCGGCGTTGCTGGTCATCCCCGAGCCCATGAACGAGCTGAAAATATCGATCATGCCCAGCACCGTACCCAGCAAGCCCAGCAGCGGGGCCATGGCGGCGATGGTGCCGAGGGCATTGAGGTAGCGCTCCAGTTCGTGGATGACCCGGGCGGCGGCTTCCTCGATGCACTCTTTCATGACCTCGCGGCCATGCTTGGAGTTGGCCAGGCCAGCGGCCAGGATCTCGCCCAGGGGCGAATGGGCGCGCAGTTCCTTGAGCTTGTCCTTGTTCAGCTGTTTGTCCTTGATCCAGCGCCACACCTGGCCCAGCAGATGAGGCGGGGTAACGCGGCTGGCCCGCAGGGTCCACAGACGCTCGGCAATGATGCCGACCGCGACAATGGAACTCAGAATGATCGGCAACATCATCCAGCCGCCGGATTTGACCAATTCCCACACAGTGACAGTCCCCTCGAAAAAGTGCGCCACTCTAACATAGGGGCCGAATGCACCGAAGAACCTGATGTCGCATGCCTTCAGGCTTTAATAACTCTCGGTTATTTAAGGAGATAGTGGCCATTTGCGCCAAAAGCGTCGCTGCGCCCGCAGGCTCGTCGGTTCGGTGTAAGTGCCCAGCATCAGCCGCAGCGCTCCCTGCTCCGCACTGTCGTAAATGGCGGTCCCTTGCTGGCGATAACGTTCGACGACCTGCGGGTGCGGATGCCCAAACCCATTGCCGTGCCCACGGGAGATCAGCACCGCCGAAGGTGCAAGGGCCTTGAGCAGGGCCGCGGACGACGAGCTGCGACTGCCGTGGTGCGGCGCCTGCAACCAGTGGGTCTCGACGGCCAGCGGGGTATCCAGCAAGGCGCGTTCGGCCAGGGCATCGATATCCCCCGTCAGCAGCAAACGCTCGCCTTGGGCCTCGACCTGCATCACGCAGGACTTCTGGTTACCGTTCTGCGCACCTGCCCATTGCCACAGGGAAAAACGCACCCCGTCCCATTGCCACTCCTCGCCGCTGGCGCAAGGCTCTGCCGGTAAATAGGCCGGCAAACCCTCGGGATCGCCGCTGACCAGCCTGGCCACCGGCAAGCCTCGCTGAATGGCCTCGGCGCCACCGGCATGATCGGCATCGGCGTGGCTGAGCAGCATCAGGTCGAGGCGCGCGACGCCCAGCTTGCGCAAGGACGGCAGCACTACCCGCGCGCCCAGGTCGGAGTCCCCCAAACGCGGACCGGCGTCATACAGCATCGCGTGCTCGCGAGTCCGTACCAGCACCGCCAGGCCCTGCCCGACATCCAGTTGCCAGACTTCCGCCTCGCCATATGGCAGCGTGTTTTTCGGCGGGAACACCACCAACAGCAGCATCGGCCAGCCCAAGGGACGTAGCGGCACGCCCGCAGGCAGCAACAGCAGCAAGGCTCCCAGCGCGCTGATGCTCCAGGCCCAGAGCGGTATGGCCGGCGCTACCCACGCCGGCCACTGGGCAGCCAGCAGGGTCAGGCCGCGAAACAGCAGGTCCAGCAAACCACCGGCCAGCCAGAGCAAGCCTTCGCCCAGGTAAGGCACCGCCAGCAATAAGGTGCCGAGCAACGCCGGCGGCAGCACCAGCAGGCTGATCCAGGGTTCCGCCAGCAGATTGGCCAGCGGCCCGCTGAGACTGATGGGCAACCCCAGCGCCAGCAGCACCGGGCACAGGCCGATGGCGATCAACCATTGAATACGGGTCCAGGACTGCCACCAGCGCCAGCCTCCCAGGCGCCCGCCAAAGATCAGGATCAATACCGCCACCGCGGTAAAGGACAGCCAGAACCCCGGCTGCAGACTGGCCAGCGGCTCGAACAGCAACACCGCATCCAATGCCAGCAGGAACGGCCACCAGGCGCCCAGGTGGCGAAAGCGCAGGCGCCAGATCAGCACCAGGGCCACCATCACACAGGCACGGCGCACCGGCACATCGAACCCCGCCAGCAACCCGTACCCCAGGGCCGAGGCGAATGCCAGCCCGCAGGCCCAGGGCAGCCAGGGCCAGCGTCCGGGCCACAGGCCGTAACGGGCCAGCCCCGCCACCAGGGCGTACATCACCGCAGCCAGCAAGCTGATGTGCTGCCCGGAAATCACCATCAGGTGCACGGTCCCGGTGTCTTGCAAGACACGCCAGTCTTCCTGGCTCAAGCCCGAACCATCGCCCAGCACCAGGGCCGCCAGGCCGCCGGCGCGCCCGTGGGCATCGACTTGCAGCAAGCGCTGGCGAATGCGCGCGCGCCAGCCGCCCTCCGCGGCAACCAGCAGTTGCCCATCCTTGACCGTGCCCGTGGCGCCGATGCGCTGGGCCAGCAGCCAGGCCTCGTGATCGAAGGCTTGCAGATTGACCAGGCCGGCAGGTCGCTTGAGCTTCACCGCCAGGCGCCAGCGTTCGCCGCTGTGCACCGGCGGCCCGCCATACCAGGCCAGGCGCAGGCGTTGCGGGATCCGGCCGCGCCGCGCCCGCCCGTCTTCCAGCTCAAAACGCACCAGCCCCTCGGCCTGCTGCGGCAACCCCACCACTCGACCTTCGAGCCAGCGAGTCTGCCCGTCGAGCGGTTCCGCCAAACGATCATCCAGCGCCCATTGCGCGCTGATGCAGGCCCACGCCAGGCCCAACAGAAAAAGGGCCAATGGATAGGTGCGAAACGGCAACAGCATCAAGGCCACTACCGGTAGCACTGCCAACCATCCGATCGCTGGTAGCGCCGGCAAAAAGCGCAGGCACAAAAGCCCCGCCGCCAACGCCAGCATCCCTGTGCGCATAAGCCCGTCCTTGAGCAGTTTTTGAGTGTTGTCACTCCTTGGCTTAGCTCAGCGGACCGGGGGCCGGCTTTATCATTTGTCACAAAGTCTGAATGGGCGCCTTCTAGAATCCGGGCATACTTGCCGCTTGAACTGACCGAGAAGCCTTATGCCCCGGCGCCTATTCAAACGTTACATGCCAGATCCGACCAGCATCAGGGAACACAAGTCCTTACGCTTTCTTGGCACGTTGCTGCATGACCCCAACCTCTGGCACCTCAATCGGCACTCCGTGGCGCGCGCCATGGCGGTCGGTTTGTTCGCGGCCTTTATGCCGATCCCGGCGCAAATGCTGCTGGCAGCCGTGCTGGCCATTTCCGTGCGCGGCAACATGCCAATTGCCGTGAGCCTGGTCTGGCTGACCAATCCGATCACCATGCCACCGGTGTTCTTCTGCACCTATCAGATCGGTGCCTGGTTGATGAACGTACCCGCCCGGACCCTGCCCGACGAGCTGACCTGGGAATGGATCAGCGGCGAACTCTCGACCCTCTGGCAACCCTTCCTGCTGGGCTCGCTGGTGGCCGGCCTGGTGCTGGGCGCCCTCGCCTATTGCCTGACCATGCTGTACTGGCGCTGGTGGGTCAGCCGGCAATGGCGCCGCCGCAAGCAGAGCCGGCTGTAGAAACGCAAACGGCCTCCCGAGGGAGGCCGTTGTCGTTTCTGCGCGGGCTTACTGGCGCATGCCGCGACCGCTGACCAGCAGGCGGGCACAACCGAAGTACAGGACCACGGTCGCCACCAGCATGAAGGTAATGGCCACGCTGATCTGGATATCGGAAACCCCGAGGATGCCGAAACGGAAGGCGTTGACCATATGCAGCACCGGGTTGGCCAGCGACACCGTCTGCCAGAACGGTGGCAGCAGGGTGATGGAGTAGAACACCCCGCCCAGGTAGGTCAGCGGGGTCAGCACGAAGGTCGGGATGATCGAGATATCGTCGAAATTGCGCGCGAACACTGCGTTGATAAAGCCCAACAGGGAAAAGATCGTCGCGGTGAGGACCACCACCAGCAAGGTGATGCCCAGGTGATGCACCTGGAGGTGGGTGAAGAACAGCGACAGCAGCGTCACGATCACGCCCACCGCCAGCCCCCGCAGGACACCGCCCAGGGTGTAGCCGATGAGGATGGTGTGCGGCGACACCGGCGACACCATCAACTCCTCGATGGAGCGCTGGAACTTGCTGCCGAAGAAGCTCGAGACCACGTTGCCGTAGGAGTTGGTGATCACCGACATCATGATCAGGCCCGGCACGATGTACTCCATGTAGGTGAAACCACCCATGTCGCCGATCTGCCGACCGATCAGGTTACCGAAGATCACGAAGTACAGAACCATGGTGATCGCCGGCGGCAGCAGGGTCTGCGGCCAGATCCGGGTAAAACGCCGGACTTCGCGATAGACGATAGTGTTGAGCGCGACAAGGTTGGGCCGTAGCTCGGAACTCATACCGCCACCTTCGACAGGTTTTTCTCCACCAGGGACACGAACAGCTCCTCAAGGCGATTGGTTTTGTTACGCAGGCTCAGCACTTCGATGTTCTGCTGGGCCAACTGGCTGAACAGCGCGGTGATACCCACGGCTTTGTCGACCTGGACTTCCAGGGTGTGGCTGTCCAGCAGTTTGCTTGGATAACCGATCAGTTGCGGCGCCACCTTCAGGTCGGTCTTCAGGTCGAGCAGGAAGGTTTCCACATGCAGCTGGCTCAGCAGCTGGCGCATGCTGGTGTTCTCGACGATGGTGCCGTGGTCGATGATGCCGATATTGCGGCACAGCTGCTCAGCCTCCTCCAGGTAATGGGTGGTGAGGATGATGGTGATGCCTTTCTGGTTCAGTTCGGTGAGGAAGGTCCACATCGAACGCCGCAGCTCGATGTCCACGCCGGCAGTCGGTTCGTCGAGGATCAACAGGCGCGGCTCGTGCACCAGGGCGCGGGCAATCATCAGGCGGCGCTTCATGCCGCCGGACAGCGAGCGCGACGGCACATCGCGCTTGTCCCACAAGCCGAGCTGGGTCAGGTACTGCTCGGCCCGCTCCTTGGCGACCTTGGTCGGGATACCGTAGTAACCGGCCTGGGTCACCACGATGTCGAAGGTCTTCTCGAACTGGTTGAAGTTGAATTCCTGTGGCACCACGCCGATGCAGCGCTTGAGCGCGGCGGGCTCGCGGTCCAGGTCATGGCCGAAGACATTCACCGTGCCGCTGGTCTTGTTGACCAGGGTCGAGAGGATGCCGATGGTGGTGGATTTGCCGGCACCGTTAGGGCCGAGCAAGGCGAAGAAGTCACCTTCGGCGACATCCAGATCGATACCACTCAGGGCCTGGAAACCGTTGCCGTAGGTTTTGGTTAGCTGCCGGATGGACAGAGCGGAACTCATATCGGATTTACGCACCAAGAAGGGAGAACATTATAGGTAAGGGCGGACCGCCTGCATTGCAACGGCGCCGGATACACCCAATGGTGCTTGCCGACGCCGCACAAGTACAGTCACCCGTATTGATAGTCAGTATTAAGTCAACGCAGTCATCACCGCCTTGCGGTAGGCCGGACGCTGTTGCAGGCGAGCGTACCAGGCTTGCAGATTAGACAATTGCGGGCGTTCGATGGGCATTTCGAACCAGGCATAAATGAAGCTGCCCAGAGGGATATCGCCGATGCCGATTTCCTCGCCGGACAGGTAGGGATGTTCGGCCAGGGCCTGGTCGACCACGGCCAGCAGTTCGCCGCAACTGTTCAGCGCAGCATTGATCTTGTCCCAGTCCTGCTGCTGTGCCGGCGTGCGCAGCACACCCCAGAACAGGTGCCGGAAGGGTTCGGCGAAGGTCGAAGTGGTCCAGTCCATCCACTTCTCGGCCGAGGCTCGCGCCTGTACATCGCTCGGGTACCAGGCCGTACCGGCGGCATGGCGCGCGGCGAGATAACGCACGATGGTGTTGGACTCCCACAGCACAAAGCCGTCGTCCTCGATCAGCGGAATCCGCCCATTGGGATTCATCGCCCGATATTCCGGGGTATCCACCACACCGAAGGCACCACCGGCATCCACCGCCTCGTAGGTCAGCCCGAGCTCTTCGGCGCACCACAATGCTTTCCTGACATTCGACGAGTTTTTCCGACCCCAGATCTTCAGCATGACCGCTCCTCAGTGATGAATGCCGAGGCAGTCTACGCCGGATCAGACCTGACTCAAATCACTCTGCATGTCGCCCAGCAGCAACGGCATCTGCTCGGCGAACAGATGCGGATAACACTTTTCCAGGTGTTTGAAGAAGAAGGTCTCGGGGACGTCGGCGAATTGTCCGTGGTCCAGCACGTATTCCATCATCTGCTCGCCCTGGCGGTTGAAGGGGTGGAATACGCTGTCGTGGCGGCCATCGAACTCCAGGGGCGCCACATCGTACATCTCGCAGAGTTTCCGGTTGAACGCCGGCGTGGCCTTGACCCAGCGTCCTTGCAGGTACAGCTCGGTATAGCCGTGCATGGCAAACACATCACTGCGCAGCAACTCCAGCAAACGCGGGGTCGACAAGTGATTGCGCACGTCCGCCAGGCCGATCCGCGCGGCGATCCCGCAATGCCGCGCGCAGCCGGCAAGCAGGGTGGCCTTGGGCACGCAGTAACTTTCGCCGGTAGCCAGGGCATGGCTGCCACGCAGGGTCTCGGGGTCGCGACTGAAGGTGTAGGGGTTGTAGCGCACGGCCTCGCGCACCGCGTAATAGAGGTTCACCGCCTGCTCCAACGGATCGCTGCTGGCGCCACGATGAGTTTCCGCGAACTCCACCACCGCGGGGTGGTCACTATCGATGAAGCGGCTGGGACTCAGGTACTCGTGCATGGGGATGATCTCCGAGTGAAGTCCCGAGTCTAACGACGGCCTCATCCCAGCGATAACGACGTTTCGGCCAAATATCAGAGGCTGCCGCTTCGAGCCTGACAAGATCGACACGCTGCTGACCCGATGCCTGACGTCTGCGTCCGCTTCTTCTTGCCGCTGCAAGCGCACTGCCCTGTCACCCCTTTTGTCGGATGCCGACTAAGCTCTGTGGGTGATTTTGCCCCTGGTTTCACGGAGGATTAAATATGCTGTTGTTGTGGATACTGGTTCTGCTGGTCGGTATTGCCTACCTGGCCCACCGCCGCATTGCGCCCCTGCCCGCCCTGGGTGTGGTGGCCGTCTACCTGCTGGCCATGGGCGCCTTCAGCCGTGCACCGGGCTGGTTGCTGCTGATCTTCTGGGTATTGCTGGCCGCGGTGGCAGCGCCCTTGCTACTGCCCGACCTGCGCCGCAAGTACTTCAGCGCCCCGCTGTTCAGTTGGTTCCAGAAAGTCCTGCCACCGATGTCGCAAACCGAACGCGACGCCATCGATGCCGGCACGGTCTGGTGGGACGGTGAACTGTTCAGCGGCCGTCCGGACTGGGACAAGCTGCTGGCCTACCCGAAAGCGCAACTGAGCGAAGAGGAACAGGCCTTCATCGACGGCCCCACCGAAGAGCTGTGCGCCATGGTCAGCGACTGGCAGATCGGCCAGTCCATGGACCTGCCGCCTGCGGCCTGGGAGCACATCAAGCAACACGGTTTCTTTGCCCTGATCATCCCCAAGGAGTTCGGTGGCAAGGGCTTCTCCGCCTATGCCCACTCACAGGTGGCGATGAAACTGGCGACCCGCAGCGGCGACCTGGCGTCCACCGTGATGGTCCCCAACTCCCTCGGCCCGGCCGAATTGCTGCTGCATTACGGCACCGACGAACAGCGTAATCACTACCTGCCGCGGCTGGCCCGTGGCGACGATATCCCCTGTTTCGCCCTCACCGGCCCGCTGGCCGGCTCCGACGCCGGCGCCATGCCCGATACCGGGGTGATCTGCAAAGGCCAATGGCAAGGCGAGGAAACCCTCGGCCTGCGCCTGAACTGGGAAAAGCGCTACATCACCCTGGGCCCGGTCGCCACCCTCCTCGGCCTGGCCTTCAAGGCCTACGACCCGGACCATCTGCTGGGTGACGATGAAGACCTGGGGATCAGCCTGGCGCTGATTCCGACCGACACCCCCGGCGTGGAGATCGGCCGTCGCCACCTGCCGCTCGGCGCTGCCTTCATGAACGGTCCGAACTCCGGCAAGGACGTGTTCATTCCCCTGGACTTCCTTATCGGCGGCCAGGAAATGCTCGGCAAGGGCTGGATGATGCTGATGAACTGCCTGTCGGTCGGCCGCTCCATTTCCCTGCCGGCCGTCGGCACTGGCGCGGCCAAGTTCACCAGCCTGGTGACCGGCCAGTATGCCCAGGTGCGTGAGCAGTTCAACGTCCCGCTCAACGCCTTCGAAGGCATCCAGGAAGCCCTGGCCCGCATCGGCGGCAACGCCTGGCTGATGGACAGCGCGCGCATGCTCACGGCCAATGCGGTCGACCTGGGGGAAAAGCCTTCGGTGCTGTCGGCGATTCTCAAGTACCACCTGACCGAGCGCGGCCGCGAGTGCATCGGCCACGCGATGGACGTGCACGGCGGCAAGGCCATCATCATGGGCCCGAACAACTACCTGGGCCGCAGTTGGCAAGGCGCGCCGATCTTCATCACCGTGGAAGGCGCGAACATTCTCTCGCGCAACCTGATGATCTTCGGCCAGGGCGCCATTCGCTGCCATCCGTTCGTGCTCAAGGAAATGGCCCTGGCCGGTCGCGAAGACCACGATCAGGCGCTGGTCGAATTCGACGGCCTGCTGCTCAAGCACATCGGTTTTGCCGTGGGCAACGCAGCCAGCACCCTGGTGCTGAACCTGGGCCTGGGGCACTTCGAACAGGCGCCGGGGGACAAGCTCAGCCAGGGTTACTTCCGCGCCCTCAACCGACAGGCCGCGGCCTTCTCCATGCTGGCCGACCTGAGCATGATGCTGCTGGGCGGCGAGCTGAAGCGTCGCGAACGCCTGTCGGCACGCCTCGGCGATGTGCTCAGCCACATGTACCTCGCCTCCGCCGCACTCAAGCGCTACCACGACCTGGATTCGCCGGAGCATCTGCGGCCGCTGTTCACCTGGGCCCTGGAAGAAAGCCTCGGCCAGTCGGAACGAGCCCTGGACGAACTGCTCGAGAACTTCCCGAACCGGGTGCTGGGTTGCCTGCTGCGGGTGGTGGTATTCCCGTTCGGCCGCCGTCACAAAGGTCCGTCCGACCAGCTGGACGCCGAGGTCGCCGCAATCATCGGCCGGGCCAAGGGCGACCCGACCCTGGAAGAGCTGCTGGCCGGCTGCTACCGCCCACAATCGACGCAAGACCCTGTCGGCGCCCTGCAACACGCCTTCGACTTGTTGAGCGCCAGTCACCCGCTGCAGAAAAAACTGCACGAGGCGCTGAAAAGTGGCCAGGTCAAACCGGTGGCCGGTGAACATGCCATCGACGCCGCGCTGGAGGCCGGCGTGTTGCAACCGGTGGAAGCCCAGACCCTGCGCGAGGCTGAAGCCGCCCGCCGCAAAGTCATCGATGTCGATGATTTTGCCAAGGAAGAGCTGACCCTGAGCGAAGGGAAAACCCGCTAAGGCGCAGGACCGTCAGGCGGATTATGAAACCGGGCGCGGGAGCTATATACTCCCGCGCCCGTTTTGCTGTTGAGGACTCATGTCATGTCCAACGTCGTCGCCGATCATCTCGTCCTGCTCGACCATTTGCGCAGTATCCTGGTCGCCGTAGGTGAAGCCGAGCAGGTTCCCGAAGAAAGCCATGCCTTGTTCCTGGAACGCTTCGACGAACTGCGCGCCTCGCTGCCGATCGACCCGATCGAAAGCCAGTACCTGGGCCAGGATCTGCTGTGCCAGGTGATGCAGCGTTATCCACAGGTCGCCCATCTGGTACCGCGCGACCTGCTGTGGTTCTTTGCTGGGGATTGCCTGCACTACATGCCCGACGAGGAAATCGACCTGTACCAGGCGCTCGAAGAGCGTCGCTACGAGGCCGAGCAGAATGATGAACCGTTCGACTGGAACCAGGAAAAGCAACTGCTGGCGCTCTCCGCCCAGGACAGCAAGCACTGAGTCCGGCCCGGACACTACAAAGGCCCGCACGGTTGAACCGGCGGGCCTTTTTTTCTACCCATGAGTGGCTGGCTCAACCCGCGCCATCGCCTTCGGGCTGTTCGTAGCCTTTCGCCTCCTGCTTGCCCTGCCGGCTCAAGGTCGGCTCCTTGGCCAGGCACTCCACCAGGTAATCGATGAATACCCGCAGCTTCGGCGGCAGGTAACGGGTTGGCGAATGCAACAGCCAGGCACCGCCATGGTAGGAAGCGAGAAACGTCCAGTCCGGTAGAACCTGCACCAGCAAGCCCTGCTCCAGGGCATGCCGCGCGGTGAAGTACGGCAAGCTGCCGATGCCGATATGCTCCAGCACCGCCCCCAGCCGTACCCCGGTGTGATTGGCCGCATAACGCCCACGCACGCCAACCGTCACCGACTTGCTGCCCTTCTTGAACTTCCAGCGCGCATCGCTGGGGGTTTCACCCAGGTAAATGCAACTGTGGTTGAGCAGATCGTGGGGATGGCTCGGCGTCCCGTGCTCGGCCAGGTACTGCGGCGTGGCGCACAGCATATGATCGATGGTCAGCAACTGGCGCCCGACCAGCCCCGCCGGCGGCCGATCGGTGATGCGGATGGCCAGGTCCACGTTGTCGTCGATCAGGTCGATGTTGCGATCTTCCAATAACAGCTCGACATCGACCTTGGGGTAACGCCGCAGAAACTCAGGCATGTACGGATGCACGACAAAACGCCCCACGGCCTTGGGCACGCTGACCCGCACCAGCCCTTCGGCCTCGTGGGTGAACTGACCGCTGATTTCCATCACCGACTTGGCGGCGCTGACCATCTCGCTGCAGCGCTTGAACACCTCCTCGCCCCCTTCGCTCAAGCGCAACTTGCGCGTGGTGCGTTGCAGCAAGCGAGTCGCCAGCGCCTTCTCCAGACGGGAAATGCTGCGACTCACCGCCGAGGGTGACGAACCCAACTGGCGGGCGGCTTCGGAGAAGCTGCCGACCTCGACGACCTTGACGAAAATCGCCATTTCGCCCAGCAGCGGAAGGGGGAGATTTATGCTCACAGCACAACAGTCCTTTGAGGTTTGAACGGATTATCACGCAATTCCGCCGCGCCATATAATTAAAAAAGGTATTTTAATAAGGGCACGGAATATGACGCTTCGCCTCTTTTTTCATAATGATGAACTCAAGGCCAACGTTGAAGTGCTCGAATGCACCCCGCAGGACAACGAATTCGCGGTGATCCTGCGTGCCACGATCTTTCATCCCCAAGGCGGCGGCCAACCCTGCGACACCGGCTGGATCGGCGAAAGCCAGGTGTTGCGCGTGGTCCAGGAACCCGAGCGAATCATTCATTACGTCAGCCAGCCGGTGCAACCGGGCATGGTCCAGGTCCAGGTCGATGAACAGCGCCGCCAGTTCAATACCCGCATGCACTCGGCCGGGCACCTGATCGGTCATTTCGGCGAAACCCGCGGCTGGGTCCCGGTCAAGGCCCATCACTGGCCTGGTGAGGGCCGCGTGTCTTTCAAGCCCGGGGACAGCCCGCAGGAACTCGACGTCGACAGCCTGCAGAGTGGCATCGATCACTGGATTGCCGCCGACCTGCCGCGCCTGGTCTCGCTGCGTGAAGGCTCGCGGGAAATCGGTTTCGGCGAGCTTCCCGCCTATGGCTGCGGGGGGACCCATGTGAAGCGCCTGAAGGAATTGGGCAACGTCACTATCGCCTCCCTCTCGCAGAAGAAAGGAATGCTTTCGGTTCACTACCACGTGGACTGATTCATCGGCGGTGTCGCCTTGCACATCACGCGACGCATCGCCTGACACAGGGGAAACCCGCGTGCGCGGGTTCGACGATTATCGGATAGAGGGATCTGCAGATGATGCTTGACGTCGAGCGTCTCGATGAGACGTGCATAAAGAAACTGGCCCAGGAACAAGTGCTCGCCCTGCGCATCAAGAATTTCCTGCCGCACACCCAGGCGATCCAGCTGGGTAACAAGATTCTCGCTCCCGGCTTCGAGGGCTACATCAACGCCCCCAGCATCGGGCGGATCGGCATGGCGTTTTATGAGGCGGAAAACCAGCCGCTGCTGATCGAAGACTATTTCGAACGCGCCACCGCCAACATCGCCGAACTGCGCACGCGTTGCGCACCCTATGCGTCTCCCGTCGACACCCTGCGCTGCATGCTCGACGAGTCCTGGCCGGCCGGCGCCCACCTGGAAAACCTGTACGGGCGCAAGATGTACGTTGGCCTGTCGCGGGTGGTGAAACCCGGGGTGTGCTTCCTTGCCCATCACGACATTTTCGCCAAGGACGCCCCCGACAGCTTCCAGGCCCACAGCCTGGAGGCGCAGTTCGCCTGCAACCTCTACCTGAACATGCCTGACGCGGGTGGCGCCCTGCAGATGTGGAATCACGATATTTCCCCGGACCAGTTCGACGACATGCGCGGCGACAGCTACGGCATCGAGCCCGCCCTGCTCGGCACACCCTCGCTGGAGATCCGCCCGGAGCCCGGAGATTTCATCATGTTCAACTCAAGGCGCATGCACGCAGTCACCCCGGGGGTGGCCAACCCGCGCCTGAGCCTTTCCTTTTTTGTCGGCTATCGCGGCAGCTCGTCCCCCCTGACCTTCTGGAGTTGAAATGCTTTCCAACTATCTAGGCGAATTCCTGGCCCTGGCGACCATCCACTTTCTCGCCGTGGTGGCTCCCGGGCCTGACTTTGCCGTGACCATCCGCCAGAGCGTGCGCTTTGGCCGGGTGGTCGGGCTGTGCACGGCCATCGGCATCGGTGCGGGGATTTCCGTGCATGTGCTGTACACCCTGCTGGGGGTCGGTGCGCTGATGCATACCACGCCATGGCTGCTGAACGTGGCCAAGGTGGTAGGTGGCGCCTACATTCTTTATCTCGGGGTCAGCCTGTTGCGCAGCAAACCCAAGACATCAATCGAGGGCAGCGACACGAACAACGATCAGGTGCAGCGGCAGACCTTGCCCAAGGCCTTCATGACCGGTTTCCTGACCAACGCCACCAACCCCAAGGCCACGCTGTTCTTCCTGGCGATTTTCACCACGGTGATCAGCGCCACCACGCCCCTCAAGGTGCAGGCGCTCTACGGTGTATGGATGTGTTGTGTGAACGCGCTGTGGTTCGTGATCGTCGCGCTGTTCTTTTCCAGCCCGCGGGTGCGCTTGCTGTTCATGCGCATGGGCCACTGGTTCGAGCGAACCATGGGAGTGATCCTGATTCTGTTCGCCGGACGCCTGATCCTGTCGATGTAAGCCGCATCCCAACGCCCTGCTCAAGCGAGCCGCCAGCAACTGACGGCTCGACACAGGCTTGCTCAGTTCCGATCCAAGATCAGCTGACGGATGACAAGGCCTGAAGCAAGATTCCCTGCGGTTTTGCCATTTCGTCCAGGACTGAAAAGTGCGTGCAGCCCGGCACGTGAATCAGCTGCACAGACTCTCCTCGGGCCAACGCTTGCTTGGCGTATTCATCAGACTGGCGGACCAGTTCCGACAGTTCGTCGGCACCTACCGCCACCCATGTATGGGCGCCCTTGCCAATATGGTGCAGCGGGCTATAGGCATTGATCTCCGCTTCCGAGAGACTCAGTTTCTGGTTGAGCCACGACAGGCTTATGGGTTCCAGGTCGACCAATGCGCTGATCGCCAGGACATCGGTCACCCATGGGTACGAACGGAACTGGATCGCCAGGTGGCCACCTGCCGAGTGCCCGCTCAGGACCACCTTGTGCCCCGCAATACCCAGGTGATCAACGTCGGCCTGGAGATGCTCGAGCAGGCTGCCAATCTCGCTGACGATCTGTGTCATCGAGGCTTGCGGCGCGAGCGTATATTCGGCCAGGACGACGTTGAACCCCGCAGCCAGGGGACCGGCGGCGATGAAGGCGAAATCTTCCTTGCTGCAATTCTGCCAATACCCGCCATGGATGAAGATGAACGTCGGGGCGTCGGCTTTGCCACAGGGCAACCAGTCATAACGCTGCCTGGAGCCGGTGCCGTAAGGCAGATCGAGCCGGCCGGCCACAGAGGCGTAGAAACTGGCGCTACGCGCCTGCAAATCCGAGTAGATACCGGGGAAATCCGGCACTGCCTCGGTGTTGTTATACGCCGCGTCGAGCTGGGCTTGATTCATGTCGCGATAGAGAATGGTCATGGTCATCTCCGATGGAAGGAATGTTTAAAAGGGCTTGGTCAGCGGCCTGCGATTGGTGCGGACGTGTCCGTCATCGGGCAGGAAGGTTTCAGGGGAGCGGCTTCGCTGTCCACGGCTGCTCTCTGTGAGAGGAATGCCACGCGTGGTTGGGGACTGTAGGCAGGGTGGTGTGCGGAACGCGGCTCGAATGCGCTAAAGAGTGAGTGGAGCCCAGGTCAGACGTAAATCAGCCGAATCTTAAATTTCTCTAGGATTTATCTTGCCATGGCCGCCCTGGGTGAACGGCGCAACGGCATATCAACGTGAAGCGGGGAGATATTCAGGCGGGGGCCATGCAGGCCAGAGCGATGCTGGGAAAGCCGGCGCTGAGTACGTCCGGCCCGCTCAGTCAGCGCCGCGATTGTCCGGGATGGGATGTCCGGCATGCTGTCCTGGCGAGCGGTTCGTCGCGCTCAAGCCCGCGCAGGGGCTCGTTGAGTATTCTCCAGAGCCTGCCTCAGTACCTGCTGGGTCAGGGGCTTGAACACCACCTCATCCATCCCGGCGGCCAGGCAGCGCTGGATTTCCGCGTCCTCGGCACTGGCGGTCGCCCCCAGGATCCAGCAGCGTCGGCGCCCCTCCTCGCGCTCCATCTGGCGGATGCGCACGGTCAAGTCATAGCCGCCCAGGCGTGGCATCTGGCTGTCGGTGATCAACACATCGTACTCGGCGGCCAGCCAGGCTTCCCACGCCGCCTGCCCATCCTCGACCAGCGTCACGCGATGCCCCAGAACCAGCAATTGCTCTTCCAGCGTCAGCCGGCTGAACGCATTGTCCTCAGCAACGAGGATATTCAGCGAAAGCTGCTCCGTGCTCGCCTGCGGTACTTCTGCCGCGGCTTCGGCAGGCGCCTCGGCCAGAGGCAGTTGCAGGGTCACGCTGAAGCAGGAGCCTATATCCGGTTCGCTGCTCAGGACGATAGTGCCGCCCATGAGTTCGACCAGCCGCCGGGTGATATTCAGCCCCAGCCCACTGCCAAAGGTTTGCCCGGCCTGAGCCGAACTGACCTGGGAGAATGGCTGGAACAATCTGGCCTGATCCTGCTCCGAGATACCGATACCGCTGTCGATGACCTCCAGCAACAGGTGCAGATGTTCTGCCTCCCGGCTGCCCGAGGCATGCAGCGTCACCCGACCGCGCTCGGTGAACTTGATGGCATTGCTCAGCAGGTTGAACAGCACCTGTTTCAAATGCAGCGGGTCGATCAGCACCCATTGCTCCATGTCGCCGGTGAACCGCATCTCGAACGCCAGCTGCTTCTGTCGCGCCATGCCAACCACCAGGGGCGCGATCGCTTCGATCTGGGCCTTGATCAGCACCGCCTCGGGCGCCGAGTCGATCATCCCCGACTCGATCCGGTTCAGGTCGAGCACATTGCCGAGCAACAGCAGCAGCCCCTGTGCCGCCTCCTGCGCGACGACCAGCGACGCCAGGTCCAGCTCGCCCCGTTCGGCCTTCTGCTGCACCACTTCCTGCAGGCCGATGATGGCGTTCAGCGGGGTACGGATCTCATGGCTCATGGTGGACAAAAAGATGCTCTTGGCCTCGTTGGCCGCTTCGGCCTTCTCCCGCGCCAGCGCCAGCTCGCCTTCGGCCTGGCGGGTCTTGCGCACCTGCCGGGTCAGGTAGAAACCCCAGATCAGCGACAACAGGACCAGCAAGCCGAAGACACCGCCAAGCCGGAGGATATTGCTGCGATGATCCCGCCAGAAATGGCTGCCCAAGGTAGAAATACGCGGCTCCCACTGCTCCACGATGTCCGCCACTTCCTCCGGGGTGATCGCCACCTGGGCCTTCTCCAGGATGCTGCGCAGCTCTTCCTGCCCCTTCAGCACCCCAAGGCTGACCGGTCGGGAGAACTCGTCGAGAATGCCGATTACGCGCAAGCGGTTGTTGAAACGCTGGGCGGACAGGAAACGACCGGTGTAGTCACTGCCGATGAACGCGTCGCTACGCCCGTCGTCGACACTGCGCATGGCCTCCAGAAAGTTGGGATAGATCTGTAAGCGGATATCCGGATAGTTCTGCTGAATGACCTGATTGACGAAATAACCCGGGACGCTGGCCAGGCGCTTGCCTTGCAGGTCATTCAGGCTATGGAAAGGACTGCCCTGGGTACGGGCTGCCTTGGGTCCGGCCATCAGTACCACCGAGCTCCTCAGATAAGGAAGAAGGATATCCATATAGGCCTCGGTGTCGGTGTCGGCAGACGTAACCGAGGTCATCAGGGTCTTGCCCTCGGTTATCTGCGCGTTCATCTCGGCATAGTTCTGCGCGCGGACAGGGCGGAACGTCAGGCCGCTACGCTGGCTGAGCAACTTGAGATAGTCGGGGCCGATACCCCGCACCTGCCCACCGTTGTCCAATTGTCCCAGGGCGCCGAGAGAGTCATGGACAGTCACCGGGATTTCCGGATGGGCGTCCAGCCAACGGTTTTCGGCGGGCGTCAGCGTCACGCGCTGCTGAGTCAGGCGCAGGCTGCTCCCCGCACTCCAATTGCGCAGAATACTTTCGCTATGGCGTGAGCGAATGGTCGGAAGGGCTCGTTCGATCACGGCATGCAGGCGGGTATCGGTGGCACGCACCAGGAAGCCGAAAGCACGGCTTTCCACCGGCGCGAAGTTTTCGATGTGCAGGTCCAGCAGGTAGTTGATGTTGATCAGATAGTGGGCCGATACCGCATCATCGATCACCCCATCGACCTCTCCCAGGCTCAACGCCTCGAGCGCGCGCAGCGGCGAGGCGAATGGCAGGATCTGGCTGTACGGATAAACCGCGGAGACCTTTTCCTCGACACGGTAGCCGGCAAACACCCCCAGCCGGGTGCCGCTTGCTTGTGGGTCGAAAGGACGGCCTTCGGCGGTTACCAGCACCGGTTGGTTCGGTTCATAGGCCTGGGTCAGGAGCAGACCGTTATCCTCGGCATCCATCGCGGAGCCACCGCCAACCAGGTCAATCTCACCATTGTGCAGCGCGTCCAGCGCCGCCTGCCTGGAAGGGAATTGACGGACCTTGGGGGGGATCTCGAACAACAGGGCGAGGTAATCCGCGGTGATGCCCTGGAAACGATTGACGTCAAGCATGCCCAGCGGCGGATAGTCGGGCAATGCCACTCCGATCGTGAGTGGGCCTCTGCTTGCCAGCCACTGCCGGTCTACTTCACTCAGCCATGGCCGGCTGGTCACTGCCACCCTTGAGACGAGGGAAATATCGGGCTCCTGTGCGACCAGGGCGGGTGAAAGAACAAGTAACAGGCAGAGAGCGACCATCCGACAACACGCTGGAATCATGGAATACCTTCCTGGAAATCGAACCCCGGCAACCTGCGCAAATGGGCCGTTGTCCCACGAGCAATAGCGTCACCCTCTTATGGAGAGTGCCGCTTTGATCTGTGGCAATGGGGGATGGATCAAGAGTGATCCGTCGGTATTCTAGCCGGGCGCCGGCGGTTGTGAAATCGAGCGGCGAGAGCCTTTCTCGACTATGCGCGCCCTTGTGCTCTGGGGGCTCGGGAAGGCTGGACAGCAACTGGCTCGCGATAGCCATCCGACCAGGGCAGGAAACGGGCCGGCGAGCAGAAGAATATGTGCCCGCCACCGATGACGATCAGTTGTAGTTGAGAACGAAGCTCATGGTCGCATCACCCTTGCCCGGTTTTATCTCGCCACCTGTCGGAACGTATTTGGCGCTGCCGGAGAACCGGTAAATGGAGCCCTCCACCACCTCTCTATTCCAATCGAGGGCGATGGACCTGGCAATATTGAACGGCAACTTGACGCCCTTGTTATTGACCAGGGAAATACCAACTCCCGATGCAACGCCGGGCTGGCCCAGATTGACAAGTTTGAGCAGGCCGTCGGCCTGGGAGTTGCCTTCGAAGTAGACTTTTACCGGAACTTTCGTGTCAGGCTTCAAGCCGTCGCAGCGGACATCGAAGTTGAACGGCACCTCCCTGACGCTGCCCTTGGTAATATGCTCAATGGTCTGCTTACCCATCTGGACATTGACCGCCGCTCCTACAGATTCGCATCCGGCGAAAAATATATCGTTGACCAGTTCGGTACCGCCTTGTGATCTGACCACAAGGGATTTGTCTCCCATTTGCCAGTTCACCTTGAGGTCCATCGGAACATTACCAGAGGCTACGGCGCGATTGGTACGAACGAACATCACATCGATGAACTTGGGAAGGAGCGGGGATGAGCTTGAGCCGACCGAATAAGAGTATGGAGCACACCAAGTGTCGTCGCCAAAACTCAGCGCCAGGCAGAATTTAACACCGACGCCTTTAATACCGGCTTCATAGACCTTGGGCAGTGCCGATGGCGTAAACGCGGCATCTACTGTAATAGAAACATCAGTTTGACTGGAACAACTTGCCAGCCCACTCCAGAGGCTCGTTCTGTGTGTTGCAAGTACCTGCCCAACGGGAGCAGCCTTGATGATCATTTTAGAGGGAAGAATCATATCCATTGTGAGTTGCGCTGGAGGAGAGCCGGTCCAAGTGCAAGTAACTGCAAGTACATCCCGGGCACACAGGCTGGATAAAAATATCAAGATGAACATTAGCTTGCGCATATATAGAGTTCCTTCCCAGGCCACATTAAGTGCCCAGATACAAATCGATGATGACCCAAAAGAAGTAGCTAGAAAGTTCTCGTCGCCACTAATAAAAGACGCCAAGCCTCAGCTAGAGATAACACCGTCGTATTTGAGGATTCCACCGAAATCGCCGATGACTTCGAATTCAACCTTGAGGTCGTTAGCCTGGACGCCGTTCGGCAGGTCCGCCATCTCGACCCGGGAAGTCGCGGTCGGCGCGACCATATCGATCGGCGCGGTAAAACTCTTGCTTCCCATCCGCAACGTGATCCCGGCAAAAGACAGGTGGAAAGCCGACGGGTTGGCCACTTCCAAATAGGGTTTGCCGTCGTTGGCAAGCAGGCGCCACTTCAGCTGTTGCGGGGCCTCCGTGACCTTGCCCGGTAGCCCGGCCGGTAGAACAGCTTGAGGCGCTGCTGCACGGCGATTTGCAGGGTGTTTTCCTCCCGGGACTTTTGCGGAGCCTCCCGCACGTTCAGCCAGTACACCGACTCCTTGTCGGTCGGCAGGCCCTTGCCGCTGTAGAGGATGCGCAACACCTGCTGCTGTTCGCCAGCCAGGCGCTTGAGCACCGGGGTGATGGCGAAAGGCACATCCTCGCTCTTGTCGGCCGATTCGACCCAGGCCTGGAACATCAGGTCCTCGGTCGCGCTGTTCTTGATCACCAGGGACGCTTCCTTGCTCGGTGCCGCAAGCACCACACGGGTATTTTCCAGGTTGATGCCAGCCTGGGAGCAAGCAGGAGAAAACAGGGCGAAGCTGGCCAGAATCAGTCCGGCGATAGCTGGAGTCTTCACGGTAAATTCTCTACCTCGGTATGCGTCGAAGGGCGGCCCCCCCCGTTGTTACGCGTCATGCAAAGTTACGCGCCATGCAAAAACATCGATGGACTCGATGAAGCGAACCGTACGGGTATTCGTGACGTTCGAGAAAGGCAGGAGGCAGGAAAACTACAGTAGATAGGCGTCGTAATCAGTAGGACGATTCCTAAAAGGAACAACATGCTCACTCATATGCGAAAGCCGAAAAGAGCGAACAGAATAAGCAATCTCCCTCGAAGTCCATATCGCTAGATATCTACCTGCGCATCAGTACTTTCTAGAAACAAGTATTTTCGACCCAGAAACTCCAGACCGAGGGTATTTCTATTACCCCCTGACATTCGAAATATTATGCTGTCATGGGTCTGATATTTCCCAACATGCATGAAATATCAACCCTGTTGACTTACATCCAGGCTTTAACTTAGACAACCCTCTCACAGAACAAAAGCACCGCAGCCCGAAACCGCCCAGGCTCGACGATCGAGAAGGCCTGCCAGGCAAGCCCAAGGCCCTGGCCCGCTGTTTTTGCGATGCCTCCTAAAGCGGAGGAAGTGGTGATTTTCCCAGGGAATCGCGCTTCTGATTCTGCCAGGCCATCGCGCGCCAGGCTGCAAGGACTTCAATATGACGAGCGCAATAGCTAGCTGTCTTACTTCAACTAGGAAAGCGCCGTAGACCAGTTAAGAAAGTTCTGGTTTTTTATTTTATTTCCTTTTGTTAATTAATACACCCCTCTGAGCAACCAGGCATTTACATGCAAATAACTCCAGCCTCAACGCTGGCGCGTACAGGCTCGCAATCAATTCGCTCGTGAATTCGGATAGTCACTCGAAACACTCGAACAGCCACTTTCTAGACGTTATGTAGCAGGTCTTATCTGACAAAAACCCCATGAGCCTCCCTTGCTTGGAGGCCCATGAAATCAAGCACGGATTGAGACAAACAACTTCCCTCCCGCATGGAGGGAAGGCGCCCCGGCTTTGCGTGACCGCCTCGGCGCCTGCCCCGCATCCGTTGTACCCGTTCTGCTGGGGGGATCAGCAGAGTATTCATATAGAGGAAGCATCATGAACAAAAGCTATGCACTGATCTGGAACCAGGCCACTGGTTGCTGGAACGTCGCCAGCGAAGGAACCCGACGCCGGGGCAAATCAAGCCGACTCAAGGTCGTGATCGCCGCCGGCTTCTCGCTGCTGGGCCTGCTGGCCCAGGCCCCGGCCTTCGCCCTGCCGGGTGGAGCCGCGATAGTCGCGGGCGACGCTGGCATCCATACCACGGTCGACGGCAAACATATGACCGTCGATCAGAAGAGCAACAAACTGATCACCAACTGGAACGACTTCAGCGTCGCTGGCGACGAAAGCGTCAGCTTCCACCAGCCCGGTAGCCAATCGATCGCCCTCAACCGCGTACTGGGCACCAATGGCAGCGATATCCAGGGCCGCATCAATGCCAACGGCAAGGTGTTCCTGATCAACCCCAATGGCGTGGTCTTCGGCAAGTCCGCCCAGGTCAACGTCGGCGGCCTGGTGGCCTCCACCCAGAACATCAGCGACAAGGATTTCCTCGACGGCACTTACCGCTTTACCGGGAATTCCAGCTCTGCCGTGAGCAACGCCGGCCAGATCACCGCCAGCGAGGGCGGCAGCGTCGCATTGCTAGGCGCCCAGGTCAGCAACAGCGGGGTAATCCAGGCGCAGATGGGCAGTGTCGCGCTGGGCGCGGGCAAGGACTTCAGCGTCAACTTCGACGGCAACGGCCTGCTCAACCTGCAGGTGAACGGTGCCACGGTGGATGCCCTGGTGCAGAACGGTGGCCTGCTCAAGGCCGACGGCGGCCAGGTGTTGATGACCGCCAGCAGCGCCAGCAGCCTGCTGAAAAACGTGGTGAGCAACCAGGGCGTGATCGAAGCCAAGACCTTGCAGAACAAGGCCGGCAAGATTGTCCTGGATGGTGGCGACAACGGTATCGTCCAGGTCGCTGGGCGCCAGGACGCCAGCGCCCTGGGTGGCCAGGGTAACGGTGGCGTGGTGGAAAACCGCGGCGCCCGGGTCGAGGTCCAACTGGCTGCGCAAGTGGATACGCACGCCGACCAGGGCGCGACCGGTACCTGGAAGATCAGCGCGGACGAGGTGAACGTTTCCAAGGTAGAAAGTCCGTCCACGCGTGGATTGATCATTGGCGGCGGTATCAACGGCAACAACGGAACGGGCGGCACCACCGGCGCGGCCCCTACCCTGCACGCCGATACCCTGGCCCAGAACCTGGCCCGGACCAACGTCGAACTGAGCAGCAAGGGCAACCTGTCGGTCAACAAGGCGGTGTCCTGGAACAGCGGTAACAAGCTCGGCCTGACCGCCGAGCGCGGCGACGTCCAGGTGAACGCGGCATTGAGCGCCACCGGCGACGGCGCGGCCCTGGCCCTGAATGCCGCGCAGGGAAGCATCCGCCTGAATGACGATGTCGCGCTGACCGGAACGGGAGCGAGCCTGGAGCTGAACTCCAAAAACGGCCACAGCCTCAAGGATGACAAGAGCGTCACCCTCTCCGGTACGAATGCCCGCTTCAGCGCCAACGGCGAGTCCTACCAGGTGGTGCAGAACCTGAAGCAGTTGCGCGATATCGAAAACAACATGAATGGCCGCTATGTACTGGGTAACCGGATCACCGGCCAAGGCAGCTTCAGGACGCTTGGCGAAGGTGGCTCCTTCACCGGCAAGCTCGATGGCCTGGGCAATACCATCAGTGACCTGTCGCTCTATAGCAGCGCCGCCTTTGTCGGGCTGTTCGGCACCAACGCGGGGCAGATCAGCAACCTGAACCTCGAACGAATTTCAGCCAGCGGCGCCTCTTCCACCTACTACAACACCCAGGTCGGTACGCTTGCCGCGGTGAACATGGGTAGCATCCGCAACGTCAAGGCCAAGGACGTGCGGGTGACCGGAGCCTCTCATCTGAACTCGCTGGGCGGCCTGGTAGCGCTCAACCTGGCCGGCGACATCACCAACTCCTCGGCCAGCGGCCAGGTGATCGGCAACCAGTACACCTTTGCAATGGGTGGCCTGGTGGGGGAAAACATCACCAACCCCGATGGCGTGGCGAAAATCACCAATAGTCATGCCGATATCGCCCTCAGGGGGCAGATGAATGCTGACTCCAAAGGCGCAGGTGGATTGGTGGGTTCGAACCACGGAGTCATCGACAACGCCTCCAGCACCGGCACGATCGACCTCGCCGGCGCCAACCTGAACATCGGCGGCCTGGTCGGTGAGAATACGGGCAATGGCAGCATCAGCAATTCCCGCTCCAGCACCAATGTTTCGGGCAGCAAGGCTGGTCGGGTCGGAGGCCTGGTCGGCTCCAACCAGGGTTCGCTGGCCAACTCTCACGCCAGCGGCGACGTAACCGGCAATGGCACGGAAGCGATCGGCGGTCTGGTTGGCAGGAATCAGGGTGGCTCGATTACCAACAGCTCTGCCAGCAACAACGTGTCCGACCTGTACAGCAAAAATGTGGGCGGCCTGGTTGGCCATAACCAGGGCGGCCAAGTCGATAACAGCTTGTTCTCCGGCACGGTGAAAGGCGGCAGGAATGCCAATATCGGCGGCCTGATCGGCACGAACCAGAATGGCTTGATCAGCAACAGCTCGACCAAAGGCAATGTGTCCGGTCTGTACGGTAGCAATGTGGGTGGCCTGATTGGCTACAACCAGAACAGCCGTATCGATAATGTAACGGTGGCCGGCACGGTGAAAGGCGATAGCAGGGCCAATATCGGCGGGCTGATCGGCTACAACGAAAACTCCTCCATCGTCAATGCGTCCTCCACTTCCCTGTCCGTTACCGGCGGCAATGACGCCCTTATCGGTGGCCTCGTCGGCTATAGCCTGGCTAGCAGTATCACCAACTCATCGGTATCTGCCACGGTGACCGCCGGCAACGGTAGCCAGAGCGGTGGCCTGGTCGGCTACAGCAAAAACACCGATATCACCAACGCCTCGGCGACCGCCCTGGTGATCAGCGGCGACAATAGCCTGGCCGGTGGTCTGGTGGGCCACAGCCAGGATAGCCGTATCATCAACGCCTCCGCATCCGGCACGGTGAGCAGCGGTAACAATAGCCAGGTCGGCGGCCTGGTCGGTTACAACCAAAACAGCGACATCAGCAACGCCACGGCATCCGCCATGGTGAACGGTGGCGACGATAGCCAGGTCGGCGGCCTGGTTGGCAGACAGCAGGGCAAGGTCGCCAACTCCTCCGCCAAAGGTTCGGTCAACGGCGGTCGCTATAGCAGTGTGGGTGGCTTGGCCGGGATGAATGAAGGGGAGATCAGCAACTCCAAAACCACCAGTAACGTCAGCGGCGGTTACGGCGCGCGTCTGGGCGGGCTGGCGGGGATGAACTTCGGTACGCTGCGCCTGTCATCGGCAGGCGGCAAGATCGATGGTTCGCATGCCTCCGGACAGTTCTACGGTGGCCTGGTCGGCATCGACTTCAATTCGGACCAGCAATCCAGCAACAGCGTCTTTGGTGAAGCGACCAAGGTGCCGCAGGTTGGCCTGCAGTTCTGAGAACTGAAACCCTGCCCCCCGTCATAGGGAGGCAGGGCTTGTTGTCTGATTGAAAAGAGGGGGCAATGATTCAGCCGAATCATTGCCCCCTCTTTTTTCCTGGCGCCTCTCGGCGCCCTGCTCCAGCGCTCTACTTCTCTGTCGCGACCTCAGCCCCGTCGGCGCCCGAAACGCTGGACCGGGTCAGGCGGTAGATGGATGCGCAGTAGAGCAGCAGCGCCAAGGTCGCCAGCAAGCCGCCGGCCAAGCCGATATAGGCGAACCCGAGTTGGCCCCCTACCCAGCTGCCAAGCAGCGCGCCGCCGCCGATGCCGATATTGTAGATCCCCGAAAACAGCGCCATTGCCACATCGGTAGCGTCCGGAGCGAGCACCAGGACCCTGGACTGCAGCGCCAGCCCGAAGCCCATGATCGCCATCCCCCAGATCAGGCTGAGCCCGCCCAGGTACGAGACCTCCCCGCTCAACGGCAACAGCAATGCCAGGCACAGAATAAGCAACGTCACCGTCACCAGCAGAAAGCGCTGCGGGCTGTAGCGGTGAAACCTGCTGAACAACAGCGAGCCGAAGATACCGGCGCCACCGAACAGCAGCAGGATGAGGGTCACCACATCGCCACTCAAGCCGGCCACCACCTTGATGAAAGGCTCGATATAGCTGTAGGCCGTGAACTGCGCGGTGACCACCAGGGCCGTCAGCACATAGAGCGCCATCAGCGCAGGCCGCTTGAACAGCACCGGCAGGCTTCTGAGAGAACCCGAGTTCTGGCTGGGCAACAACGGCAGGCTCCTGGCCAGCCAGAACACCAGCGCGGTAGCCAGGCCAGCAATCACGATAAAGGTGGTCCGCCAGCCCATGGCCTCGCCCAGCAACCGGCCGAGGGGAATACCCAGCACCATCGCCAGGGAAGTACCGGTGGCCAGCAAACCCAGGGCCTGGACCTGTTTTCCCGGTGGTGCCAGACGCACCGCCAGGGACGCGGTAATGGACCAGAACAGCGCATGGGACAAGGCCACACCGACCCGGCTCAGCAACAGCATGCCGAAACTCGTGGCCAGCCCCGACAGGATGTGACTGGCGATAAACATCCCGAACAGCACGAGCAACAGCTTGCGTCGCTCGACGTTGCGCGTCAGCAGCATGACCGGCAGCGAAGTCAGGGACACTATCCAGGCATAGAGAGTGAGCATCAGACCGACCCGGGCCGTCGACAGGTCGAAGCTGCTGCCGATCGAGCTCAATAGCCCGACGGGGACGAACTCCGTGGTGTTGAACACAAAGGCCGCCAACGTCAGTGCGATGACCGCCCGCCAATTACCCTTAGTTGTCGCCACGGAGATACTCATTTAAAGGTGCACCACTCTATCGATGGTCAATCAGGCCCAGACCTTCGCAAACCCTGTGCCAAACACCCACTCACAAAGGCAGGGCGCACGGTCAGGAACATGTAGGCGCCGAACAGGATCTGCGCCAGCGTACAGGACAAGGGGAAAGCAGCGTCATCCCGCACTGCAGAGGAGCAACGGACCGAAACTCGGCCACTGCCGACGGAAACGAAAAAAGGGTCCCGAATGGGACCCTTTTTCGATGAGCTACAGACCTTTGAGAATCTGTAGCTCTATGTTTGGAGCGGGAAACGAGACTCGAACTCGCGACCCCGACCTTGGCAAGGTCGTGCTCTACCAACTGAGCTATTCCCGCAAATGGCGTCCCCTAGGGGACTCGAACCCCTGTTACCGCCGTGAAAGGGCGGTGTCCTAGGCCACTAGACGAAGGGGACACGCTACCCGGAACACATGGTGTGTGTTTCGGTGTCCAGACCCGCCTCCGAAGACTTGGTTCTGGTTTCACTCAGCCCCGCCCGAAAGCAGTGCCGTTTAAAATTGGAGCGGGAAACGAGACTCGAACTCGCGACCCCGACCTTGGCAAGGTCGTGCTCTACCAACTGAGCTATTCCCGCATTGGCGTCCCCTAGGGGACTCGAACCCCTGTTACCGCCGTGAAAGGGCGGTGTCCTAGGCCACTAGACGAAGGGGACACGCTACAACATTCACTCCCTGCCGCGTTTCGCTGTGTGCTTTACGCTGCAAGTGGCGCGCATTCTATGGATGGATTGGAGGGTCGTCAACCCCCTGATATAAATTTATTTAAATCAATGACTTCGGGGTGGTTTGCGAGCCCTTTCGGGCATTTGTGCAGCCTGTGCCTTGACGCCTATATTCTGACACTCGACAAGACGCTATAGTCCACATCCTTAGGTGATGGCAATATGAAACCAGCCAGACATTTCCTATATAAGCAGAGAATCGGCCTGTTTCTGCTCGTCGACCTGCGCTAGGCGCCCCAAGGCTAAGTCACTACACTCGCCACTCGTACGCGAACCCCAGAAAGAGGTCTTACACGGTGACACCACTCATGATCACCCTGCTAGTAGTAGCCGGGATCGTAATATTGATCGCCATTGGCTACATGAACCATGTGGTGGAAAACAATAAACTGGAAAAGGCCCGTACCAAGGTCGAACTCAATGACCGCCTGCGCCGCTGCGGCGAAATCACCGAGACCTTCCCCGGCCAGTTCATGTCGCCAGGGCTCAAGCTGCTGATGACCCGCCTGGAACTCAACGTCGTTCAGCGTCTGTTGAACCTGAACAAGACCGATGCCGCGCTCAAGGCGCGTATCGCCGAGTTGAACGCGCTGGTCGGCCAGGGCGAATCGATTCCGGTCAACAACCCGCCCTGCCCGATCCAGACCGAAGCCAAGGCCAAGGACGTGCGCTTTCTCCTGGAAGCCCTGCATGGCCAGGTGACTCGCGCCGCCCAGGACGGCTTCCTGCCGACCAACGAAGCCAAGCACTGGATCCGGGAAATCCGCCACATCCTGGTGCTGCTGCACATCGAGTTCTTCAACAACCTAGGCCAGTACGCCCTGCAGCAGGAACAACCCGGCCAGGCGCGCCTGGCGTTCGAGCGCGGTGTGCAATACCTGCGCAAGCAGCCGGACCCAGCGGTCTATCGGGAACAGCTGGAGTACCTGGAAAAACTCCTGGCCCGCTCCAACGCGATGGTGCTGACCAACACCCAGCCGGTCGAAGGCGAGGTCAACCAATTGACCGAAGGCCTGAAGGTCGTCGAAGCCGACGCCGACTGGAAGAAGAAAGCCATTTACGACTGACCGGCAACAGCCGCGCGAGCAATACGCGCGGCACGGCCTACAGGCTGCGCCCCTGGCGGCGCAGCCTGTAGCAAGCATCAGCGGCATTACAACCGGAAATGCCCGACCATCCCCTTCAACTCCGCCCCCAACTGCGCCAGCTCGATGCTCGACGCCGCATTGCCCTGCATGGCCAGTGACGACTGATCGGCGCTGGCGCGGATGCTGGTGACGCTGCGGTTGATCTCTTCGGCGACCGAGCTTTGTTGCTCGGCGGCCGCGGCGATCTGCTGGTTCATCTGCTGAATCAGCGACACCGCCGTGGCGATGCTACCCAGCGCGCTTTCGGTCTGCAGCGCATCGCTGACCGCCAGCTTGACCAGTTCGCCGCTGCTCTGGATCTGCTGCACCGAGGACTGCGCCGCCGAACGCAAGGCACTGACCAGGCGCTCGATCTCTTCGGTGGATTGCTGGGTGCGCTTGGCCAGGGCCCGCACTTCGTCGGCCACCACCGCGAAGCCCCTGCCCTGCTCGCCGGCACGCGCTGCTTCGATGGCCGCGTTCAGCGCCAGCAGGTTGGTCTGCTCGGCGACACTCTTGATCACGCTGAGCACGGTGCCGATGTTCTGGATTTCGGCGCTGAGGCTTTCAATGCTGGAGCTGGCGCTGGTGGCCGAACCCGCCAGCTGTTCGATGCGCTGCATACTCTGGCGCACCACCTGCTGGCCACTTTCGACCTTGTCGTCGGCGGTCTGCGCCGCCTGCGCGGCTTCTTCGGCGTTGCGCGCGACGTCGTGCACGGTGGCGGTCATCTGGTTCATCGCAGTCGCCACCTGCTCGGTTTCTTCCTTCTGGCTGCTGACTTCCAGATTGGTCTGTTCGGTCACCGCCGACAGCGACTGGGCCGAGCTGGCCAACTGTTCGATGCCTGCCTGCAGGCCGCTGACAATACCGCTCAGGCCGCTGCCCATCTGTTGCATCGCCAGCATCAGCTGGCCGATTTCGTCCCGGCGCGTCACCTCCACCGTCGCGCTCAGGTCACCGGCGGCGATCTGCTGCGCCACGCGCATCACGCTGCGCAGCGGAGTGACGATCAAACGGGTAATGATCCAGGCCGCCAACACGCCCACCAGCAACGCCAGGGCCGAAGACGCGACGATCAACAGCGAGTTCTTTTTCAGCTCCGCCTGCATCGACTGATCCTGCGCACCGTACGCCTGGTCAACCCGCTCCATCACCTGCGCGGCACGCTCGTGCAGTTGCTGATAGACCTTTTTCTCCTGCGCCAGCAAGCCGGTGTATTCGGCGAGCTTCTCGCTGAAACCACCGATATGCCCGACCACTTCGTTGAGCACCGTCTGATAACCGGCGTCTTTGACCAGGGTCTTGAGCTGCTCGGCCTGGGCCAGGGCCTGGTCGGCCTGTTCGATCTTGCCCTGCTCGACCTCTTCCTCGCCCTTGCGGCTCCGGTCCAGGCGCACCCGGGCTTCGTTCATGGCTTGCAGCATCAAGCGCGAAACCTGACTGACCTGATTGGCCTGCTCGACGAACTCGCTGCCCTCCTTGCCGGCGGACTCCTTGAGGCTATAGGTACCGTCGTCGGCCAGGCCGGCCTGCAGCACGTCGAGGTTGTTGGCCACGCTGGACACTGACCAACTGGCCATTTCCAGCGCCAGGTCCTTGGCCTGGGTCAGCTCGACGAACTCGTCGAAGGCCTTGCGGTAAGCCCCCAGCGCCTGCTCGACATCGGTCATCACCGGCACATTTGCCGCCGAACGTTCCTTGAGCTGCGCCGCCAGGGCCAGCAAGGCGTCGACGCCCTCGTGCAAGGCGTCCGCAGTTTTGGCGTCGCCGTGCAAGGCATAGTTCTGTTCGAGCAGGCGGACCTTGAGCAAGCCGCTGTTGAGTGACGACATCTGCTTGAGGCCATCGAAACGCTGGCTGATGGTCTGCAGGGACCAGACGCCGATGGCGGCCACCAGCGCCGTCAGCAGCAGCACCAGGGTGAAGCCGACACCCAGTTTTTTCGCCATGCCGAGGTTGGCAAAACGTCCGTTCGTGGCCGAATTCATTGCGCTCAGTCCCCTTCCAGTCCCCAATGGCAACAGGGCCATTGTCCAGTTTTGCAGGTTCGCAACGGGCTGCACTGGAGCACAAGTCTCTGGCGTCGAAATAATGGCAAAAAGCTACGTTCAGGTCGTTTTCAGAATGGTCGAGGTCGATCCGGTACAACCCAGGCAACGCTTGGTCACCAGGGCCGCCCCTAAGACTGGCGAGCGTCAGATGGCGGTGGCGCCACCGTCGACCGCCAGCGCATGGCCGGTGGTGAAGGCCGCGCCGTCGCTGCACAGATACAGCACCGCGCTGGCGATTTCCTCGACCTTGCCGATCCGCCCGACCGGGTGCATGGCCGCGGCGAATTCGGCTTTCTTCGGATCAGCCTCGTAGGCGCGGCGGAACATATCGGTGTCGATCACCGCCGGGCACACCGCATTAACCCGGATTTTCTTCTTCGCATATTCGATGGCCGCCGACTTGGTCAGGCCGATCACCGCATGCTTGGAGGCGGCATAGATGCTCATCTTCGGCGCCGCGCCGAGGCCGGCCACCGACGCCGTGTTGACGATGGCCCCGCCGCCCTGGGCGAGCATCAGCGGCAACTGGTGCTTCATGCACAGCCAGACGCCCTTGACGTTGACTCCCATGATCGCGTCGAACTCATCCAGGGTGCCGTCCGCCAGCTTGCCCTTCTCGATTTCGATCCCGGCATTGTTGAAGGCATAGTCGAGGCGGCCGTAGCTGCTTACCACCTGGGCCATCAGGTTCTGCACATCCGCCTCGTCGGTAACGTTGCAGCGCACGAACAGTGCTTCGCCACCGGCGGCGCGAATCAATTGCACCGTGCCCTCGCCACCGGCGACGTCGAGGTCGGCCGCCACCACTTGCAGCCCCTGCGCGGCGAACGCCAGGGCCGTGGCCCGGCCAATACCCGCCGCTGCGCCGGTGACCAAAACGACCTGGCCGGAAAACGTCATGCTCATGGTGATGCCCTCGATGGAATGCATGGATCGGATTCGCCCAGTCTAGGCACAGGCAACGAGCACTCGGCAGCACTATCAGAGGGCCGGTTGCCCACTTATCCGCAATGGTGATGAAGGCTGCCATACCACCATCACGCCTCTGGATCGCCCCCTATTCGCTACAGCGGCAAACCTTGCGGCATCAGGGCTGAAGGTCTATCAACTAGGGTTCCATCAATTCTTGAGTGCCTGCCATGACCACCCAGACCAATCGCCAGTTTCTGCTCGCCAAACGCCCGGTGGGCGCGGCAACCCGCGAAACCTTCACCTACCAGCAGGTTCCCGTCGGCGAACCGGCGGCCGGGCAGATCCTGGTGAAGAATGAGTACCTGTCCCTCGACCCGGCCATGCGCGGCTGGATGAACGAAGGCAAGTCCTACATCCCGCCAGTGGGCATCGGTGAGGTAATGCGCGCCCTGGGCGTGGGCCAGGTGATCGCCTCGAACAACCCCGGCTTCGCCGTCGGCGACTACGTCAATGGCGCCCTGGGCGTGCAGGACTATTTCCTCGGCGAGCCGCGCGGCTTCTATAAGGTCGATCCGAAACTGGCGCCGCTGCCGCGCTATCTGTCGGCCCTGGGCATGACCGGCATGACCGCCTATTTCGCCCTGCTGGACGTCAGTGCGCCAAAAGCCGGTGAAACCGTGGTGCTGTCGGGCGCGGCCGGCGCGGTGGGCAGCATTGCCGGGCAGATCGCCAAGATCAAAGGCTGCCGGGTGGTCGGCATCGCCGGCGGCCAGGACAAATGCAAGTTCCTGATCGACGAACTGGGCTTCGACGGGGCCATCGACTACAAGAGCGAAGACGTCCATGCCGGCCTCAAGCGCGAATGCCCGGAAGGCGTCGACGTGTATTTCGATAACGTCGGCGGCGACATCCTCGATGCGGTGCTCAGTCGCCTGAACTTCAAGGCCCGGGTGGTGATCTGCGGCGCCATCAGCCAGTACAACAATAAAGAAGCGGTCAAGGGACCGGCCAACTACCTGTCGTTGCTGGCCAATCGCGCGCGCATGGAAGGTTTTGTGGTGATGGACTATGCGGCCCAGTTCGCCGCCGCCGGGCAGGAAATGGCCGGCTGGATGGCCAAGGGGCAGCTCAAGAGCAAGGAGGATATCGTCGAAGGCCTGGAGACCTTCCCGGAAACGCTGATGAAGCTGTTCAGCGGCGAGAACTTCGGCAAGCTGGTGCTGAAGGTTTGAACGTGGCTCTTTGAATCAGGCTGTCTGTACGATCGTTTCGCGAGCAAGCTCGCTCCTACAAGGGCCTATGCACTCTCTGTAGGAGCGAGCTTGCTCGCGATAGCGCGAAGCGCGCTTGCACTATCGCCGACAGCCAGCACTCCGCTGCCGGATTCAGGCCAGCTCGGCCACCACAGCCGCCAAGGCCTTGGCCGGGTCCGCCGCCTGGCTGATCGGACGGCCGATCACCAGGTAATCGGAACCGGCATCCAGCGCCTGGCGCGGGGTGAGGATGCGCCGCTGGTCGTCCTGGGCGCTGCCCGCCGGACGGATCCCCGGGGTCACCAGTTGCAGCGACGGGTGCGCGGCCTTCAGCGCCTGGGCTTCCAGGGCCGAACAGACCAGGCCATCCATGCCGGCCTTTTCCGCCAGAGCGGCGAGGCGCAGCACCTGTTCCTGCGGCTCGATATCCAAGCCGATGCCGGCCAGGTCTTCACGCTCCATGCTGGTGAGCACGGTCACGCCGATCAGCAGCGGTTTCGGGCCGCTGCGCTGGTCCAGCACTTCGCGGCAGGCCGCCATCATGCGCAAGCCGCCGGAGCAGTGCACATTGACCATCCATACGCCCATCTCCGCGGCGGCCTTGACGGCCATCGCGGTGGTGTTGGGGATGTCATGGAATTTCAGGTCGAGGAAGACTTCAAAACCCTTGTCGCGCAGGGTGCCGACGATTTCCGAAGCGCAACTGGTGAACAGTTCCTTGCCGACTTTGACCCGGCACAGCTTGGGGTCCAGCTGATCAGCCAGTTTCAGTGCGGCGTCACGGGTGGGAAAGTCCAGGGCGACGATGATAGGAGTCTGGCAAGCGGACATGAAGGGGCTCTCAGGCAAGTCGAAATCGGCGCGGATTGTAGCGCAAGCGACGACGCTCCGGGACCCGATGATCGGTAATTCATCGCCAACGGCAGCTCCCGTATCGATAAAACCGTGCAAATGCCCGACCCTGGCGGTAATTGTGTCGAGCCCGATACACTCCCGACACGCCGGCAACAACCCGCCCGGCTACCCTCGCCAGCCGCAACACTCCCGAACAGCACTTCCAGCCCCAGGGCCGGACGCCTATGCTGAAGCCACCACCTCGCCGCCCATCTTTGTGGTTGGCAGCCTACCTGGCAGACGATCGCACGCATGCACAACATTCCAGCTCCCCTCAATGACGATCAGAAAGCACCTGGCACGGGTGACGACAAGCGCTGGAACACCCGGGCGCTGATCGTCGACGACGATGTACCGATCCGCGAACTGCTGATCGACTACCTGGCCCGCTTCAATATCCACGCCACCGGCGTGACCGACGGCGCGGCGATGCGCCAGGCCTTGCAGGCGGAACACTTCGACGTGGTGGTGCTCGACCTGATGCTGCCCGGCGAAGACGGCCTGTCCCTGTGCCGCTGGCTGCGCACCGAGTCGGACATCCCGATCCTGATGCTCACCGCCCGCTGCGAACCCACCGACCGGATCATCGGCCTGGAACTGGGGGCCGACGACTACATGGCCAAGCCCTTCGAGCCTCGGGAACTGGTGGCGCGGATCCAGACCATCCTGCGCCGGGTCCGCGACGACCGCACCGAGCAGCGGGCCAATATCCGCTTCGACAACTGGCGCCTGAACAGCGTGCTGCGCCAGTTGATCTCCGCCGACGGTCTTGTCGTACCGCTGTCCAACGCCGAGTTCCGCCTGCTCTGGGTGTTCATCGAACGCCCGCGCCGGGTGCTGAGTCGCGAACAGTTGCTGGACGCCGCCCGTGGCCGCTCCATCGAAGCCTTCGATCGCAGTATCGACCTGCTGGTCTCGCGCCTGCGGCAGAAGCTTGGCGACGACCCGAAATCGCCGCAGTTGATCAAGACCGTGCGCGGCGAAGGCTACCTGTTCGACGCCCGAGACATCGGCTGATGCGTGGGCGCTTCGATACGCTGTTCGGCCGCCTGTTCGGGGTGCTGCTGATCGCGATCGTGCTCGCCCACCTGCTCGCCTTCTTCTGGTTCCGTCTCTACGGCCCGCCTCCGCGCCCGCCGGCCAGCGAATTCAGCGGCCAGACACAGCCCGGCGGCGGGCGTTTCGAGCCGCGGCCACCACGTCCCTGGTTCGGCGGCCCGATCGTGCCGCTGACCTTCCAGTTCATCTCGCTGATCATCGCCGCCTGGTACGGTGCCAAGCTGTTGACCCGACCGATCCAGCGCCTGAGCGATGCCGCCGAGCGCCTCAGCGAAGACCTCGACAGCCCGCCACTGGACGAGTCCGGCCCACGGGAAGCGCGGCAGGCGGCCCACACCTTCAACCTGATGCAACGGCGCATCCAGGAGCAGGTCAAGCAACGCGGGCGCATGCTCGGCGCGGTCTCCCACGACCTGCGCACGCCGCTGTCGCGCCTCAAGTTGCGCCTGGAACAGATCGCAGACAACAAGCTGCAGGGCCAGATGCGCCAGGACCTCGACGACATGATCAGCATGCTCGACGCGACCCTGAGCTACCTGCACGAACAGCGCACCAGCGAAGCCGTGCAGTGGATGGATGTGCAGGCGCTGGTGGAATCGCTCTGCGAAAACGCCCAGGACCAGGGCGCCGACGTGCAGACCGACGGCCATTGCACGCCCCTGCAAGTGCAGCCGATGGCCCTGCGCTCCTGCCTGAACAACCTGCTGGACAATGCCCTGCGCTATGCCGGGCATGCCCGCATCAGCCTGCAGGACAGCCGCGAGCAGGTGCTGATCCGGGTCATCGACCATGGCCCGGGCATCGCCGAAGACCAGCGCGAAGCCGTGTTCGAACCCTTCTACCGGCTGGAAGGCTCGCGCAACCGCAATTCCGGCGGCGTCGGCCTGGGCATGACCATCGCCCGCGAGGCCGCCGAACGCCTGGGCGGGCAACTGCACCTGGAAGAAACCCCCGGTGGCGGCCTGACCACCGTGGTGCGCCTGCCCCGCGTCTGAGTCGCCCGTGTGCCGGGCGGTACCCGGCTCCCGTCCACGAACCTTGCCCCCGGCGGCGTTAACGTCGCCGCCTCCACCGTACCGCTGTAGCCGCTGCCGAGCAGCGGCTACAGGCGCTTGTCTTCGCCCCGCGCCTGGCTCGCGCTCCAGTCGGTCAACAGGCTGTAGGCCACGGCCAGCAGGGTCGGGCCGATGAACAGGCCGATGAAACCGAACGCGATCAGCCCGCCGAAGACCCCGAGCAGCACGATCACCAGCGGAAGGTTGCCGCCGCGGCTGATCAGGTAGGGTTTGAGCACGTTGTCGACACCACTGATGATGAAGGTGCCCCAGATACCGAGGAACACCGCCATCCCGTATTCGCCCTTCCAGGCCAGCCAGGCGGTGGCCGGAATCCACACCAGCGGTGGGCCCATGGGAATCAGGCTGAGCAGGAAGGTGACGATCCCCAGCACCAGCGCACCCGGCACGCCGGCGATCAGGAACCCGATCAGGGCCAGGACTGCCTGGGCCGCGGCGGTGCCGATCACACCGTTGACCACCCGCTGCACCGTACCGGCCACCAGCTCGATGTAGTAGCCGGCGCGATCGCCGATCAGGCGCTCCAGCAGCCCGTGGACGAACGCCGCCAGACGCGGCCCGTCGCGATAGAAGAAAAATACGAAGACGATGCTCAGGGTCAGCTCGAGGATCCCGCCACCGATCTGCGCGCTGCGGGCCAGCAACCAGTTGCCGACCTGCCCCAGATAGGGCTTGATCGCCAGCATCATCGCCGCGCCCTGCTGGTCGATGCTGTTCCACAGCCCCACCAGCCGTTCACCGACGAAGGGCACGCCGGCCAGCCAGCTCGGCGCCGCGGGCAGGCCATCGACCTGCACATCCTTGATAAAGGCGGTGGCGTCACGCACATGGTCGGCCAGGTTGAAGCCGAGCCAGACCAGCGGCGCCGCCACCAGCAGCATCCAGCCCAGGGTCAGCACGGCCGCAGCCAGGGCCTCGCGGCCATTGAGCCAGCGGGTCAGCAAGCGCATCAGCGGCCAGCTGGCAAACGCCAGGACCGCCCCCCAGAACAACGCGGACCAGAACGGCGCCATGACCCAGAAGCTGGCGCCGAACAGCACCAGAAGCAGGATCTGCACCAACAGGCGATCATTATTGAGCATTTGGAATCTCGAGAAAGGTCAACTCACCAAGCGTAGGCGAACGGTGGATGCCCGTTCGCCCAAGCCCGTTCAATGCAGCGGTTCAGCGCAGCAGCTCAAGACGCAGGCCAGGGGCCTCGCTGCTGCCGCTTTCCATGCGTGCCGCCCGCACGCCCTGGCCGATCAGGGCCTGGCGCCAGGCTTCGGCATTCGGCCCGGAAACACTGACCCGCAAGGTGGTATCGAGGTTCAACCCGCGCGACAGCAAGGTCAGCCAGGTCGGCTGGGGCTCGCCGCCGAGCTTGGGCAGGTCCAGCTCGCCGGTGTCCTTGAGCTGGCGCAACAGGGTGGCCGAGGTCGGCAACAACTCGCCCAGGGGAGTACTGGCGTCGAATTGCTCGACATGCAGGTACGCCCGGCGGTTGCCGCGGGTAATGCTGTACAGGGCCACCAGCGAATTGTCGTTGGGTGCGGCCAGGCGCAACAGCAGGTACGCCTGCTGGGCATCGGCGCCATACAGCTTGGCGTTGCCGAACACCTCGTTGGCCCACAGGCTGCTTTCCCCGCAATCGCGGGCCTGGCACCAGAACAACAGTTCGGCGCCCTGCCCCTGCAAGGCTTCGCGGGCGGCGGTAAAGGCCGCGGTCGAAGAATGCTCCGGCGGCAACTCGTAGGTCACCGAAGTCGTGGTGCCACGAGCGCCGACCTGGCCATCGAAACGCAACTGGCCGCTGATCTTGCGGATCGAGCCCATGGGGTAGATCCGCTCCATCTCGGCCGCCGGACGATAGTCGACGATCTGCGCGTCAGGCATGCGCGGCACGATCGGCAAGTCATGGCTGCCGGGCAAATCGGCGGCGAACAGCAAGGGGCTGACAGCGGACAACAGCAGGACACTGAATAAACGCATGGGTGCTCTCATCGGATCAGCATGGCCTGGGCGCCCTTGATGACACTGGCGTCATCCGTGCGTTGCGGAACCAGCAGCCCGCGCTGCACCGCCGGCCGCACCTCGAGGGTCGCCATCCAGCGTTGCAGGGCCGCCAGGCCGTCCACCGAAACCCCGGACCATTCATGGCCTCGCACCCAGGGAAAGGTGGCGATATCGGCAATGCTGTAGTCGCCGGCAAGGAACTCGACCTCCTGCAAGCGGCTGTCGAGCACCTCGTACAGGCGCCGGGTTTCATGCTGGTAACGATCGATGGCGCCCTGGAGCTTTTCCGGAAAATAACGGAAGAACACGTTGGCCTGGCCCTGCATCGGGCCGATGCCGCCCATCTGGAACATCAGCCACTGGATCACCCGGGAACGGCCCTGGGGATCGTTGGGCAGCAGTTGCCCGCTGAGTTCAGCCAGGTAGATGAGAATCGCGCCGGACTCGAACACCGCAAAATCGCCGTTGGCGCGGTCGACAATCGCCGGAATCCGGCCATTGGGATTGATCTTGAGAAAGCCTGGAGCCTTTTGTTCCTTCTTGTCGAAACTCAGGGCATGCACCGTATAGGGCAGGCCGAGTTCCTCGAGCACGATAGAGACCTTGTGGCCATTCGGGGTCGCAGCGGTATAGAGATCTATCATGGTTGTCTCCCATTTCAACCCGCCCAGCCTCGACAGTTGCCCGCTGCAAGTCAAGAAACGGCGAAAAACCTATTGAAACAGTCTGCAACAAGGATCGCGCCGTCTTCGTCGTTCAAGTGCAGGTGATGGCCACCGGGCAGCTGTTCCCGGCTGAAGGGTAGCCGCTCCAGCAACTCTGTGTGCTTGGCCAGCATGCCGTCGGCCGCCACCACCAGATGGGCCGGACAGGCCAGGCGCTGGACGAACGTCAGGGCCTGCTCCTGGGTCAGGCGCAGCGGCGAAGCCAGGGTCAGGCGGCTGTCGCTGCGCCAGGTGTAGCCCCCCGGGACCGGCATCAGGCCGCGTTGCGCGAGCAGTTCGGCGGCTTCGCGGCTGACCGCGACCATGCCCTTCATCCGCGCCTCGATGGCGCGGTCCAGGGTGGCGTAGACCGGCTTGTGCTTGTCTCGCAGGTCCAGCTGGGCCTGCAGGGCCATGCCCATGCGCTCGGCGGCGTTTTCCCCGCTGGCGGTCGGCGGAATCACCCCATCGATCAGCGCCAGGTGGCTCACCCGCTCGGGCAACGAACCGGCCAACACCAGCGAGACAATCGCCCCCAGGGAATGCCCGAGCAGGCCAAAGCGTTTCCAGCCCAGTTGCTCGGCGACCTGCAAGACGTCATATACGTAATCCCAGAGCGCATAGCTGGCGCCCAGGGGGCGGTGTCCGGAATGGCCATGCCCGGCCATGTCCAGGGCGACGATGCGCAAGCCGCGCAACCTGGGCGCCAGCCGCGCGAAGCTGTTGGCGTTGTCCAGCCAGCCGTGCAGGGCAATGACCGGCAAGCCGTCCTCGGGGCCGAACAGGTGCGCCGCCAGCTCGATATGCGGCAGGCTCAGGCGGACTTCTTCCACCGCGGCGCTCATGCGCAGCTCCGTTCAGCGCGGGCTTCCCAGCGGCTGAAGAGTTTTTTCAGCAGGGCCGCAGTGTCCTGCGGGCGCTCCAACGGGAACATGTGCCCGCCCGGCATGCTCAGGGATTCGCCATGGGGCATGCGCCCGACACTGCTGGCGTGGTGCTTCATCACCACCCGGCTCTGGCGCCCGCGCACCACCGCCAGCGGCACCTTCAACTGGCGGGGGCGGCCCGGGCTGGTGTGCGGCACGCCGCGATAGATACTGATCTCGGTGGCCGGGTCGAAACGCAGCCGCAAACGGCCGTCGACCTGATGCAGGCCATGTTGCAGGTAGGCGTCGAAACACTCTGGGTCGAAGCCGCGGAACAGGGTCTTGCCGGCAAAGTACTTGCGCGCCGATTCCAGGTCGCTGAACTCCTCGCGGCGGCCCAGGGTCCGGCCGGCGGGGGTCAGGCGATCGATGAAACCGAACCGCTTGGCAGCGCGAATCACCCATTGATCGGCGCGGGTCAGCACCGGCGAATCGAGCATCACCACCCCGCGATACAGCTCCGGGCAGCGCAGCGCCGCATGCAGATGCAGGACGCCGCCGAAGGAATGGCCGACACCCCACACCGGCTCGGCCTGCTGTTGCAGATGGTGGATCAGTTCGTCCACCAGGTTCAGCCAGTTGTCGTCCGCCGGAAAGCGCGGATCGTGGGCGTGCTGCTGCAAATGCGCCACCTGATATTCGGGTGCCAGGGCGGCGAACAACTTGCCATAGGTACCCGAGGGAAATCCGTTGGCGTGAGTGAAAAACACCTGTTGCGACATACCGGCTAACTCATGAACAAAAAACGATGGCTGATTGTCCGCATGCCATTACCCGGCGGCAATGACAGTAACGGTCAAGAATGATGACACTCCGCTTCAGCCTATGGGTACCACTCAACGTGCCGGCGGTGTCTGCCCCAGGGGCACCACGGCCATGGTCAGGCGCGATACGCAGCTGGCCTTGCCTTCGTCGCTGCAGAGGCGAATATCCCAGACATGGGTGGTACGCCCGATATGAATCGCCCTGGCCACCGCCGTCACCCGGCCGGAACGCAGGCCGCGCAGATGGTTGGCATTGATCTCCAGGCCCACGCAGTAGAACTTGCTGGCGTCGATGCACAGGTAGCTGGCCATGGAGCCGACCGTTTCCGCCAGCACCACCGAGGCGCCACCATGCAGCAGGCCATAGGGTTGATGGGTGCGATGGTCGATCACCATGCTGGCGGTCAGGGATTCGTCGTCGAAGGACTCGAAGCGGATGTCCAGCACCTCACCGATGGTGTTTTTCTGGATCGCGTTCAGTTGCTCGATGTTCGGGGTGGTACGCCATAGGCTCATCACTGCATCCTTTAGGGAGGTTATCCGCGCTCAATCCTGCCACAGCACCGCTTCGGAGCGCTCGCTCCACTCTTTGAAGCACTCGCCGTAGGCGGCTTCGATGACATTGCGCTTGATCTTCAGGGTCGGGGTCAGAAAGCCGTTTTCCACCGCCCAACTGTCCTTCACCACCACCAGGCGGTGCAAGCGTTCATGTTTGTCGAGCGCGCCATTGACCTCATCGAGCAGGCTTTCCAGGCTCGCATGCAGGCCGCCACGGGCGTTGCCTGCGGCGTCCTGCAAACCGGCCGCGGACAACACGCACAAGCCCAGCGGCGCACTCAGGCCATCGCCGACCACGCACACCTGCTCGATCCGCGAATGCACCGCCAGGCGGTTCTCGATCGGCGCCGGGGCCACGTACTTGCCCTTGCTGGTCTTGAAGATCTCCTTGAGCCGCCCGGTCAGGCGCAGATTGCCGTCGGCGTCCTGCTCGCCCTTGTCGCCGGTACGCAGGAAACCATCCGCGGTGACGGTTTCCGCGGTCTTCTGCGGGTCCTTGAAGTAGCCGAGCATAGTCGCCCCGCTGCGCACCTGGACCTCTCCGGACTCGTCGATCCGCACCTCGACGTCCGGGCAGGGCCGGCCGATCCAGCCGGGTACATGCTGGCCGCTACGGCCAATATGGGAATAACCGCAACTTTCGGTCATGCCGTACACCTCCAGCACGTCGAGGCCCAGGCGCTGGTACCAGTCCAGCAGGGTCTGCGGCACCGGCGCGGCGCCGGACAAGGCGACCCGCAGGGCGTCCAGCCCCAGCCCGGCCAGCACCTTGTGCCCGATCCGCTTGCCGATGAAAGGCAGGCCCAGCAGGAACTCCAGGCGCTTGGCCGGGACCTTGCTATACACGCCCATCTGGAACTTGGTCCAGATCCGCGGTACGCCGAACAGCGCCGTGGGCCGCGCCCGCTGCAAGTCGGTGAGAAAGGTCTCCAGGCTCTCGGCGAAGAACACCGTCTGCCCGGTATAGATCGCCGCCATCTCGACGAACATGCGCTCGGCCACATGGCACAGCGGCAGGTAGGACAGCAGCCGGTCCGTCGGCCCGAGGCCGAACAGCTGGGTGCCGCGTGAAGCCGCGAAACCCAGGGTGCCGAAGCTGTGCATCACGCCCTTGGGCAGGCCGGTGGTGCCCGAGGTGTAGATGATGGTCGCCAGTTGCTCGGCGGCGGGGTTGGGGTCGTCCTGGATCGGCGAGCACTGCTGCAACTCGTCCCAGGTGAAGTCGAAGCGGCCTTCGGGACAGATCGGCAGGCTGATGGTGAGCAGCCCGGGCTTCACGCCGGGGGCCATCGCCGGCCAGTCGTCGAGCTTGCCGATGAACACCAGGGCCGACTCGGAATGCTCCAGCACCTGGGCCACCGAATCGGCGGTCAGGTTGGGATACAGGGGCACGGAAACGTGACCGGCCATCCAGATCGCCAGGTCGGCGATGATCCAGTGGGCGCAGTTCTTGGAAATGATCGCGACATGACTGCCCGGCGGCAGCTCGCGGGCGCGCAGCCAGTGGGCGGCGCAGCGGGCCTGGTGGCCGACGTCGGCCCAGGTCAGTTCTTCGACCCGGCCACCACCCAGGGGCTGGACCAGGAAACGTTGGCGGGGATGACGAGCTTCGCGCTCGTAGAACACTTCCAGCGGCAAACGAAAAGCAGCAGACATGCGACTCGCTCCTTTGTTTTTGTTCTGATCGTGAGGCTAGCCAACCAAGCACTTGCTCGGGCGACTATTCCACGCACAAAGGAACGCTGCAAGTTAAGAAATGTAGCGAAAAGAACAGATCGTGGTAGGAGCGAGGCTTGCCGCGATGAAGGCGGACGCGCTGCTTCGGACAGTCCGCGCAGCTTCCTTCGCGGGCAAGCCTCGCTCCTACAGCTCAGGGGCTCAGGGATTCCTGATGCTGTTGAGGGTCATCAGGCCGGCCAGCGGCCAGTCGCCTTCGAGTTCCGCCAGGCCCGCGGTGTGCATCGGCTGGGGATTGCGCAGATGACCGTGCTGCAGAAAGCCGATCAGGTTGCCCACCAGCGGCTGGTGGCTGACCAGCAGCACGTTGTCCGCCGAGTCGAGCTGGGCGACCACCGACAGGGGGTTGTTGTCCGGCGTCAGCCAGGACACGGTGCGGATTTCCGCTTCGAAGCCCAGGGCTTCGCGCACCAGCTTCGCCGTCTGCTGCGCCCGCGCATAAGGGCTGGCGATGATCGCGCTGAGCGGCTGGCCGATCAGGTGCGCGGCGCTGCGCAGCGCCTCCTCGCGGCCATGCTCGGTCAGGTTGCGCTCGGCGTCGCTGCGCGCATGAGGCTCGGCTTCACCGTGACGCAACACCCAGAGCTTCACAGCTTGGGCTCCTCGTCACGCACCGGATGGGGCGCCGGTGGCACCACATGCGGCGCTTCACCTTCAGGGGCCCGCGGGGCCGGCCAGTCGGCGAACGGCCAAGGCTTCTGGTCGGTGTGGAAACTGCCGAAACGACCGATCTGCGCCAGGAACTGGCTCAGGCTGTCGCCGAAGTTCATCAGGCTGGCACTTGGCGAGCCGTAGATCAGCCGGTAGATCAACTGCACCAGCACCAGCGCGCCGAGGATGAATTGCGCCACTTGCCAGACCAGCACGAACACCAGCATCCACAGCACACGCAGCAGGATGGATTCGTACTTGGCTTCGGAATTCGTATCGTTCATGTCTCGCTCCTGTCCTGCTCAGTTGAAACCACTGGTGGAGATAAAATCGACATCGGTTTTCGGCTCGCCGCGCATCAGCAGCTCGATGACCTGGTTCAGCGTGCGCCCCTCAAACAGGATGGCATGTAATCCGGCCACCAGCGGCATATATACGCCCACTTCCTGCGCCTTGACCTTGAGCACCTTGAGGGTGTTCACGCCTTCGGCCACCTCGCCGAGCCGGTCCACCGCCTCTTCCAGGCTCAGGCCTTCGCCCAGGGCGAAACCGACCTGGTAGTTGCGGCTCTTGGGCGACGAGCAGGTGACGATCAAATCGCCAACCCCCGCCAGGCCAAGGAAGGTCATCGGGTTGGCGCCCTGGCTGACGGCGAAACGGGTCATTTCCGCCAGCGCCCGGGTAATCAGCATGCTCTTGGTGTTTTCCCCCATGCCCAAGGCCACAGCCATGCCGGCAATGATCGCGTAGACGTTCTTCAACGCCCCGCCCAGCTCGACGCCGAAGCGGTCGGCGCTGGCATAGACGCGGAAGGTCCGGCCATGCAGGGCCGCCTGCACACGCTGGCAGAGTTCTTCGTCTTCACTGGCGACCACGGTGGCGGTCAAGGCGTGTTCGGCCACTTCACGGGCCAGGTTCGGCCCGGACAGCACGCCGATCCGCGCTTGCGGGGCGATGTCTTCGAGAATTTCGCTCATCAGCTTGAAGGTCTGCGCTTCGATGCCCTTGGTCAGGCTGACCAGCAGCTTGCCGGCGAGCAACTGCGCATGGGGCGCCAGCACCGAGCGCAGGGCGCTGGAGGGCAAGGCGACAAAACACAGGTCACTGTCGTTCAGGGTGGCCAACAGATCGGTCACCGGCTCCACCGCCGGATGAATCTTGATGCCTTTGAGGTAACGCGGATTTTCGCGATGAATGCGAATGGCCTCCGCCTGCTCCGGGTCACGCATCCACTGCCGCACCCGATGACCGTTCTCGGCCAGCAGATTGGCCACGGCGGTACCAAAGCTTCCGCCTCCCAGGACCGCGATAGGGCGCTGTTCAGTCATATGCAATCCGTCAATCCATACAGTGGCGATGGCGGCATTATACGGGGCGCCCCTGCGGCGGCCAGCCCTGTGAACAATTAGGCACAAATGCCGGGAAAACACCGATTAGGACGGGGAATGTCGGGGTTATCGACTGGAAAACCCGGTCATCTCGGTTAACATGCGCGGCAATTACTCGTTATCAAGGCTGTGCCGTGTATCCTGGCCCTCCCCTCTCCCGCCCATCCCTGTTGCTGGCGCTGCTTTGCAGCACCCCGGTGCTGGCCGACGATCTGTTCCTGGACAGCCAGCCGCTGCCGGAAATCCTCACCGCCACCCGTCTGAAACAGTCCCCCGCGGCCGTGCCCGGCAGCATGACCGTGCTCGACAGCGAACTGATCAACGCCAGCGGCGCCCGCGATATCAGCGAGCTGCTGCGCCTGGTGCCGGGGATGATGGTCGGCAATATCAGCGGCAACCAGGCCGCGGTGAACTATCACGGCACCAATGCCAGCGAAGCACGCCGCATGCAGGTGCTGATCGATGGGCGCTCGGTGTACCGGGCAGGCCTGGCCACCGTGGACTGGAGCGACATTCCGGTGGCCATGGAGGACATCGAGCGCATCGAGGTGTTCCGCGGCCCCAATACCGTCAGTTACGGCGCCAACGCGCTGATGGCGGTGATCAACATCATCACCCGCTCGCCCGCCAACAGCCACGGCACGCGGATCAAGGTCACCCGCGGCCAGCGCGGCATCAGCGACTGGTACGCCAGCCAGGGCACCGGCTGGGACAGCGGCGACCTGCGCCTGTCGCTGTCCGGGCAGGAGGACGACGGCTTCGACAGCGATCGCAACGGCACCGACTACCGCGACAGCCGGCGCTTGAACCGCTTCAGCCTGTCGGTCAGCCAGATGCTCAATGAGCAGCAGAGCATCGACTGGCAGCTCAGCGCCAAGGAAGGCAGCAACCAGCGCCCCTATACCTACCGCCCGGTGTTCTCCGGTATCACCTCGGCCGGCTACAACTCCGACGTGATCGCCAAGGACTATGCCGGCTCGCTGCGCTGGAACCTCGACATCAACCCGGACCACAGCCTTTATATACAAGGCTCGGCCCAGCACTGGGACCGCCAGCAGAACTGGCGCGCCTGTGACGCCGAAGTGTCGTTCAGCCCGGAACTGACCCGCCTCTGGCAGCTCAACCCGAACTACGCCGAACTGCTGGCCCGGCACATGGACAATTTCACCGGCTCCGGCGCCCCTCCAGGCACCGCGGCCGAACAAGCCCTGGCGAACCAGGTGCTGACGCAATGGAAGGACGGCGCCAAGCGCACGGTCTGCGGGGATATCGACCAGAGCGCCCGCGAATCGCGCTACGACCTCGAACTGCAGGACACCCTGAGCCTGTCCGATGGCGTGCGCCTGGTCAGCGGCCTGAACTATCGCTACGACCGCGCCGACTCGCAAACCTATTTCAACGGCACCCTCGACGACAGCACCTGGCGCGCCTTCGGCCAGCTGGAATGGCGCGCCACCGAACACTGGCTGTTGCAGGGCGGCGCCATGTTCGAGGACTCGCAGCTGAGCGGCAGCTCGCTGACCCCGCGGGTGGCGGTCAACTACCTGATCAACCCGCGCCACGGCCTGCGGGCGGTGTATTCGGAAGCGATCCGCTCGCCGGACATGTTCGAGAACAACGTCAACTGGAGCTACCGGGTCACCAAGCTGAGCCCCACCGCCTACGGCCAGCCCAGCGCCCAGTACTTCGTCAAGACTCGCGGCCCGGGCAACCTCGAGCAGGAACGCATGCGCTCACGGGAACTGGGCTACAACGGCTTTTTCGCCGATCTCGGGCTGAACCTCGATGTGAAACTGTTCTACGACGAAATCAGCGGGATGATCAGCGAGCCGCTGCGCAACAACCAGTACATCGCCAGCAACAGCAACAACTCACGCTTCGCCGGCACCGAAACCCAGCTGGACTGGCACCTGAACCCGGCGGACCGGCTGCGCCTGACATACGCCTATGTCGACGCCGAAGCCAGCAACCCGCTGGACGAGCAATTGACTGCGCGCCACAGCGGCTCGGCGGGCTGGTTGCGCGACTGGGGCCAGGGCTGGTCCAGCGCGCTCTTCTACTATGGTTCCAGCGCGCTCAACGGGTATCGCTTCGAACGGGTCGATACCCGCGTCGCCAAGCGTATCCCCCTGGGCAAGGGCAGCCTGGAGCTGGCCGGCGTGCTCCAGCAACGGCTCGACGACGAGCCCACTACCTTTGTCGACAACAACTATGACTCGCACCACGTCCTCTACTTCAGTGCGGAGTTGACGTTCTAGCATGAGCCACCGTCAGTCAGGGATGACGCCTGCCTTGAACCGATTCCGGGTTCGCCTGCTGCTGTTCTGTTGCCTCTGGGGTGCACTCCCCGCATGGGCGGCCCAGGTGTTGCTGACCGGCGCCGAAGACAGCGCCGGCGTGCAGGCCTTTGCCCAGGCACTGGCGCAACAGCGGCCACAGGACGACGTGCGCTTCGAGCCCCTGGCCAACCTGCCTGCCCCCGGTCAATTGCCAGCGGGCACCCGGCTGATCCTGCTCGACCCGGCCAGCCTCGAATGGCGCCAGCAGGAGGCCCAGGGGCCGGCCACGCTGGTGTTGCGCATCGGCCGGATCCAGGCTCAGCAGCGCCTGGGGGCAACGTCTTCGCCCCGGCTGAGTCTGTTATGGAGCGACCCGCCTCTGGCTCGGCAATTGCGGCTGATCCGCAAGATCCTGCCCCAGGCCCGGCGGATCGGCGTGCTCTACGGCGCCGACAGCGAATTCCTGCTCAAGGAGCTGCACCAGGCCGCCCATCCCCTGGGGCTGGAAATCATCGCCGAACGCTGGGACGACACCAATGACAGCCGTCCGCTGCAAAGCCTGCTGAAAAGCAGCGACGTCCTGCTGGGGCTGGACGATCCGCAGCTGTACAACCCGAAAACCGCGAAGAACCTGTTATTGAGCAGCTATGCCCGGCAACTGGCGCTGATCGGCCCCAATGCCGGCTTCGTCAAGGCCGGCAGCCTGGCCAGCACCTACAGCGACCAGGAAGACTGGCTGCAGGTGCTCGACGATTTGCTGGACCGGCCCACGACCCACTGGCCGCGTACCCTGTATCCACAACCGTTCAAGGTGTTGAGCAACCCGCAAGTGGCACGCTCCCTGGGTGTCGAACCGATTGACGAGCAATCGGTGGCGACCCAGCTGGCCGAAGGAGAAAAACGCCCATGACCTTCCGTCGCCGTTGGGACATCAGTACCCGCACCCAGATCATCTGCCTCGGCCCGGCGCTGCTGCTGACCCTGCTGCTGATCAGCTTCTTTACCTTCGTACGGATCCAGGATCTGCGCCAGGAGCTGAACCACACCGGCCAGTTGATCGCCAACCAGCTGGCGCCGGCCACCGAATACGGGGTGATCTCGGGCAACAGCGAAGGTCTCGAGAGCCTGCTCAAGGCCACCCTGGCCACGCCCCACGTGCGTTTTCTCGAAGTCCAGGACAGCCGCAACAAGATCCTGGTGTACGTCGAGCAGCCTTCGGAGACCCACAACCGCTCACAGCAGGTCGAAGTGTTCCAGGCCCCGGTGCGCCTGCAACGCATCCAGCTCAGCAACGATTTTTTCCAGGACGACCCGAGCGCCAGCGTGAGTCCGAGCGAGGACTACCTGGGGCGGGTGATCGTCGGCATGTCCAACGACGCCTTCAGCCAGCGCCAGCAGGAGATCCTGTTCAAGGCCGGCATCCTCGCGCTGTTCGCCCTGCTGTTCACCTTCCTCCTGGCCCGCCGCCTGGCGGCCAGCCTGTCGCAGCCGATCAGCGCCATGGGCACCGCGGTCAAGGCCATTCAACAGGGTGACTTCAAGACTCCGCTGCCGATCGTCGACGACGCCGAGCTGGGCGATCTTTCGCGGCATATCAACAACCTGGCCGCCGGCCTCGAGCAGGCCAGCCGCGAGCAGCACCAGGCCATGGCCCAGTTGATCCAGACCCGCGAAGAAGCGGAGCGGGCCAACAACGCCAAGTCGGACTTCCTGGCGATGATGAGCCATGAACTGCGCACGCCCATGAACGGCGTGCTGGGCATGCTGCAACTGCTCGAAACCACCGAAATGACCGATGAACAGCACGAATACGCGGCGCTGGCCTCCGAGTCCACCGAGCACCTGCTCAAGGTGATCAACGACATCCTCGACTTCTCGCGCATCGAGCGCTCGGCCCTGGAGCTGGAGCACATCCCGTTCAACCTCGCCGAACTGATCAGCAGTTCGGCCCAGGCCTTCCAGCACAGCGCCGCGCAACGCGGGCTGGACCTGCAACTGCGACTGCCGCCCGGCATGGAGTCGCTGCAGGTCAAAGGCGACCCGACGCGCATCCGGCAGATCCTGGTGAACCTGATCGGCAACGCCTTGAAGTTCACCGAGCAAGGCAGCGTCACCGTCGAGCCGCAATGGCAGGCCCTGGACCATGAGCTGCTGTGGTTCACCTGCAGCGTGCGCGACAGCGGGATTGGCATCAGCACCGAAAGCCTGGAACTGATGTTCAACGCCTTCCAACAGGCCGACAGTTCGATTTCCCGGCGTTATGGCGGCACCGGCCTGGGGCTGCCGATCGCCCGCACCCTGGCCGAACGCATGGGCGGCACCCTGCGCGCCCAGAGCGAGGAAGGCCGCGGCTCGGTGTTCACCCTGGAGATCCCGCTGGCGCTGTACCAGCAAAGCCTGCCGGTGCTGGCGCCGCGGGTGCACAGCGGGCATGCCCATGGCGAAGGACGCAACGTGCTGCTGGTGGAAGACAACCCGGTCAACCAGACCGTGATCCAGGCCATGCTGCGCAGCCTGGGCTTCACGGTCAGCATCGCCACCGATGGCGCCCAGGCCATTCGCAGCGCCGAGAGCCTGATCTTCGAGGCGATCCTGATGGATTGCCGGCTGCCGCTGATCGACGGCTACGAAGCCACCCGGCAGATCCGCCAACTGCCCGGATGCGCCGATCTGCCGATCATCGCCTTGACCGCCAACGCCTTGCAGGGCGACCGCGAAGCGTGTTTGTCGGCGGGGATGAACGATTACCTGGCCAAGCCGTTCAAACGCACGGATCTGCAGCAAATTCTCCAACGCTGGGTGCAGTAGCGGCCACTTATCGACCATCTGCGACTGGCGTGGCGGGCGAAAGTGCGGCAGTCTTAGGCACCCGAACAGGCCCCTCACAGGGCCTGTATAATAATTTCAGTGCACAAGTGTACATTCATGTCCCTTGTGCTGTGACTTTCACCACAACGCAATAGTCTATGAGTAGGCTGCCGGCTCGAGGCATGAACGCTTCGATCGGCCGGGAAGATTTGCCCCACCCTGCCGCATGGGACTATTGAGGAGCTCGCATGACCAAACAAAACGCCTTTACTCGGGAAGATCTGCTGCGCTGCAGTCGCGGTGAGCTGTTCGGCCCAGGTAACGCGCAACTGCCCGCCCCGAACATGCTGATGGTGGATCGCATCACTCATATCAGCCAAGAGGGCGGCAAGTACGGCAAAGGTGAATTGGTCGCCGAGCTGGATATCACCCCTGACCTGTGGTTCTTCGCCTGCCACTTCGAAGGCGATCCGGTGATGCCGGGCTGCCTGGGCCTCGACGCCATGTGGCAACTGGTCGGCTTCTTCCTGGGCTGGCAAGGCCTGCCGGGCCGCGGTCGCGCCCTGGGCTCGGGCGAAGTGAAGTTCTTTGGCCAGGTGCTGCCGACCGCCAAGAAAGTCACCTATAACATTCATATCAAGCGCGTCCTCAAGGGCAAGCTGAACATGGCCATCGCCGATGGTTCGGTCAGCGTCGACGGCCGCGAAATCTACACCGCCGAAGGCCTCCGGGTCGGCGTTTTCACCTCCACTGACAACTTCTAAGGGTTATCCGCATGCGCCGCGTCGTTATCACTGGTCTGGGCATCGTTTCGTGCCTGGGCAATGACAAAGAGACCGTCTCCGCTAACCTGCGTGCAAGTCGCCCTGGCATCCGCTTCAACCCGGAATATGCCGAAATGGGTCTGCGTAGCCAGGTTTCCGGCTCCATTGACCTCAATCTCGAAGAGCTGATCGATCGCAAGATCTATCGCTTCGTCGGCCACGCGGCGGCTTACGCCTACCTGGCCATGAAAGACGCCATCGCCGACTCCGGCCTGACCGAAGAGCAGGTTTCCAACCCGCGTACCGGCCTGATCGCCGGCTCTGGCGGCGCCTCTACCCTGAACCAGATGGAAGCGCTGGACATCCTGCGCGAGAAAGGCGTCAAGCGCGTCGGCCCATACCGCGTGACGCGGACCATGAGCAGCACCGTTTCCGCATGCCTGGCCACGCCGTTCAAGATCAAGGGCCTGAACTACTCCATCGCTTCCGCTTGCGCCACCAGTGCTCACTGCATCGGTACCGCCATGGAACAGATCCAGATGGGCAAGCAGGACATCGTGTTCGCCGGTGGCGGTGAAGAAGAACATTGGAGCCAGTCGTTCCTGTTCGACGCCATGGGCGCCCTGTCCAGCAAGCGCAATGACACCCCGGAACAAGCCTCCCGCGCCTACGATGCCGACCGTGACGGCTTCGTCATCGCCGGCGGTGGCGGCATGGTGGTGGTCGAGGAGCTGGAACACGCCCTGGCCCGTGGCGCGAAGATCTACGCCGAAATCGTTGGCTACGGCGCGACGTCCGACGGCTACGACATGGTGGCGCCAAGCGGCGAAGGTGCAATCCGTTGCATGCAGATGGCCATGTCCACTGTCGACGCACCGATCGACTACCTGAACACCCACGGCACCTCGACTCCGGTCGGAGACGTCGCGGAAATGAAAGGCGTGCGTGAAGTGTTCGGCGACAAGGCTCCAGCCATCAGCTCCACCAAGAGCCTGTCGGGTCACTCCCTGGGCGCCGCCGGCGTTCACGAAGCGATCTACTGCCTGCTGATGATGGAAGGCAACTTCATGGCAGGTTCGGCCAACATCGACGAGCTGGATCCGGAAGTGGCCGACATGCCGATCCTGACCAAGACTCGCGAAGACGCCACCATCAACACCGTGATGAGCAACAGCTTCGGCTTCGGCGGCACCAACGCCACCCTGGTCCTGAAGCGCTGGCAGGGCAAGTAAGCCCCGCCTTTGCCACATGAAAAACGCCCCGACTGGTTCGGGGCGTTTTTTATTGGGCGACTGTTTTTCCCCGCGTAAAAGCACTTACACCGAAAAACGCGCCACCAGGGTGTTCAGGTCCACCGCCAGCCGTGACAGCTCCTGGCTCGCGGCGCTGGTCTGGTTGGCCCCGGCCGAGGTCTGCATGGCCAGGTCGCGGATGTTCATCAGGTTGCGATCCACCTCCCTGGCCACCGCCGCCTGCTCCTCCGAGGCGCTGGCGATCACCGTGTTGCGCTCGTTGATCAGGGTGATCGCCCCGGCGATTTCCTCCAGCGCCGCCCCCGCCGCCTTGGCCAGCTCCAGGGTCGAGCGGGCCCGACTGTTGCTCTGCTGCATGGAGCTGACAGCCTGCTCGGTGCCCAGCTGAATGCCGCCGATCATCTGCTCGATCTCCTGGGTCGATTGCTGGGTACGATGCGCCAGCGCCCGCACCTCGTCCGCCACCACCGCGAACCCGCGACCGGCATCCCCGGCCCGCGCCGCCTCGATGGCGGCATTCAGGGCCAGCAGATTGGTCTGTTCGGCCACCGAACGAATCACATCCAGCACCTTGCTGATGCCATACACCTTCTGCGCCAGCTCTTCGACCTGGGAGGCGTTGGCAGTCACGTCGTCGGCCAGGGACTCGATGGATTGTACCGTCTGGCGCACCTGCTCACGCCCATGCTGGGCAATCAGGTCGGACTGGCGGGAGGCTTCGGACGTTGCCACGGCATTGCTGGCCACCTCCTCCACCGCAGCGGTCATCTGGTTCACCGCAGTCGCCGCCTGTTCGATTTCCTGGCTCTGCTGGTGCAGGCCACGGGTGGCATCCTCGGTCACGCAACTGAGTTCCTCCGAAGCGGAAGCCAGCTGGCTGGAGGACTCGGAAATACGCCGGATGGTCTCCCGCAGGCTGTGCTGCATGGCCTTGAGCGCCTGCAGCAGGCGCGCCGGCTCATCCTTGCCGCTGATACGAATGTCCTCGGTCAGGTCGCCGCCGGCCACCACCTCGGCCACGTTCAACGATTGCGCGAGCGGCAGCACGATGCTGCGGGTGAGCAACAGGGCCAGGACAATGGTCATCAGGCCCGCCACCACGATCATCACCACCACCCAGACCTTGGCGTTGCTGAACACCGCCCTGGCCAGCTCGGTGGCCAGGTTGGCGTTGTGCCGGTTAAGGGCCACCAGCTCATTGAGGGTGCCCGCCAGCTCATCGGCCAGCTGGCTCATCTCGCCATTGACCACCGCAACCGCATCCTCGACCCGCCCCTGCTGCGACAGCGCCATCACCTGGTTCTGATGCTCGAGGTAGCGCTTCTCGGCGGCCTTGTAGCGATCGAACAGCACACGCTCTTCCGGCAGCACAATCAGCGCGTTATAGCGCTCCTGGGCCACCGTCATGCCGCGCTTGATCTCATTGAGTTTGCTTTCGTTCTGCGCCAGGGCCTGGGGGCTGCGGTTGATCAGCAAGCGCATGGTCAGCGCCCGGACCCGCAGCAGGTCCTGATTCATTTCGCCCACCGACATCACACTGGGTAGCCAGTTATTGTCGACCTCGTCGGACTGCGCGCGCATGTTCGACATCTGCAGCAGGGCGAACGCCCCCAGGCCGAACACCATCAACGCCAGCAGGCCGAAGCCCAGGCCCGCGCGCGGTGCAATGTTGAGACTCCTGATGCTCATTCTCCGGTTCCTTCCAAAAGCGCTGCATTCGCCATACAGCGGGCTGCTCTTGAAGGTATCGGGTCGCGGAAAATTTGCTTAAGACGAAAACGTGATATCAAAACGCCCAAGCACTCCGATGCCTGGGCGTAAACGATTCAGCGTACGGTAAAACGCTGCTGGACCAACAAACGGTCGCCCTGGAATACCATGAAACGCCACTCGCCGGGGATCACCTCATGACTCTCGGTGAACTCATAGGCCATGATGTCCTGCGGCGCGCCCGGCACCAGTTTCTGGGTCACTTCGAGCTTGTCGTGACGCTGGCCATCCGGGGTGCGGATGCCCGGCGTGAAATACAGCAGGGTCAGCGGCACATCCTCGGCCACCTTGCCGGCCAACTGATAACGCAGGCCGAACTTGGTGCCCAGCCGCGCGGGCACGATCTCGGTCTGCTCGATGTTTTCGTTGCTGCGCCGCAGCACCCGCTCACCCGACTGCAACGCGGCCTTTGGCCCCTCGAACACACCATATTCCACCGGTCCTTCGACACGGACTTCAGCACTGGCAAGGCCACTGAGCATCATCAGCGCCGCCAATGCGCTTAAACGGGTGAGGTGCATATCGCGCTCCTTGATTGAGATGGCGCGAGCCTATGACGCAGGCATGACAGGCTGATGACAAACCTGCATCGCCAGCGCCTTGGCAACGCCCACCAACCGGAGCCACCCAGGATCAACGTGCGCGCGGCAGCACGGCAAGGAAGTTGTCCCGGGCCACCTTGCGCGCCACGGCCTCCGGCAAGGCATCGAGGAAGGGATCGAAGCCGCGCATTTCCCGCCCCAGCTTGTTGAAGCGCCCCACCACGTCCGAACCCAGCATGAAGCGCTCGGGAAAGCGCTCCACCAGCTTCAGCCACTGCGCCCGGGGCACGCCCTGCTCATCCAGCAGATACGGCCTGAGCACGCTCCAGGACAGGTCGATGTAGAGGTTGGGATAAGACTCGAGCATCCGCGCCAGGGTCGGCAGGAGAAAATCCAGCTGCACCTGATGCCGGTGGATCTCCATGCTGGTGCCCGCGTGGGCCCAGATAAAGCGCGTGTGGGGATGCTTGCGCAGCGGCTCTTCGATTTCCGCCAGGTACAGCGGGTTCTTCTCGCGCTTGGAGGTGATGTTGGAATGCAGCATCACCGGCAGGTCGTTTTCCGCCGCCAGGTGATAGATCCGCGTCATCGCCTCGTTATTGGCCCGTGGCGTATCGCCGGAGGTCAGCGCGGTCAGGTCGTCGTGGCGGGTGAACACCTCGCCGATGCCCTGCCATAGCCCCGGATTGAGGTCGAGCATGCGCTGGATATGGGCGTCGGAGTTCTTGTCGTTGGGGTTGAAGCCGGACAGGAACGGATGAAAATGCTGGCGCTGCTCGGGCGTCAGGCGGTTCACCGCGGCAGCGACAATCACATCGGTGGCGCTGTACCAGTAGGCATCGGCGTCGTCGCCGGCGTAGTAGCGCGGTCGCTTGGGTTCGTCTTCATGCCATTTCTTGGCCACCGGGATACCGGAAATCATCACATGCTCGATGCGATTGTCGGCCATGGCCTTGAGCAGCTTGTCCATGCCTGCCGACTCCTGGAAGAAGTCGACGTAATGCAAGTGAGCATCGCTGTAGGCGTAGTCGCGGGCCTGGGCCCAGGCGCTCGGCAGCAGCAACAGCAAGGTGCTCAGGTAGATCCAGTGCATGGGCGGGCTCCCGTCGGTTGACGCTGGGTAGACCCTGCCCCGCAGGTGACGGTTCAGAAAAAGGGGAACGCACGGCAAGCGTAATGCTCTATAACTGCACCACCTTTCAATGTCTGTTCCGACTGCTCACCACTGCCCGAGGTCCGCCATGACTATCACCGTCAACACCGAGTCCAGCGAAGGTTTCCGCCACAGCATCCAGATCGATGACCATCAATTGTTCGCCGACCTGCCCAAGACCCTGGGCGGCGAAGGCTCCGCGCCGGAACCCCACGACTTTTTCGATGCCGCCCTGGGTGCCTGCAAGGCCCTGACCCTCAAGCTGTATGCGCAGAAAAAAGAGATTCCGCTCACCGGCGTGACGGTCGAGGTCAAGCACGACAACAGCCAGGAGCAGAAAGGCAAATATGCGCTGCACGTCAAGCTGACCCTCAAGGGCGTGCTCACCGACGCCCAGCGTGAAGAACTGCATCGCGTCGCCGACCGCTGCCCGGTGCACAAGCTGATGACCACCGCCGAGGTGAGCATCGAGACCCACCTCTCCGAAGGCGCCTTCAGCCAATAGCGCCACGGCTCGCACAAGCGGGTTATGCTCCCGGGCATAACCCGATCAGCCTGGAATGCACCATGAACACACCGCTCGTGATTCGCCCTCGCGCCGAGGACGTCGAAGGCCAACCCATACTGCGTCCGCTGCCCTCGGCCCAATGCCGCAGCGTGGGGCCCTTCGTGTTTTTCGATCATATGCTGCAAACCCGCTACCCCGCGGGCAAGGGCATGAATATCCGCCAGCACCCACATATCGGCCTGTCGACCCTGACCTACCTGTTCCAGGGGCAGATCCAGCACAAGGACAGCCTGGGTTCCGACCAGGTGGTGAACCAGGGGGATGTCAGCTGGATGACCGCCGGCAGCGCCATCGCCCATGTCGAGCGCACCCCGCAGGCGCTGATCGACAGCGACTTCAGCATGCACGGCCTGCAGGTCTGGTTGGCTTCGCCCAAGGCCCATGAACAAGGCCCGGGGCACTATAGCCATCACCCGGCCGCGACCTTGCCGGTCAGCGACAACCTCGGGGTCAAGATCCGCATGATCGCCGGCAGCGGTTTCTGCCTGGAATCGCCGGTGCCGGTGCTCTCCCCGACCCTGTATGCCGAAATACAGTTGCAGACCGCGACCACCCTGCTGATCCCCGCCGAACACGAGGAGCGCGCCCTGTACGTGCTCGAAGGCGACGCCCAGCTGGATGGCGAGCCCGTCGAGCCGCATGCGCTGGTGATCCTGCCCACCGGAACCACTCCCACCCTGTTCGCCGACAGCGATTGCCATGCCGTGCTGTTCGGCGGCGCGCCGCTGGACGGTCCGCGGCGGATCAACTGGAACTTCGTTTCCAGCGACCCGGCGCGTATCGATGAAGCCCGCCAGCGCTGGGCCGCCGGCGACTGGCCGACAGTACCGGGGGAAAGCGAAAGAATCGAACTGCCCAAGGGCAAAGGCTCGCCGTCCCCCCTGTAGCGCCGGGCGCTCGGTGATCCGGACAGGTCAAGCGCCGGGCCAGGCTTCCCCCGCCGCCTGGTTGCGCAACCAGGTACCGGCCGGCGCGAGCGGTTGCGGGTAGTCGGATCCCGGCCTATGGTCCAAGCGATGCATTGCCTGCGACCGGCGCGCGATGATTCGCCGTGGGTCGCCCATCCAGCGCAGCTTTGCGCAGCGAGGTGACCACATGCCGAACGACTCCCGTCCCGCCGTGCTCGAACTGATCGGCAACACGCCGCTGGTGCGTGTCAGCCGTTTCGATACCGGCCCCTGTACGCTGTTTCTCAAGCTTGAATCGCAAAACCCCGGTGGCTCGATCAAGGACCGCATCGGCCTGGCGATGATCGACGCCGCCGAGCGCGATGGCCGCCTGCGACCCGGTGGCACCATAGTCGAGGCCACCGCCGGCAACACCGGCCTCGGCCTGGCCCTGGTCGGCCGCGCCAAGGGTTATCGAGTGGTCCTGGTGGTGCCGGACAAGATGTCCACCGAGAAAGTCCTGCACCTCAAGGCGATGGGCGCCGAAGTGCACATCACCCGCTCCGATGTCGGCAAGGGCCACCCTGACTATTACCAGGATATGGCCGCGCGCCTGACCAAGGAGATTCCCGACGCGTTCTTCGCCGATCAGTTCAACAACCCGGCCAACCCGCTGGCCCACGAATGCAGCACCGCGCCGGAAATCTGGGCGCAGACCCAGCATGACGTGGACGCCATCGTGGTCGGCGTCGGCTCCGCCGGCACCCTGACCGGCCTGACCCGGTTCTTCCGCCGGGTGCAGCCGGACCTGGCCATGGTCCTGGCCGATCCGGTCGGCTCGGTGATGGCCGAATACAGCCGCAGCGGCGCCCTCGGCACGCCCGGTTCCTGGGCGGTGGAAGGCATCGGCGAAGACTTCATTCCGTCCATCGCCGACCTCTCCAGCGTGCGCAAGGCCTATTCCATCAGCGACGAGGAAAGTTTCGAGCACGCCCGCCAGTTGCTGCGCGCCGAGGGTATTCTCGGCGGCTCTTCGACCGGTACCCTGCTGGCCGCGGCTCTGCGCTACTGCCGCGAGCAGACTGAGCCGAAGCGGGTAGTCAGCTTCGTCTGCGACACTGGCACCCGCTACCTGTCGAAGATCTACAACGACCAATGGATGAACGACCAGGGCCTGCTGCAACGCAAAGGCTACGGCGACCTGCGCGACCTGATCGCGCGGCGCTTCGAGGACGGCCGGGTGATCAGCGTGGGGCCGGACGATACCCTGCTCACCGCCTTCCAGCGCATGCGCCTGGCTGACGTCTCGCAACTGCCGGTGCTGGTGGATGGGCAGCGGCTGGTCGGGGTGATCGACGAGTCGGACATCCTGCTGGGCGTGCACGAAGATGCTTCACACTTTCGCAAGACCGTGGCCAGCGCCATGACCGATCAGCTGGAAACCCTGCCTCCCGGCGCCAGCCTGGCCGAACTGGAGGCGGAACTCGACCGTGGCTTCGTGGCGATCATCGCCGACGCTTCGGGCTTCCACGGCTTGATTACCCGGGTCGACATGCTCAACCACTTACGGAGATCACTGCCATGAGCCAACAGGATGAAAGCCGCGCGCCACGCGCCTTCGCCACCCGGGTAATCCATGCGGGGCAAACGCCGGACCCTTCCACCGGGGCGCTGATGCCGCCGATCTACGCCAACTCCACCTATGCCCAGCAAAGCCCCGGGGTGCACAAGGGGCTCGACTACGGGCGCTCGCACAACCCCACGCGCTGGGCCCTGGAACGCTGCGTGGCGGACCTCGAGGGCGGCACCCAGGCCTTCGCCTTCGCCTCCGGGCTGGCAACGATTTCCACCGTGCTCGAACTGCTCGACGCGGGCGCGCATATCGTTTCCGGCAATGACTTGTACGGCGGGACGTTCCGTCTCTTCGACAAGGTGCGCCAACGCAGCGCCGGCCATCGCTTCAGCTTCGTCGACCTGACCGATCTGTCGGCTTTCGAAGCGGCGCTGCAGGACGACACACGGATGGTCATGGTCGAGACCCCGAGCAATCCCCTGCTGCGCCTCACCGATCTCGCCGCCATCGCACGCATCTGCCGGGCGCGGGGCATCATCTGCGTCGCCGACAACACCTTTGCCAGCCCGTGGATCCAGCGTCCGCTGGAGCTGGGCTTCGATATCGTGCTGCACTCGACGACCAAGTACCTCAACGGCCATTCCGACGTGATCGGCGGCATCGCGGTGGTCGGGCAGAACCCCGACCTGGCCGAGCGCCTGGGCTTCCTGCAGAACGCCGTGGGAGCGATCGCCGGGCCGTTCGACGCCTTCCTCACCCTGCGCGGGGTGAAGACCCTGGCGCTGCGCATGGAACGCCACTGCAGCAACGCCCTGGAGCTGGCGCAATGGCTGGAACGCCAGCCACAGGTGGCGCGGGTCTACTACCCGGGCCTGCCGTCCCACCCGCAGCACGCACTGGCACGGCGGCAGATGCACGGTTTCGGCGGGATGATTTCCCTCGACCTGGACTGCGACCTCGCCGGCGCCAGGCGTTTTCTCGAGAGCGTGCGGATCTTTGCCCTGGCCGAGAGCCTGGGCGGGGTGGAAAGCCTGATCGAGCACCCGGCGATCATGACCCACGCCAGCATTCCCGCGGATACCCGGGCGCAGCTCGGCATCGGCGACGGGCTGGTGCGTTTGTCCGTGGGCGTCGAGGATGTGGAGGACCTGCGCGCCGACCTGGCCCAGGCACTGACGCGGATCTGAATGGCCGACAGGCACAAAAAAAGCCCGCCTGGCGTACAATGCGGCTCACTGAGAGCCGCATTGCATCGCCAAGCGGGCTTGTGGTTCCCGGGGCTCAGCCCTTGAACACTTCATCCAGCAAGTTGTGCATCGAGGTGAAGGCGCGACGGGCGGTCTTGGCGTCGTACATCATCTTGCCCGGCACATTGGCGTGCGGATCGGTGAAGGAATGCACCGCGCCGCCGTAACTCAGCAGTTGCCAATCCACCCCTGCGGCGTTCATTTCCTCTTCGAAGGCCGGCAATTGCTCTTTCGGCACCAGCGGGTCGGAGGCGCCATGCAGCACCAGCACCGAACCCTTGATGTTCCGGGCGTCGGCCGGGTTCGGCGTATCCAGGCTGCCGTGGAACGACACCGCGGCTTTCAGCGGCGCACCGCTGCGCGCCAACTCCAGGGAGCAGCAACCGCCAAAGCAGAAGCCGAAGGTGGCCAGCCGGGCCTTGTCCACCGCCGCTTCCTGCTGGCTCTGCAGCGCCTCGAAGGCCGCCTGCATGCGCTTGCGCAGCAAGGCCCGGTCATTCTTCAGCGGCATCATGGCGGCACCCGCCTCGTCGCCGTTGCTCGGGCGGACCTGTTGCCCGTACAGGTCGGCGATCAGCACCACATACCCCTTGGCGGCGACCGCCTCGGCGATCTTCTCGGCACCGGCGCCGACCCCCATCCAGTTCGGCGCCATCAACAGCCCCGGACACGGGCCCTGCTGGCTGGCATCGAACGCCAGGCGGCTTTCATAGGATTGACCATCAATCTGGTAGACCAGGGAACGAACAGTGACTTGGCTCATTTCAGACTCCTGATTCAAAAACACCGGAATGAAAAAACCCGCCGAAGCGGGTTTCTATACAACGCAGTTAAACCGACAGTTCAACCAGCAGCTTGTTCAGGCGGCGCACATAGGCGGCCGGGTCTTTCAAGCTGTCGCCGGCAGCCAGGGCCGCCTGATCGAAGAGGATGTGCGACAGGTCGCCGAAGCGCTCGTCGCTCTGCTCGCCGTCGAGTTTCTCGATCAACGGGTGAGCCGGGTTGAATTCGAAGATCGGCTTGGAATCCGGCACCTTCTGCCCGCTGGCCTCGAGGATCTGGCGCATCTGCAGGCCCAGGTCCTGCTCGCCGATCGCCAGGATCGCCGGGGAGTCGGTCAGACGGTGGGAAACCCGCACTTCGCTGACGGTATCGCCCAGGGCGGTCTTGATCCGCTCCACCAGGCCTTCCTTGCTCTTGGCGACTTCTTGCGCGGCCTTCTTGTCCTCTTCCGAGTCCAGGTTGCCCAGGTCCAGGTCACCCCGCGCCACGTCGACAAAACCCTTGCCGTCGAAGTCGCTCAGGTAGCTCATCAGCCACTCGTCGATGCGGTCGGTCAGCAGCAGCACTTCGATGCCTTTCTTGCGGAAGACTTCCAGGTGCGGGCTGTTCTTGACCTGCGCGTAGGTTTCGCCGGTGAGGTAGTAGATCTTGTCCTGGCCTTCCTTGGCGCGTGCCAGGTACTCGGCCAGGGAAACACTCTGCTCGCCGTCGTCACCCTGGGTGGAGGCGAAGCGCAGCAGGCCGGCGATCTTTTCCTTGTTGGCGAAGTCTTCGGCCGGGCCTTCCTTCATCACCTGGCCGAAGTTTTTCCAGAAGCCCTTGTATTGCTCAGGCTCGTTCTTCGCCAGTTTTTCCAGCATGTCCAGCACGCGCTTGGTCAGCGCCGACTTCATGGAGTCGATGATCGGGTCTTTCTGCAGGATTTCCCGCGACACGTTCAGCGACAGGTCGTTGGAGTCGACCACGCCCTTGATGAAGCGCAGGTACAGCGGCAGGAAGGATTCCGCCTGGTCCATCACGAACACGCGCTGCACGTACAGCTTCAGGCCTTTCGGCGCTTCACGCTGGTACAGGTCGAATGGCGCACGGGCCGGCACGTACAGCAGCGAGCTGTATTCCAGCTTGCCTTCGACCTTGTTGTGGCTCCAGCTCAGCGGGTTCTCGAAGTCATGAGCGATGTGCTTGTAGAACTCCTGGTATTCCTCGTCCTTGATTTCGGTACGCGGACGGGTCCACAGGGCACTGGCGCGGTTGACGGTTTCCCATTCCTGCGCAGGCTTCTCCTCGCCCTCAGCGGCAGCGGCCTCTTTCGGCAGCTCGATCGGCAGGGCGATATGGTCGGAGTACTTCTTGATGATGTTGCGCAGGCGCCAGCCGTCGGCGAACTCGTCTTCGCCGGACTTCAGGTGCAGGACGATGCGGGTACCGCGATCGGCCTTGTCGATGGTCGCGACTTCGAACTCACCTTCGCCCTTGGAGGACCAGTGCACGCCTTCGCTGGCGTCAAGGCCGGCGCGGCGGCTGAAGACATCGACCTTGTCGGCGACGATGAAGGCGGAATAGAAGCCCACGCCGAACTGACCGATCAGGTGCGAATCCTTCTTCTGGTCGCCGGTGAGGTTTTTCATGAAATCGGCGGTGCCGGACTTGGCGATGGTCCCCAGGTGGGTGATCACATCGTCCCGGCTCATGCCGATGCCGTTGTCTTCGAGGGTGACGGTCTTGGCGTCCTTGTCGAAGCTCACACGGATTTTCAGCTCCGCGCCACCTTCCAGCAACTCAGGCTTGGACAGGGCTTCGAAGCGCAATTTGTCGACAGCGTCAGAGGCGTTCGAGATCAGTTCGCGAAGGAAGATTTCCTTGTTGGAATACAGCGAATGGATCATGAGGTGCAGCAGTTGCTTTACCTCGGTCTGGAAGCCCAGGGTTTCCTTTTGAGTTTCCACACTCATGGTCATCAAACTCCAATCAGATGGCATAAGCCGCGCCCGGAGGGCTTACGGCGGGATGTCCACAGAGTTGGGGGCTATACCTGAGATTTCAAGGCCCTGGACTTTCTTCGAGCTTGAAATGTGCGCGGGCGGTGGCAATCGGCTCCTCCGCGCTGCTCTGCCAGGCGGTGATGGCCACGTTTGCCACCCGCCGTCCCTGGCGGCAGACCTGGCATTTGGCATAGGTATCGCGAAATTGCCCGGCGCGCAGGTAATCGAGGGAAAAATCGATGATCTTCGGCACGCCCGGCGAGCCGGTGCCAATCAACAGATGCAGGGCCGCGGCCAGCTCCATGAATCCGGCGATCACCCCACCGTGCAGGGCCGGCAGCAACGGGTTGCCGATATTGTCGCGGTTGGCGGGCAGGCGAAACAGCAACTCATCGCCCTGCCGCGAACACTCGATGCCAATCAGTCTGGCGTAGGGAATCAATTGCAGCAGCGCGGCGTAATCGCCTTGCTGGTGGGCATGCAGCACTTGCTTCTGGAAATCGTCGCTCATGGCTGCTCACCCTTGATGGCGCCGGCAAAACCTTTGCTGCCCTTGATGCCCTTGCCCATCCGCATGAAGGTGCCCACCACATGGGCAACAGGGTGCTCGGGGTCGTCCTGATAGGCAAAACCACGGGTGAAAATCACATCGGTGGTCACCCGGTAGCACTGGGCAAAACCATACACGCTCTTGCCCGGCTGCGCCGGGTGCATGTAATCGATGCGCAGGTCCAGGGTCGGGCAGACCTCGAACTCCGGCAGGACGCACAAGGTCGCCATGCCACAGGCGGTGTCCATCAACGAGGTCAGCGCGCCACCGTGGATCACTCCGGTCTCGGGGTTGCCGACTATCTGCGAGCTGTAAGGCAACATCAGGGTGATGCCGTCTTTTGAGGCGCTGTGCACGCTCATGGCCAATACCTGGCAATGGCGCAGCGCCGACAAAAACCGCGTCGCACGCTCAAAAACAGGGTTTTGCTCCATAAGGAAATTCTCTAGTTGGTGTCAAAACCGCTCGGTTAACCCGGCAGGTAAAAGTTCCATATTGCTGGCACTTTATATATCTTTAACTTTCAAGGAACTTAACCTGTAGAGCCATGCTCGAAAGGCCAGAAGATATCTTCAATAAGGAGAAACACCCCATGCGTAAGACTTTAGCTATTGCCCTGATGCTGACCGCTTCCCTCGGTCTCGCTGCCTGCGATAAAAAATCCGAGGACAAAGCTCAAGATGCCAACCAACATGCTGAGCAAGCTCAACAGAAAATGAATGAAGCTCAGGATAAAGTGAACGAAGCTGCAAAAGAAAATGCCGAAGCAGCCAAAGATCAGGTTGAATCGAGCAAAGCAGCGGCTGAAGAAGCTGCCAAGGAAGCCGCTCCTAAAACCAACTAATCCGGTTTTAGTGCAGCAAAAAGAAAGCCCGCCTAGTGCGGGCTTTACTTTGTCTGCAATAACGCTAAGCCAACAGGCTGCGAAAAGTCGGACTAAGCATCAGCAGCAATGAGCAGAGCAGACCGATAAACCAGACCAGACTGCGCTGCCAGGCAAGATCCGCCCAATAGCAAAGCAGATAGATAACCCGCGTAATGACGAAGACAATCGCCAGGCCGTCGATCAGCCAGCCCTGAGTCTGGGTGGTATGGGCCATCAGGACCCCGACCGCGAATAACATGAAGGCTTCGAAACTGTTCTGGTGCGCCGCCACTGCCCGGGCGCCGAACCCTGTGAGTTGTGTCTGTTGCTGGCGTGGCAGGTGATTGTCGTAGCCGCCCTGCTCTTTCATCGCCCTGGCTACCGGTACGCGCGCCACGTAAATCAACAGCGCGCTGATAAACACACACCAAAACGCAATACTCATCAGGCTATCTCCTTGTTCGCCTCGGGCAATGGCGCCTCTGTAGGGGTATAGACCATCACATCCAACACGTCGGAATGAAACTCCCGGCGGTACAGCACCAGCACCACGCCCGCGCTCATCAGCATGAACAGCCAGGGGCTGACGAACCAGGCCAGCATGCTCATGCCGAAGTAATAGGAACGCAGGCCGAAGTTGAACTGGTTGGCGGCCATGGAAATCACCCGCGCGGCCCGCATTGCAAAGGCTTTTCGCTCCTGTTCGGAAACATGCCGCTCACCGATCATCGGTGCCGAGCCCACGAGAATGGCCGCGAAGTTGTACTGGCGCATGCACCAGCTGAAGGTGAAGAAGGCGTAGACGAACACCAGAGCCAGGCACAGCAGCTTGATCTCCGACATGCCCTGGGAGGCCTGCTGCACCATGGGAATGTCGGCCAGCAGCGACACCGCACGCTCGGAAGCGCCAAGCACGGTGAGGATACCAGCGAGGATAATCAGGGTGCTGGAGGCAAAGAACGAGGCATTGCGTTCCAGGTTGCCGATCACGCTGGCGTCGGCAATGCGGTTATCGCGCAGCAGCATGCGGCGCATCCAGTCTTCCCGGTACAAGTGCAGCACGCTGGCCAGGCACGCGGTGTCGCGGCCCTTCCACGTGGCGTAGCGGGTGTAGCCGCCCCAGCAGATGACAAACCAGAGGGCGGCGATGAGATGGATCAGGTTGGCTTCGACGAACGACATGCAGGTTCCCGGATAGGCGTTGGCAGAGTGCGGATACAACTGGCACTGCTTCGACGTTGATCGAGGAAAAAAGACACCATTGGCCGCCCATAAAAAATGCCCCGTATCGCGGGATACGGGGCATTTTCATGGCTACTCGGTGCCCGCTTGTGACAGGCCCCGACAGATAGCGGTTTAGGCCAGCGCTTCGCTGCGCTTGCCCAGCAGGCGGTCGCAGGCTACCGCGACCACCAGGGTCATGACCGAAGGCACCAACCACGCCAAGCCCTGCTCGCTCAGCGGCAGGTGCATCAACTGGGTTGGCATCCAGTCCGCCAGGCCGGCGCCCTTGAGGGCGTCGATCAGGCCGAACAGGAAGGACACCAGCATCACCGGACCGACGATGCGGCCTTGCTCATGCCAGAAGTCCTTGCAGAAGCTCAGGGCCACCAGGGCGATGCACGGTGGGTAGATCGCGGTCAGCACCGGGATGGAGAAGGCGATCAGCTTGGTCAGGCCCAGATTGGACACCAGCAGCGAGAACGCCGCCAGGATGATCACCAGGGTCTTGTACGACAGCGGCAGTACGCGGCTGAAGTACTCCGCGCAAGCGCAGGTCAAACCGACCGCGGTCACCAGGCAGGCCAGGGAAATCAGCACGGCGAGGAAGCCGCTGCCCAGGGAACCGAAGGTGTGTTGCACATAAGCGTGCAGCACCGCCGCGCCATTGGTGGCACCGGCCGCGACTTCATGGCTGCCCGAACCCAGGCGGAACAGGCTGACATACACCAGCGCCAGGCCGATACCGGCAATCAGCCCGGCGATGATCGCGTAACGGGTGATCAGGCGTGGCGACTCGACACCGCGGGAACGGATGGCGTTGACGATGACGATACCGAACACCAGCGCGCCCAGGGTATCCATGGTCAGGTAACCATTGATGAAGCCCTGGGAGAACGGCGCCGCGACGTATTCGGGCGTCGCAACACCGATATCACCGGCCGGCAAGGCGAACGCGGCGATGCCCAGTACGGCCAGGGCGATGATCTTCAGCGGCGCGAGGAAACGCCCAACGGTATCCAGCAGGCGTCCCGGGTAAAGGGAGATGAAAAACACCAGCAGGAAATACACCGAGCTATAGAGGAACAGCGCCAGCGGGCTTTCGCCGGTCAGGGGCGCCAGGCCTACTTCGAAGGACACGGTCGCGGTACGCGGCGTCGCGAACAACGGGCCGACCGCCAGGTAGCAGACCGCCGCCAGCAGGCCACCGGCGATCTTGCCGATCGGGCTGCTCAGCGCGTCCATCGCCCCACCGACCTTGGCCAGCGCAATGACAGTCACCACCGGAAGCCCCACAGCGGTGATCAGAAAGCCCAGCGCCGCGATCCAGACGTTAGGTCCGGACTGCAAGCCGACGATAGGCGGGAAGATGATATTGCCGGCCCCAACGAACAGGGCAAAGGTCATAAAACCCAGTGCCAGAATGTCCTGGCCTTTCAACACTTTCATTAAGGAAATACCACACTACTGAATCGGAATTTAGAGAGGGATTTCCCTTATGGGTGAGGGAAATGCTGTCGGTCCGTATAGGACTGACCCGTTTAGCGCGCGGCTTCCTTGTGGGACGCAGACGCAAAAGAGGCGGCTAGACTACCGAATTTGTAAGACAAACGCACTGTTAGAGGGCGAACTGTCCGATCAGCGACATTTGCGTGTCGCGTTTACGTATCAAAAGCAGCTGCAAGGTACAAGTTTCAAGCGACAAGCTTCTCTTGCAGCTTGTCGCTTGAGGCTTGCAACTGCTCTTAACGAACAAAGGCCACCCGAAGGTGGCCTTTGTTGGTGGAGCGTCAGCTAAGCGCGAGGCTTACTTGACAGCCCAGCCAGTCAGCTCGGCCAAGGCCTTGCCGATATCTGCCAGCGAACGCACGGTTTTCACGCCTGCGTCTTGCAGAGCAGCGAATTTCTCGTCTGCAGTGCCTTTGCCGCCAGAGATGATTGCGCCAGCATGGCCCATGCGCTTGCCCGGAGGAGCAGTCACACCCGCGATGTAGGAAACAACCGGCTTGGTCACGTTAGCCTTGATGTAGGCAGCCGCTTCTTCTTCAGCCGAACCGCCGATCTCACCGATCATCACGATCGCTTCGGTCTTCGGGTCTTCCTGGAACAGCTTCAGGATGTCGATGAAGTTGGAGCCTGGGATCGGGTCACCACCGATGCCGACGCAGGTGGACTGACCGAAACCGGCGTCAGTGGTCTGCTTCACGGCTTCGTAAGTCAGGGTGCCGGAACGGGAAACGATACCGACCTTGCCTGGCAAGTGAATGTGACCTGGCATGATGCCGATCTTGCATTCGCCTGGAGTGATCACGCCTGGGCAGTTAGGGCCGATCAGGGTAACACCCAGCTCGTCGCACTTAACTTTAGCGTCCAGCATGTCCAGGGTAGGAATGCCTTCGGTGATGCAGACGATCAGCTTGATGCCGCCGAAAGCCGCTTCCAGGATGGAGTCCTTGCAGAAAGGAGCTGGAACGTAGATCACGCTGGCGGTGGCGCCAGTGGCAGCTACAGCGTCTTTCACGGTGTTGAAGACAGGCAGGCCCAGGTGCTCGGTGCCGCCTTTGCCCGGAGTTACGCCGCCAACCATCTTGGTGCCGTATTCGATGGCTTGCTGGGTGTGGAAACTACCTTGCGAACCGGTAATACCCTGGCAGATAACTTTGGTGTCTTTATTGATCAGGACGCTCATTATTTGCCCTCCGCAGCTTTGACAACTTGTTGAGCAGCGTCGGTCAGGCTGGTAGCAGCGATGATGTTCAAGCCGCTTTCTGCCAGTACTTTAGCGCCCAGTTCAGCGTTGTTGCCTTCAAGGCGAACAACAACCGGGATTTTCACGCCGACTTCTTTCACTGCACCGATGATGCCTTCGGCAATCATGTCGCAACGAACGATGCCGCCGAAGATGTTGACCAGTACTGCAGCGACGTTGGTGTCGGACAGGATGATCTTGAAGGCTTCGGTCACGCGCTCTTTGGTAGCACCACCACCTACGTCGAGGAAGTTGGCTGGCTTGCCGCCGTGCAGGTTGACGATGTCCATGGTACCCATGGCCAGGCCGGCACCGTTGACCATGCAGCCGATGTTGCCTTCCAGCGCTACGTAGTTCAGTTCGAACTTGGCAGCGTGCGCTTCGCGCGGATCGTCCTGGGACGGATCGTGGAAAGTCTTCAGCTTAGGCTGACGGTACATGGCGTTGGCGTCGATGTTGATCTTCGCGTCCAGGCAGTGCAGATCGCCATCAGCCTTGATCACCAGCGGGTTCACTTCCAGCAGTGCCAGATCGTGGTCCTGGAACAGTTTGGCCAGGCCGACGAAGATCTTGGCGAACTGAGTGACTTGCTTGCCTTCCAGGCCCAGCTGGAAAGCCAGCTCGCGACCCTGGAATGGCTGAGCGCCAACCAGTGGATCGATAGTAGCCTTGAGGATTTTCTCAGGGGTGTCGTGAGCGATTTTCTCGATGTCCACGCCACCTTCGGTGGAAGCCATGAACACGATGCGACGGCTCGAACGGTCGACGACAGCGCCCAGGTACAGCTCTTTAGCGATATCAGTGCACGATTCAACCAGGATCTTGGTGACTGGCTGACCATTGGCGTCAGTCTGGTAAGTCACCAGACGCTTGCCCAACCACTGTTGAGCGAATGCTTTAGCGTCTTCTTTGCTGCGAACCAGCTTTACGCCGCCCGCTTTACCGCGACCACCGGCGTGAACCTGGGCTTTGACAACCCACTCGGAGCCGCCGATCTTGTCGCAAGCTTCTGCTGCTTCTTCCGGGGTGTCTACCGCGTAGCCTTTGGATACTGGCAGGCCGTATTCAGCGAACAGCTGCTTACCCTGATACTCGTGAAGATTCATGCTTTTTACCGTCTTCGTTAGGTACTGCGCATTCGGCGCTGCGCTCTTGATGAGTGCCGCGCCACCTGTGACCGCTCCTCACCGGACTCCCCTGCCCCGCATCCGCAGCCTGGGCTGCGGCACAGCGCATGAAGATTCCCGTGAGGTCGAGTCCAGCGGACGTTCCGCGGTGAGTCTTGCTCGCAAGGCTCACGACGGGCAATCCGCCGTGGTTTCTTATTGTCTTAACGCTTTTTGCGGTTGGCGATGTGGATGGCGCCGCCATTCACTGCCAGTGCTGCTTCGTGCAGGGCTTCGGACAGGGTCGGATGGGAGAAAACCATCATGCCCAGGTCTTCGGCGCTGGTGCCGAACTCCATGCCGATCGCACCTTGCTGAACCAGTTCTGCCGCGCTTGGGCCGATCACGTGAACGCCCAGTACACGGTCAGTCTTGGCATCAGCGATGACTTTTACGAAACCGCCGGTGTCGTTGGCTGCCATGGCACGGCCGCTGGCTGCGAACGGGAAGGTGCCGACGTTAACTTCAACGCCTTCAGCTTTCAAGGCCTGCTCGGTCTTGCCGACCCACGCGATTTCCGGGTGAGTATAAATAACCGAAGGGATCAGGTCATAGTTCATCTGAGCCTTGTGGCCCTTGATGCGCTCGACGACCATGATGCCCTCTTCCGAGGCCTTGTGAGCCAGCATCATGCCGCGAACCACGTCGCCGATCGCGTAAACGCCCGGTACGGTGGTGGCGCAGTGATCGTCAACGTGCACGAAACCGCGCTCGTCGAGGGTCACGCCGCAATCGGCAGCCAGCAGATCAGTGGTCACTGGACGGCGACCAACGGCTACGATCAGCTTGTCGAAAGTGATGTTCTGTTCGCCGTTGGCATCGGTGTAGGTCACGACCACTTCTTCGCCGTTGACCTTGGAGCCGGTGACGCGAGCGCCCAGCTTGATGTCCAGGCCCTGTTTGGTCAGGGTTTTCAGCGCTTCCTTGGAGACGGCGGTGTCGGCAGCCATCAGGAAGGTGTCCAGGGCTTCCAGGACGGTCACTTCAGCGCCCAGACGGGACCATACCGAACCCAGTTCCAGGCCGATCACGCCAGCGCCGATCACGCCCAGGCGTTTTGGTACGGATTGGAATTCCAGGGCGCCGGTGGAGTCGACGATCACTTTCTGATCGACCGGAGCCGGTGGAATGTCGATTGGACGGGAGCCCGGCGCCAGGATGACGTTCTCGGCTTCGATCACTTCCACCGAGCCGTCAGGCTTGGTGACTTCGACTTTCTTGCCGGCCAGCAGTTTGCCGTGGCCCTGGATGGAGGTCACGCCGTTGGCCTTGAACAGGGTGGCAACACCGCTGGTCAGGTTTTTCACGATATTGGCCTTGCGGCCGACCATCGCAGGCACGTCCATGGACACGCCAGCGTGGCTGATACCGTGGATCGCGAAACCGTCTTGGGCTTCGTGGAATTTCCAGGAGCTGTCCAGCAGCGCCTTGGAAGGGATGCAGCCGACGTTCAGGCAAGTACCGCCGAGGGCCAGCTTGCCCTCCTTGTCGGTATATTTCTCGATGCAGGCAGTCGTGAGGCCGAGTTGCGCAGCTTTAATGGCAGCTACATAGCCGCCAGGGCCTGCGCCAATCACTACCACGTCGAATTTCTGAGTCATGTGTCATTCCTTCTCGAATCAAACCGGACGGCCTCTTGTGGAGGCCGTCGTGGGACGAAGCTGTTCGTTTCGGCGAAAGGCCGATCATCGCTGATCGGCCCATGCTACGAAATCAGATATCCAGCAGCAGACGAGCCGGGTCTTCCAGCAGGTTCTTGATGGTAACCAGGAAGGTCACTGCTTCTTTGCCGTCGATCAAACGGTGATCGTAGGACAGAGCCAGGTACATCATCGGACGGATAACCACCTGACCGTTGATCGCCATAGGGCGCTGCAGAATGTTGTGCATGCCCAGGATCGCCGCTTGTGGCGGGTTGACGATCGGAGTCGACATCATCGAACCGAAAGTACCACCGTTGGTGATGGTGAAAGTACCGCCGGTCATTTCTTCCATCGACAGTTTGCCGTCACGGGCTTTCTTGCCGAAGGTGGCGATGCCGCCTTCGATTTCAGCCAGGCTCATCAGTTCGGCGTTACGCAGAACCGGAACCACCAGGCCGCGGTCGCTGGACACGGCAACACCGATGTCGGCGTAACCGTGGTAAACGATGTCGGAGCCGTCGATCGAGGCGTTGACCGCAGGGAAACGCTTCAGCGCTTCGGTAGCAGCCTTGACGAAGAACGACATGAAGCCCAGGCGTACGCCGTTGTGGGACTTCTCGAACAGATCCTTGTACTTCGAACGCAGGGCCATGACTTCGGTCATGTCGACTTCGTTGAAAGTGGTCAGCATCGCCATGTTCGACTGGGCTTCGACCAGACGCTCGGCAACCTTGGCACGCAGGCGGGTCATCGGAACGCGCTTCTCGACGCGGTCGCCAGCAGCGAATACCGGAGCAGCGGCGGCAGGAGCAGCGGCCTTGGCAGGCGCGGCAGCCGGAGCGGCTTTCTTGGCGGCAACGGCTGCAACCACGTCTTCCTTGGTCACGCGACCGCCTTTGCCGGTACCGGCAACGGAAGCGATGTTGATGCCGTTCTCTTCAGCCAGCTTGCGCGCGGCAGGAGCAGCGATTGGATCGTCTTCGCCTTCGGCGGCAGGCGCTGCGGCCTGGGCGGCAGCCGGTGCGGCAGCGGCTGGAGCAGCAGCGGCGGCAGCGCCTTCGGCGATGGAGCCCAGGACTTCGTCGGACAGAACGGTGTCGCCTTCGTTCTTGACGATAGCGCCCAGCACGCCGTCAGCGGTGGCCAGAACTTCCAGCACGACCTTGTCGGTTTCGATGTCGACGATCAGCTCGTCGCGCTTGACGGCGTCGCCCGGTTTTTTGTGCCAGGTGGCAACGGTGCCATCGGCAACCGATTCCGGGAAAGTGGGGGCTTTGATCTCGATAGCCATTATCTGTGGTTCCTTAAATTCGGTTTCAGGTGCGCGAAGGCGTTAAACAGTGAAAGCATCTTGCAGCAGTTTTTCCTGCTGCTCGGCGTGCATCGACGCGTAACCGCATGCAGGTGCAGCAGAGGCTTCACGGCCCGCGTACTCGAGTACGAGCGACTTGTCGTGATTGCCAACGATGCGGCGCATGTGGTGCTGGCTGCAGTACCAGGCACCCTGGTTCATCGGCTCTTCCTGACACCAAACGACATGCTTGAGGTTGGTGTACGGAGCCAGGACTTCGTTCAAGTCGTCCTCAGGGAATGGGTACAGCTGCTCGATACGCACGACGGCGATGTCGTCGCGGCCTTCGGCACGGCGTTTTTCCAGCAGGTCGTAGTAGACCTTGCCGCTGCACAGAATCAGACGATTCACGTCTTTTGGATCCTGGGCATCGATTTCCGGAATAACGGTCTGGAACGAACCTTCCGCCAGATCTTCCAGGGTCGAGATGGCCAGTTTGTGACGCAGCAGCGACTTCGGAGTCAGGACCACCAGCGGTTTGCGCAGCGGGCGAATCACCTGACGACGCAGCAGGTGGTAGATCTGGGCCGGGGTGGTCGGCATGCAGACCTGGATGTTGTGCTCGGCGCACAGCTGCAGGTAACGCTCCAGGCGAGCCGAAGAGTGCTCCGGACCCTGACCTTCATAACCGTGCGGCAGCAGCATGGTCAGACCGCAGAGACGGCCCCACTTGTGCTCGCCACTGGTGATGAACTGGTCGATCACCACCTGGGCACCGTTGGCGAAGTCGCCGAACTGGGCTTCCCAGATCACCAGCGCGTTTGGCGTGGTGGTCGAGTAACCGTATTCGAACGCCAGTACGGCTTCTTCGGACAGGAACGAATCGTACAGATCGAAACGTGGCTGGCCGTCGTACAGGTGCTGCAGCGGAATGTAGGTGCTGGCGTCTTTCTGGTTGTGCAGGACCGCATGACGGTGCGAGAACGTACCGCGGCCGATGTCCTGGCCGGTCATGCGGATCGGGTGACCTTCGAACGCCAGGGTCGCGTATGCCATGGTTTCGGCATAACCCCAGTTGATCGGCAGGCCGCCGGCTTGCATCTTCTGACGGTCTTCGTAGATCTTCGCGACCTGGCGCTGGACCACGAAGCCTTCCGGCAGCTCCAGCAGCTTGGCGGACAGTTCCTGCAGGGTCTTCAGATCGAAGGTGGTGTCGTGACGTGCAGTCCAGGCGTGGCCCAGATATGGACGCCAGTCCACGAACAGCTCTTTGTTCGGCTCTTTGACCAGGCTCTTCACGACGTGCAGGCCGTTGTCCAGCGCGTTGCGGTATTCGTCGACTTTCGCCTGAACACGCTCGGCGTCGAGCACGCTTGCCTGGACCAGACGATCGGCATACAGCTCACGGGTGGTGCGCTGCTTGGCGATCTGCTGGTACATCAGAGGCTGGGTGCCGCTTGGCTCGTCCGCTTCGTTGTGGCCGCGACGACGGTAGCAGACCAGGTCGATCACCACATCGCGCTTGTACTGCATGCGGTAGTCGATGGCCAGCTGGGTCACGAACAGTACGGCTTCCGGATCGTCACCATTCACATGGAGGATCGGCGCCTGGATCATTTTCGCGACGTCGGTGGCGTACTCGGTGGAACGCGAGTCCAGCGGGTTGCTGATGGTGAAACCGACCTGGTTGTTGATCACGATGTGCACGGTGCCGCCGGTCTTGAAACCGCGGGTCTGCGACATCTGGAAGGTTTCCATCACCACGCCCTGGCCTGCGAAAGCAGCGTCACCGTGGATCGAGATTGGCAGAACCTTGTCACCGGTCTGGTCGTTGCGGCGATCCTGACGGGCGCGCACCGAACCCTCGACCACTGGCGAAACGATCTCCAGGTGGGACGGGTTGAAAGCCATGGCCAGGTGAACTTCACCGCCGGTGGTCATCACGTTGGACGAGAAGCCCTGGTGGTATTTCACGTCACCGGAGCCCAGTTCGACCTTCTTCTTGCCTTCGAACTCGTCGAATAGCTCGCGCGGGTTCTTGCCGAAGGTGTTGACCAGGACGTTGAGGCGACCACGGTGGGCCATGCCGATCACGACTTCCTTGGTCCCGTAGGAACCGGAACGCTGGATCAGCTCGTCGAGCATCGGGATCAGGCTTTCGCCGCCTTCCAGGCCGAAACGCTTGGTGCCCGGGTACTTGGTGCCCAGGTATTTTTCGAGGCCTTCAGCTGCGGTGACGCGCTCGAGCAGATGACCCTTGATATCCGTGGAATAGGTCGGACGGCCGCGTACGCTTTCCAGACGCTGCTGGAACCACTGGCGCTGCTCGGAATCGGTGATATGCGTAAATTCAGCGCCGATGGTGCGGCAATATGTCTGCTGCAACGCTTCGTGAATTTCGCGTAGGCTCGCTTCCTCTTTGCCGATGAACAGGTCGCCGGCACGGAAGGTCGTATCAAGATCGGCATTGGTCAAGCCGTAATGATTGATTGACAGGTCTGCAGGTGCAGGACGCTGCCACAGCCCCAGCGGGTCCAGCTGGGCTGCCTGGTGGCCACGCATACGGTAGGCCTGGATCAATCGCAGCACTTCAACTTGCTTCTTCTCGTGCTCGCTGCTCACGCTACCGGCGGATACCGGCTGGGCGCGGCGCTGGTTCTTTGCCAGCAACACGAAATGATCGCGGATTGTCGAGTGCGAAACATCGATGGCAGTGCTGCCGTCGGTAGGCAACTTCTGGAAGTAAGTGCGCCACTCTTCTGGCACAGCGTTAGGGTCGTGCAGGTAGAGCTCGTAGAGCTCTTCCACATAGGCAGCGTTACTACCGGATAGGTAGGCGCTGTTCCACATGCGCTGCATCACGCTTTCTTGCATGCTTGGTCACCCTCGGTTAGGGGAACACCACCGGCGAAGACACCGAGCAAACTTGCAAAAGTCCGAGTGCAGCGACCAAAACAAGCCACTTAGGATCACGCTGATAGTCCGGGTACCAGCCCGGATGCCCCTGCTTGTCTCATTTCTTCAAAATACGAGCGGCAACTTTGTGAGCTGCTGCTCAGCTTAAAACTACGGCGCCGGTTGAAGCCTGCGCCGTAGCCTCTACGGGTACAGCGGTCCTGCCTTTACAACAACTGGGTTACAGCAGCTGAATCACACACCGCTCGAGAGCAGCATGTTACGTATGTGACCGATGGCCTTAGTCGGGTTCAGGCCTTTCGGACAAACGTTGACGCAGTTCATGATGCCGCGGCAGCGGAATACGCTGAACGGATCATCCAGCGAAGCCAGTCGCTCGGACGTCTTGGTGTCGCGGCTGTCTGCCAGGAAGCGATAGGCTTGCAGCAGGGCAGCTGGACCCAGGAACTTGTCCGGGTTCCACCAGAAGGACGGGCAGGAAGTCGAGCAGCAAGCGCACAGGATGCACTCGTACAGACCATCGAGCTTTTCGCGCTCTTCAGGGGACTGCAGACGTTCGATGGCCGGAGCCGGCGTGTCGTTCTGCAGGAATGGCTTCACCTTCTCGTATTGCTTGTAGAAGATGCTCATATCGACGACCAGGTCACGGATAACCGGCAAACCTGGCAGCGGACGAACAACCAGCTTGTTGTTCTTCACCACGGCAGACAGCGGCGTGATGCAGGCCAGACCGTTCTTGCCGTTGATGTTCATGCCGTCGGAACCGCAAACGCCTTCACGGCAGGAGCGACGATAGGAGAAACCTTCGTCCTGCTCTTTGATCAGCGCCAGTACGTCCAGCACCATCAGATCCTTGCCACCGGTGTCGACCTGGAAAACCTGGGTTTTCGGCGCGGAGTCGGTGTCAGGGTTGTAACGATAAACTTCGACTTGCAACATATCGATCACCCTTTAGTAAGTCCGGACTTTTGGTTCAAAAGTCGGAACAGTCTTCGGCGAGAAGTTAACGGCACGCTTGGCAACGCGCTTCTCACCCGGGAAGTACAGGGTGTGGCACAGCCAGTTTTCGTCGTCGCGGTCTTCGAAGTCTTCACGGGCGTGGGCGCCGCGGGACTCTTTACGCACTTCGGCAGCGATGGCAGTGGCTTCGGCCACTTCCAGCAGGTTCTGCAGTTCCAGTGCTTCGATACGTGCAGTGTTGAACGCCTGCGACTTGTCGTTGATCTTGACGTTGGCGATACGGGTACGCAGTTCGGCCAGCTGGGCGATGCCCTTCTGCATGTATTCGCCGGTACGGAATACGCCGAAGTAGTTCTGCATGCAGCTTTGCAGCTCGCGACGCAGGGTAGCCACATCTTCGCCATCAGTACGCTCGTTCAGAGCGTTCAGGCGTGCCAGGGCAGCCTCGATGTTGGCGTCGGTCGCGTCATCGTATTCGATGCCGTCGGTCAGGGCTTTTTCCAGGTGCAGGCCGGCAGCGCGGCCGAATACCACCAGGTCGAGCAGCGAGTTGCCGCCCAGGCGGTTGGCACCGTGAACCGATACACAAGCCACTTCGCCCACAGCGAACAGACCATGGATGATCTCATCCACGCCTTCGGCGTTCTGGGTGATTGCCTGGCCATGAATGTTGGTCGGCACGCCGCCCATCATATAGTGGCAAGTCGGAACAACCGGAACCGGAGCAACCACCGGGTCAACGTGTGCGAAAGTCTTGGACAGTTCGCAGATGCCTGGCAGACGGCTGTGCAGCACTTCCTCGCCCAGGTGGTCGAGCTTGAGCATCACGTGGTCGCCATTCGGACCGCAACCGTTGCCAGCGATGATTTCTTTAACCATCGAACGGGCAACAACGTCACGACCGGCAAGGTCCTTGGCGTTCGGAGCATAACGCTCCATGAAACGCTCGCCGTGCTTGTTGATCAGGTAACCACCTTCACCACGGCAGCCTTCGGTAACCAGTACACCGGCGCCGGCGATGCCGGTCGGGTGGAACTGCCACATTTCGATGTCTTGTACCGGCACGCCGGCACGCAGCGCCATGCCTACACCGTCACCGGTGTTGATCAGGGCGTTGGTGGTGGATGCGTAGATACGACCTGCACCGCCGGTCGCCAATACGGTGGCTTTCGCGCGGATGTAGGTGGTTTCGCCAGTTTCGATGCAGATCGCGATCACACCGACGAACGCGCCTTCCTGGTTCTTCACCAGGTCAACAGCGTAGTACTCGTTAAGGAAGGTGGTGCCGGCTTTCAGGTTGCCCTGATAAAGGGTGTGCAGCAGCGCGTGACCGGTACGGTCGGAAGCTGCGCAGGTACGGGCAGCCTGGCCGCCTTTACCGTAGTCCTTGGACTGGCCGCCGAAAGGACGCTGGTAGATACGACCGGTTTCGGTGCGGGAGAACGGCAGCCCCATGTGGTCCAGCTCGAAAACCGCGGCCGGGCCTTCCTGACACATGTATTCGATAGCGTCCTGGTCACCGATATAGTCGGAACCCTTGACGGTATCGTACATGTGCCAGCGCCAGTCATCGTTCGGGTCGGCCGACGCGATGGCGCAGGTGATGCCGCCCTGGGCCGACACAGTGTGCGAGCGGGTCGGGAACACCTTGGTGATCACTGCAGTCTTGTGGCCGCCCTGGGCCAGCTGCAATGCGGCACGCATGCCGGCACCGCCGCCACCAATGATGATGGCGTCGAAAGAAATCGTTGGAATGTTAGCCATGAATCAGATACCCCAGAGAATCTGCACACCCCAGACGAAGTAGGCGAACATTGCAACGCCGCATACTGCCTGGAAAAGGAAACGTACTGCAGTCGCCGACTTGCCCAGCGCCATCGGCGTCAGGTAGTCGGTCGAAATGGTCCACATGCCGACCCAGGCGTGAGCGCCCAGAGCAACCATGGCCAGCAGGCTGAAGATACGCATCCAGTTGTTGGAGAACAGTGCGTGCCATTGCTCGTAGCCAAGGCCCGGGTTCGCAACGAGGTATCCGATCAGGAAGATGAAATAAGCCGCGAGAACGACCGCAGACACACGTTGTGCCATCCAGTCATAGAGGCCCGAACGCGACAGGTTCGTGACGTTAGTTACCATATCCAAACTCCTGCCAGAACGATTACCACCACGGATACGGCGATAACGATTTTAGAGCCCAGCTTGCCGCCTTCCAGCGTCTCACCGATGCCCATGTCCATGATCAAATGGCGCACACCGGCAACCAAGTGATACAGCAAGGCGGACAGGATGCCCCAAATCACTAGCTTGGCTAGCGGACTGGTCAGACACGCTTTCACCTCGCCGAAGCCTTCCTCGGAGCTGAGCGACTTGTCCAATGCATAAAGCATGATGGCAAGGCTCACAAAGAGGATGACACCGGAAATACGGTGAAGGATGGACGTGTAAGCAGTGACTGGGAGTTTGATGGTCCTTAGGTCTAGGTTTACAGGTCGTTGGCTATTCACGGCTTTTTTCACACTGAAGAGCCCCTAACAATCAGGGCAAAGTTGTTGGGGAGTGCACTGGTCAGGTACCCACCACCCAGGGAGTGACGACCCCCATCAAACCGGGCCCGAAAGCCCATGGCGGTCGGTGGCCGAGTATAGACAGTTAGGCTACTAATGACAACGCAATCCCCTTCCCCTAATAGCTCATTGCGTTAGGCGGATAAAAGGCGTAAATGGCGGGGAATTTCGAGGAAAAAGTCCGGTTAAAGCCTTCTGGGGCAAGACTTTAGGCAAATTGACATTCGGATTTATCTCACTATAGTGGTGCGGGCCCTGCGTGGGGGGTCTGTCTGATGATTTCAAGCATAAATAGGAGGCCACATGGCTGACAAAAAAGCGCAGTTGATCATCGAGGGCGCAGCCCCCGTCGAGCTGCCCATTTTAACCGGCACCGTTGGTCCCGATGTAATCGATGTTCGGGGCTTGACGGCCACGGGCCGCTTCACCTTTGACCCGGGTTTCATGTCGACCGCCTCCTGCGAGTCGAAAATCACCTATATCGACGGCGACAACGGCATTCTGTTGCACCGCGGCTACCCGATCGAACAGCTGGCTGAAAAGTCGGACTACCTGGAAACCTGCTACCTGCTGCTCAACGGCGAATTGCCGACCGCAGAACAGAAGGCCCAGTTCGTCGGTAACGTGAAGAACCACACCATGGTTCACGAGCAGTTGAAGACCTTCTTCAACGGCTTCCGTCGCGACGCCCACCCGATGGCGGTCATGTGCGGCGTAGTCGGCGCCCTCTCGGCCTTCTACCACGACTCCCTGGACATCAATAACCCGCAGCATCGCGAAATCTCCGCGATCCGCCTGGTTGCCAAGATGCCGACCCTGGCCGCGATGGTTTACAAGTACTCCATGGGCCAACCCATGATGTACCCGCGCAACGACCTGTCGTACGCGGAAAACTTCCTGCACATGATGTTCAACACCCCGTGCGAGATCAAACCGATCAGCCCGGTGCTGGCCAAGGCAATGGATCGGATCTTCATCCTCCATGCCGACCACGAGCAGAACGCATCGACCTCCACCGTACGCCTGGCAGGCTCCTCGGGCGCCAACCCGTTCGCCTGTATCGCTGCCGGTATCGCTGCACTCTGGGGCCCGGCTCACGGCGGCGCCAACGAAGCCGTACTGACCATGCTCGACGAAATTGGCGATGTCTCGAACATCGACAAGTTCATCGCCAAGGCCAAGGACAAGAACGATCCGTTCAAGCTGATGGGCTTCGGTCACCGCGTCTACAAGAACCGCGACCCGCGCGCCACCGTCATGAAGCAGACCTGCGACGAAGTGCTGAAGGAACTGGGCATCACCAACGATCCGCAACTCGAACTGGCCATGCGCCTGGAAGAGATCGCCCTGACCGACCCGTACTTCATCGAGCGCTCGCTGTACCCGAACGTCGACTTCTACTCGGGGATCATCCTCAAGGCCATCGGCATTCCGACCAGCATGTTCACCGTGATCTTCGCCCTGGCGCGTACCGTCGGCTGGATCTCGCACTGGAAAGAAATGCTCTCCAGCCCTTACAAGATCGGCCGTCCTCGCCAGCTGTACACCGGCTACGAGTCGCGCGACATCACCAAGCTGGAAGACCGCAAGTAAGACCTGTTGCCTTGCGCTAACGTCTTGACTGCAGCGGATACGGCCTCTTTATAGAGGCCGTATTTGTTTGTGCTCCCCTCCCCCGCCATTTCCCTGTAGCTACCTGCATTCGGCCGCACAGCGGATGTGGAATGCCAACTCCACATCACTCTCACGCTGAACGAGCTTGCGAGCGCTGTGCACTCGATCGCAGGCTGCGCCAGCGGCTACAAAGGGCGACGCCAATAAAAATGCCCCTGTCTCTCGACAGGGGCACTGGTTTGCAACTCAGCTTATATATAGAAGCCGATACACAGGGGCCTTAGTGCGATACCGCCCCGCTGGCTCCCAGGCCGGTCTGCGAGCGCACGAACTGCGGGAAGAACAGCGCCCGCTCATTGTCAGCCGCAGTGGACTTGTCGGTGATGGAGAAGAACCAGATCCCGATAAAGGCAATGATCATCGAGAACAGCGCCGGGTACTCGTAAGGGAAGATGGCTTTTTCATGCCCCATGATCTGCACCCAGATGGTCGGGCCAAGGACCATCAGGCCAACGGCGCTGACCAGGCCCAGCCAGCCGCCAATCATGGCGCCACGCGTGGTGAGCTTCTTCCAGTACATGGAAAGCAGCAGCACCGGGAAGTTGCAGCTCGCCGCGATGGAGAACGCCAGGCCGACCATGAACGCGATGTTCTGGCTCTCGAACAGGATGCCCAGGGCAATCGCCAGCACACCCAGGCACACGGTGGTGATCTTCGAGACGCGGATCTCATCCTTCTCGTTGGCCTTGCCCTTCTTGATCACGCTGGCGTACAGATCGTGGGAAACCGCCGAGGCCCCGGCCAGGGTCAGGCCAGCCACCACCGCCAGGATAGTGGCGAAGGCCACCGCCGAGATGAAGCCGAGGAACACGCTGCCGCCCACGGCATTGGCCAGATGCACCGCCGCCATGTTGTTGCCGCCGAGCAGAGCGCCCGCCGCGTCCTTGAACGCCGGGTTGGTGCTGACCAGGAGGATCGCGCCAAAACCGATGATGAAGGTCAGGATGTAGAAGTAGCCGATGAAGCCGGTGGCATACAGCACACTCTTGCGCGCTTCCTTGGCGTCGCTCACGGTGAAGAAGCGCATCAGGATATGCGGCAGGCCCGCGGTACCGAACATCAGCGCCAGGCCCAGGGAGAACGCCGAGATCGGATCCTTCACCAGACCGCCCGGGCTCATGATCGCTTCACCTTTGGGGTGAACCTTGGTGGCTTCGGAGAACAGCATGTTGAAGTCGAAGTTGACATGCTTCATGACCATCAACGCCATGAACGAGGCACCGGACAGCAGCAGGACCGCCTTGATGATCTGTACCCAGGTGGTCGCCAGCATGCCGCCGAACAGCACGTACAGCACCATCAGGATACCCACCAGGATCACCGCCACATGGTAATCGAGGCCGAACAGCAGCTGGATCAGCTTGCCGGCACCGACCATTTGCGCGATCAGGTAGAACGCCACCACCACCAGCGAGCCGCAGGCCGACAGCGAGCGGATCTGGGTCTGCCCCAGGCGATAGGACGCCACGTCGGCAAAGGTGTACTTGCCCAGGTTGCGCAGGCGCTCAGCGATCAGGAACAGAATGATCGGCCAGCCCACCAGGAAGCCGATCGAATAGATCAAGCCATCGTAGCCGGAGGTGAACACCAGGGCGGAAATCCCCAGGAAGGATGCTGCCGACATGTAGTCGCCGGCAATCGCCAGGCCATTCTGGAAACCGGTGATCTTGCCGCCCGCGGCATAGTAGTCGGCCGCCGACTTGTTGCGCTTGGAGGCCCAGTAGGTGATGCACAGGGTGGCCCCGACGAACAGCACGAACATGATGATCGCAGAGACATTGAGGGGTTGTTTATGCACTTCGCCGGTCAGGGCATCGGCCGCCCAGAGACTGGGAGCAAAGGCCGCGACGCTAAAAAAAGCCAATAGACGCCGGATCATTGCTGAGCCTCCTTGAGAATCGCATTGTTCAGGTCGTCGAATTCGCCGTTGGCGCGTCGCACGTAGATACCGGTCAGGACAAAGGCCGCGACAATCAACCCGACACCAATGGGGATACCCCAGGTGATGGATGATTCAGGACTGAGTTTTGCCCCCAGCACATGGGGTCCGTAGGCAATCAGCAAGATGAAGCCCGAATAGAGCCCGAGCATGACCGCCGACAGTATCCAGGCGAATCGTTCGCGCTTGCTGACCAGCTCCTTGAAACGCGAGCTGTTTTGAATCGAGAGGTAAATGCTGTCGTTCATTGTTTTTATCCTCGCAGCACAGATTTTAGTTGGAACGTAGTCCACTCTATGCAGCTCTGGAGCCGGTTCCAGACGACCTTAGTATTAGAACGACAGTACCCCCGACACAGGCTTTTGCACCGGGCAAAACAAAAGGCCGCCGGGTGCGAACACCCGGCGGCCTCGAGACCTGTGAGCTAGACGCTTCCCGGTCAGTTAGCGGTCCACTCGGCAACGCGCTCAGGGTGCTTGGCCACCCAGTCCTTGGCCGCCGCTTCCGGCTTGGCGCCCTCTTGAATCGCCAGCATCACCTCACCGATTTCATCCTTGGAGGCCCACTGGAACTTCTTCAGGAAAGCCGCAACCTCCGGCGCCTTCTTCTCCAGGCCTTTGCTACCGATGCTGTTGACGGTTTCAGCGGCGCCGTAAACGCCTTTCGGATCGTCCAGGAAGCGCAGCTTCCACTTGGCGAACATCCAGTGCGGCACCCAGCCGGTGACCGCGATGGATTCGTTCTTCTCTTCGGCGCGGGTCAACTCGGCAATCATTGCTGCGCCCGAGCTGGCTTGCAGTTTGTAGTCCAGACCGTAGTCCTTGATGGCCTGGTCGGTCTTGAGCATCACGCCCGAGCCGGCATCGATACCGACGATCTTGTTCTTGAAGGTGGTGTCACCCTTCAGGTCGGCAATGCTCTTGGCCTTGACGTACTCCGGCACGATCAGGCCGATTTTCGCGTCCTTGAAGTTGGGACCGTAGTCGACCACCTTGTCCTTGTTCTTGGTCCAGTACTCGCCGTGGGTCACCGGCAGCCAGGCCGACAGCATGGCGTCCAGCTTGCCGGTGGCCACGCCCTGCCACATGATCCCGGTCGCCACGGCCTGCAACTTCACGTCATAACCGAGTTTCTGCTTGATCACCTCAGACGCTACATAGGTGGTCGCCACACTGTCCGACCAACCGTCGACATAGCCGATGCTCAGGGTTTTGCTATCGGCGCTGGCCAGGGTTGAACTGATCGCAAGTACCAGACCGGCACCTGCGCCTAAGAGTCGTCGCATCTTCATCGTTACTTCCCCGAAAGTGCTGCGCCCGACGGATGCCGAGCCGCGTCAACCTGTTGTTATGGTGCACAGCGCCCTCATCACGCCCCACCAACTTGCTCGAACATCAGCGCGATTGCCCTATGAGAGCTCTGACGCGTCGATCATCAACCTGACGCCAAAGGCGACCTGCTCTGACTGCGACCTCAAAACATTCAGCAACGACACCAGTTCGCCAGTAATCAGGGCATGCCCAAAACAGTCGCCCAATCCCGCCCGAACTTTGCATGTCAAAATCATGCAGGCCACCTGGGCAGCGGCAAATCCGGGTAAGATGCCCGGCTTTGTTTCCTGACGGCCTGACCATGCCCTCGATTGCCCGCTTCCCGCTCCTGCCCTATCTATTCGCCTGCCTGCTGGGAGTCTTCGCGCTCTGCGGTTTCTGGTACGGCCTCGGCCAGCCGGTGGTGCTGCCGGATGTCGCCAGCGCCAGCCACAAGCTGCAATGCGCGTCCTACACGCCGTTCGACAAAGACCAGTCGCCCTTCGACCAACCGTTCAAACTGCGCCCGGAGCGCATGGACGCCGACCTGGCGCTGCTGGCGACCCGCTTCGAGTGCATCCGCACCTACTCCATGACCGGCCTCGAAGCCCTGCCGGACCTGGCGCGCAAGCACGGCCTGAAACTGATGATCGGCGCCTGGGTCAACAGCAACCCGGTGGACAGCGAAAAAGAGGTCGACCTGCTGATCGCCTCGGCCAATGCCAACCCGGACGTGGTGAGCTCGGTGATCGTCGGCAACGAAGCCCTGTTGCGCAAGGAAGTCACCGGCCCGCAACTGGCCAGGCTGATCAACAAGGTCAAGGCCCACGTCAAGCAGCCGGTCACTTACGCGGACGTCTGGGAGTTCTGGCTCAAGCACCCGGAAATCGCGCCGGCGGTGGACTTCCTGACCATCCACCTGCTGCCCTACTGGGAAGACGATCCGTCCAACATCGATGCCGCGCTGAACCATGTGGCGCAGGTGCGCCAGGTGTTCGGCAACAAGTTCGCGCCCAAGGACGTGATGATTGGCGAAACAGGTTGGCCCAGCGAAGGCCGCCAGCGCGAAACCGCCCTGCCGAGCCGGGTCAACGAGGCCAAGTTCATCCGTGGTTTTGTGGTCATGGCCGAACAGAATGGCTGGCACTACAACCTGATCGAAGCCTTCGACCAGCCGTGGAAGCGCGCCAGCGAAGGTGCGGTCGGCGGTTACTGGGGGCTGTTCGATGCCGATCGCCAGGACAAGGGCGTACTCGCCGGGCCGGTGTCGAACCTGCCTTACTGGCCATTGTGGCTGGGCGTGGGCGGGGTGATCTTCGTTGCCACGCTGATCCTCGGTGGCCGGGTCCGCGGTACTCGCGCGGCGCTGACCCTGCCACTGCTCGGCGCCCTGGCCGCCTGCTCCATCGGCGCCTGGGGCGAGCTGGCGCGGGTCACCAGCCGCTTTACCGGGGAATGGTTCTGGGCGGGCCTGCTGCTGGCCCTGAACCTGCTGGTGCTGGCACACGCGGCACTGAGCCTGAGCACCCGCGCCGGCTGGCGCCAACGTATGTTCAATCGCCTGGAAAAGCATGCCGGCTGGCTGCTCGCCGGCGCCGGTTTCGCCGCCGCGGTGATGATGCTGGAGCTGGTGTTCGACCCGCGTTATCGCAGCTTCCCCAGCGCCGCCCTGCTCCTGCCGGCCCTGGTCTACCTGTGCCGCCCGGTGCGGGTGCCGCGTCGCGAAATCGCCCTGCTGACCTTTATCGTCGGTGCCGGCATCGCTCCCCAGCTGTATCGCGAAGGCCTGGAAAACCAGCAGGCCTGGGGTTGGGCCCTGGTCAGCGTGCTGATGGTCGCCGCCCTGTGGCGCAGCTTGCGGGCTCGCAAAGCCTGACAGAAAAAAGGGATGACCATGGTCATCCCTTTTTTATTACCGGCGATTCGCCTCACGCCACCGCGCGAGGCGCTCGCACCAGCCGCAAGGCGCCGATCACGATGGCAAACACCGCCAGGCTGGTGTTGTAAAGCGCCAGCGCCGGAAAGCCGAACAGCAGCGCCAGCACCGCCAGGCCCCAGCCGGAACGGCCCGGCACCACGAAGGCGATCAGGGACGCCGCCAACGCCGCCCAGCCCATGACCTTGAAGTGGATCAGCAACCCCAGGCTGGAACGCGCCTGGCACTCCCAGCGGCTGGCCTCGTCGACACAGACGCCGACCCATCGAGCGTCCTCCATGAAGCCGTAGCGCACGCCATAACTGGCGGCCAGCCACAACGGCAGGACAACAAGCAGCAGAATCAGGGGAAGACGGCGGGACATGAAGCACTCCGATAAGCGAAAACGGCGCCCAGCATAATCGCCCGAGGCTGGTAAGCAAGCTTGTTACACAGATAACTGTTGAGCAAACAGCGGCAAAGTGTATCGTCTGGCGACTATTACCGCCGATCCGGCTTTGCCCTGCCTTGATCGTTTTTTGTGCCGTGCCATGGCACTTCGGCAGCAACCCGGTGGTCATAGCCTGCGAACTTTACCCGGCACCTTCCTCTACAGGGATTTAGTCATGCTCCGTTCCTTGCGCTTCGCTGCCCTGTTTGGCGGCCTTATTTCGAGTGCGTCCGCGCTCGCGGTCGACATCGATGCCGCCAGCTATGGCTATCCCTTGACCAATCCGTTCGAGGCGACCATTGCCACCACTCCGCCGGACCTGCGTCCGAAGCTGCCGAGTGACGACGACATCAATCAGGCGGACCGCAGCCTGACCCTGCGCCCCGAGCGCGAGTTCATCCTGCCGGACAACTTCTGGGCCGTGAAGAAGCTCACCTACCGCATCGCCGAGCAGGACCATGCCGCGCCGCTGATCTTCCTCATCGCCGGCACCGGCGCGCGCTATGACAGCAGTCTCAACGAGTACCTGAAAAAGCTCTATTACCAGGCCGGCTACCACGTGGTGCAGCTGTCCTCGCCCACCAGCTTCGACTTCATCAGCGCCGCCTCGCGGTTCGCCACCCCCGGCGTGACCAAGGAAGACGCCGAAGACCTCTACCGCGTGATGCAGGCAGTGCGCGCGCAGAACCCGAAACTGCCGGTCACCGACTTCTACCTCACCGGCTACAGCCTCGGCGCCCTGGATGCGGCCTTCGTCAGCAAGCTGGACGAAACCCGACGCAGCTTCAACTTCAAGAAAGTCCTGCTGCTCAACCCGCCGGTCAACCTCTATACCTCCATCACCAACCTCGACAAGCTGGTGCAGACCGAGGTCAAGGGCATCAATAACACCACCACCTTCTACGAGCTGGTACTGAACAAGCTGACCCGCTACTTCCAGCAGAAGGGCTACATCGACCTCAACGATGCCCTGCTCTACGACTTCCAGCAGTCCAAGCAGCACCTGAGCAACGAGCAGATGGCGATGCTGATCGGCACCTCGTTCCGCTTCTCCGCCGCCGATATAGCGTTCACCTCGGACCTGATCAACCGCCGCGGCCTGATCACCCCGCCCAAGTACCCGATCAGCGAAGGTACCAACCTCACGCCGTTCCTCAAGCGCGCCCTGCAATGCGACTTCGACTGCTACATCACCGAGCAGGTGATTCCGATGTGGCGCGCCCGCACCGACGGCGGTAGCGTGCTGCAACTGATCGACCAGGTGAGCCTGTACGCGCTCAAGGATTACCTGCAGGACAGCCCGAAAATCGCCGTGATGCACAACGCCGACGACGTGATCCTCGGCCCGGGCGACCTGGGGTTCCTGCGCAAGACCTTTGGCGACCGGCTGACGGTCTACCCCCATGGCGGCCATTGCGGCAACCTCAACTACCGCGTCAACAGCGACGCCATGCTGGAGTTCTTCCGTGGCTAAACATCTCCTGCTCATCGCTGCGTTGTTCTGCGCAGGCTATGCCAATGCCGACGACGGCCAGACCGCAACACCCGTGGTCGCAGACGGAGACGGCTTCACCCAACCGCTCAAGCGGCTCAAGTTCAACCCGGGCCTGGACCAGCGCGAGTTCGAGCGCTCGACCCTCAACGCGCTGAACGTCTACGACCCGCTGGAGTCGTGGAACCGCCGGGTGTACCACTTCAACTACCGCTTCGATCAGTGGGTGTTCCTGCCGGTGGTCGACGGTTACCGCTACATCACCCCGAGCTTCCTGCGCACCGGTGTGAGCAACTTCTTCAACAACCTGGGCGACGTGCCGAACCTGGTCAACAGCCTGCTGCAGTTCAAGGGCCAGCGCTCGCTGAACACCACCGCCCGCCTGCTGGTCAACACCACCCTCGGTATCGGCGGTCTCTGGGACCCCGCCACCCGCATGGGCCTGCCACGCCAGAGCGAAGACTTCGGCCAGACCCTGGGCTTCTACGGCGTGCCGGGCGGCGCCTATTTCGTCCTGCCGATCCTCGGGCCCTCGAACCTTCGCGACACCGCCGGATTGGCCGTGGATTACACCACCGAGTCGGCGATCAACTTCCTCAACGTGTCCGAGGTCAGCTCGAATCACCCGGAACTCTGGGTCCTGCGCGCTATCGACAAGCGCTATCAGACCAGCTTCCGCTATGGCCAGCTGGACTCGCCGTTCGAATACGAGAAAGTCCGCTACGTCTACACCGAATCGCGCAAGCTGCAAATCGCCGAGTGATCCCTCCAGGGCCCTGCCATCCGCGCAGGGCCCTTTTCTTCGCCCTCCCCTCACCACCTGTACCTTCTCCGGCCCCGGAAAAATCCTCATTGGAATTTTCCAGGCAAGTAGATACGATGCTAATCATTAGCTAGCTATCTATGTGCCTTGCCAATGAAAAGCCTCGCCCTGCGAATCCCCGATTTCTGGCTGGCCGTCCTGGCTCCCAGCCGCAACGACCTGCTGTTCGCCATCAGGAACATGATCGCCGGGTTCATTGCCTTGTACCTGGCCTTTCGCTTCAACCTCGAGCAGCCGCAATGGGCCCTGACCACGGTATTCATCGTCAGCCAGCCCAGCAGCGGCATGGTCCTGGCCAAGGGCGCCTTCCGCCTGCTCGGCACCTTTAGCGGGGCCGTGGCCTCGATCGTGCTGATCGGCCTGTTCGGCCAGGCGCCCCTGCTGTTTCTGCTGGCGATGGCGCTGTGGCTGGCCTTCTGCACCACCGGTGCCTCGCTGCTGCGCAATCACGCCTCCTACGGCTTCGTACTGGCCGGCTACACCGCAGCGATCGTCGCCCTGCCCGCCACCGCACATCCGCTGCTGGTGTTCGATCAGGCCGTGGCCCGCTGTTCGGAAATCAGCCTGGGGATCATCTGCGCGGCGATCGCCAGCACCGTGCTCTGGCCACGCCGGGTCGAACAGGCGTTGGCCACCCAGGGCAAGCTCGCGTGGCAAGCCGGCATGCGCGCCGCGGCCTCCGAACTGATCGGCCAGGACCAGCGCAAGGGGCTGCTGGAAGCCCTCGGCAAGCTGGTGGCGGTCGATGCCCAGCGCGATCACGCCTGGTTCGAAGGCCCCCAGGGACGGCGTCGTTCACAGGCCCTGCGAGTGCTCAGTCGCGACTTGCTGAGCCTGCTGCGCGCCGCCCGTGGCGTGGCCCGCCAGCGGCTGATGCTCGACAGCGCGGCGAATGCCAGCGTGGCTCCCCTGATCGAACAGCTGGCCACGGCCCTGGAACACAGCCACGAGCAAGACATCGCCCAACTGTCCTCACGCCTTCAAGAGGCGCTGCAGGACCGCAGCCTGTCGCAGGACGCGCATCTGTGCCTGATGCAACTGGCACAAGTGCCGGTGCTGCTCGAACGCAGTGCGCAAACCCTGCAGGCCGTCGAGCAAGCCCGAGTGCCCGATGGCGCGCCTGGCGCCCTGTCCTGGCACCGCGATATCGAGCAAGGCATTCTCGGTGGCCTGCGCAGCGCCCTGGCGTTTCTCGCCGTGGCCGGCTTCTGGGTGCTCTCGGCCTGGCCCTCAGGCCTGGGCGCGGTATCGATCTGCGGGGTGGTGCTGAGCCTGTTCGCCGGCCGGGAAAACCCTTCCGCCTCCAGCCTCAACTTTTTCAAGGGCATCGCCCTGTCGGTGCCGGTCGCCGGCTTCGTCGGCCTGGGATTGCTGCCCGGCTGGGACGGTTTCCCGCTGCTGTGCGTGGGCCTGGGGGTGCCGCTGTTTTGCGCCTCGCTGTGCATGAGCAAGCCGCGGATGGCGCCGATCGCCTCGGCGTTCTGCATCTTTTTCATCAACAACGTCGGCCCCGGCAACCTGATGACCTACGACCTGGCCAACTTCCTCAACAAGGCCATGGCTACCCTGGTCGGCGTCGGCATCGCGGTCCTGGTGTTCCGCCTGGTCAGCCTCAACCCCGGCGAACATCACTATCGGCGGATGTTCCGCGCCTCGCTGTTCGACCTGGCGCAACTCACCTCGCGCCCGCTGGAGCAAGCCGAGAGCTGGTTCGGCGGGCGCATGGCCGACCGCCTGATCCGCCTGGCGCGCTATTCCGAAAGCCTGCCCCAGGAACGCCGCCAGCACTGGGACAACGGCCTGCTCGGGCTCGACCTGGGCGACGAACTGCTGCAACTGCGCGCCAGCCTGGCTGCGGTGACCGGCGCCCTGGCCGTGGAACGCGGGCACTACCTGCTGAGCATCGCCACGCTGCTCAAATCAGGCGGTCCGGCGCCACACCGCAGCGATCGACTCGACGCTCCGACCGTCGCCCTGCTCAAGGCCCTGGAACAGGCGCCGCAACTGCCAGAACAGGATCTGGAAATGGCCAGGGCGGCGCTGCTGCAACTGCAATTCACCTGGCACAAATGGTGCCGCCTGACTCGCCACGAACCCGGCGTGGCGGCTGTCGCCCAGGGGTAATGAGCGGGCAAAAAAACCGCCACGCGCCGGTGGCGGCGGGTGGCGGCATAACGCCCTGCAAAAGCCCCTCAGGCTTGCAGCAGCGGGAACAGCGAAATCACCAGCAGCAACGCCATGCCGTAGTTGAACAGGCGCAGCCAGCGCGGGTCGCGCAGGACATTGCGCAGGACGCTGCCGAACCCGGCCCAGACCCCGACGCTCGGGGCGTTGATCAAGGCAAACAGGCTGGCGATCACCACCACGTTGAAAAAGTAGCCCTGCAACGGCGTGTAGGTGCTGATGGCCCCCAGCGCCATGACCCAGGCCTTGGGGTTGACCCACTGGAACGCCGCGGCGCCCCAGAACCCCAGCGGCCGGCCCTTGCCGTCGACTTCCTGGGACACCGGCCCGGAACGGGCGATGTTCCAGGCCAGGTACAGCAGATAGGCCGCACCGACGTAGCGCAGCACCTTGTACAGCACCGGGTAGGCCTCGAACACCGCGCCCAGGCCCAGGCCCACGGCCAGCACCAGCACCAGGAACCCCGAACTGATCCCGAGGATATGCGGCACCGTGCGGCGGAATCCGAAATTCACGCCCGAGGCCAGCAGCATGGCGTTATTCGGTCCGGGGGTTACCGAGGTGACAAAGGCAAACAAGGCGAAAGCCAACAACAAGTCGATCGACAACGGCATACAGTCATCCTGAGAAGTACATGCTCCGAACAGAGCCCTGAGTCATTGTTTTCGCCCCGGCGATCGCCACGGGCGAGGCTTATCCACGCTTACAGCAAGGACCCGATGAAACCCGCGGCGACCATCGCGTAGAACGCGCCGCAGACCAGGCCGAAAGCCTTGCGCGTGCGGACGAAAAACGGCTCCGCCGAACGCGCGGAAAAGGCCAGGGCATAGGCGCAGAAAATCACGAAACCAGCGACCGCACAGCTGCCCACCAGCACGAAGCTGGCCCAGGATGGCGCCGTGGCGCTGAGGCCGACGGTGGTCACGGTGAACCAGGTCAGGGCCGCCTTGGGGTTGGTCAGGTGGATGCCCAGCCCTTGCAGGTAGAACCCCAGCGTGCGGCTCTGTTTGGCCCGGGCGCGGTTGAGGTTGACCGCGCTCGAGCTCAGGGCACCGCGGATGGATTTGTAGGCCAGCCACAACAGATAGCAGGCGCCGAGGATCTTCAGCCAGACCAGCACCTGGGTGTTGGACATCAGCAAGGCCGAGACGCCCGCGGCCGTCATCGCGCCCCAGCACAACGAACCGGAAATGACCCCGGCCGCCAGCGCCAACCCCGGGGTACGCCCGTAGCTGAGCGAGGTGTTGGCAATCGCCAGGTTACCCGGGCCAGGGCTGGCGGTTCCGATGACATAAACGGCCATAGCAGCACCAAAGCTCGATAAATCAAACATTTGACGGTCTCTCGTAGAAGTCGCGGGAGCAGGGTTTACCAACCGGGGATGCCGCCCCGCGCGGGCCGGCATCCCTCCTCGTTACTTGAAGCAGCGATGATCGGGTTCTTCGGCCCGGATCTTTTCCATCCAGGGCTTGAGTTCGGATTGCTTGTACAGCCGCTCGCCCCAGCGCTCGGGCGAAACCGGCAGCGGACGGCCTTGCAGGATGTAGTCGGTCAACAGGTGGATGAACTGCTGCAGGCAATAGGCGCCGACATGCAGGCGCAGCGAAGACGCGGTTTCCGCCGGGGCGATGTTGAAACGCGCAACATGGATGATGTCGCCGCTGTCCACCGAGGGCGCCAGGTGATGGCAGGTCGAGCCGTAGGTTTCGTCCTGGTAGTAGATCGCGTAGTGCTGGCTGCCCAGGCCGCGGTACTTGGGCGGCGCCGGGTGCAGGTTGATTGCGCCCTTGCGGGCCCGCTGATAGATGCTCGGCGGGAAGATGAAGTCGCCACGATAGGAAATGATCCAGTCGCCTTCCCAGTCTTCCAGGTGATACGGATAGGGGTCGCCCGGGTCCCAACAGAACACTTCCAGGTTGGAAAAAACCGTCTTGGCGAATTCAACGCCGTGATCGCACCAGTCCATGGTGCACACCGACAATAGAACTTTGTCCTTGCATGGTTCGATGGTCTGCATAGTCTTTTCCACTATTGGCTGTTGGTACATTTCGAAAACACCCCCGGTCCGCCCTACCGCTAACCCTGCTGGCAGGCCTCGACCACCGCCGTGAAGCGCTCGACCATTTCGGCGATTTCCGCTTCGCTGGAGATGAACGGCGGCGCGAACAGCACGTGGTTACCGTGAACACCGTCGGCGGTTCCGCTGCCCGGATAAATCAGCAGCCCTTGTTCCAGCGCCTGCGCCTTGAGGCTCGCGGCGTAACGGCCGCCACCGTGATAGGGCTCGCGGGTGTCGCGGTCCTGAACAAACTCGACGCCGACGAACAGCCCGCGTCCGCGCACATCGCCGACATGCTCGAAGCGCGCCAGGCACTCGCGCAGGCCGTGGCGCAGTTGCTCGCCGCGCAGGCGCACGGCCTGCAGCAGGTTCTCGTCCTCGATGACCCGCTGCACCTCCAGCGCAACGGCGCAGGCCAGCGGATGGTTGACGTGGGTCTGGCCGTTGCCCAGTACCCCGGAGTTGCCCGCCATCGCCTCATGCACCTGGCTGCTGACCAGCAACGCCGAGATCGGCTGGTAACCAGCCGCCAGGCCTTTGCCGACCGCGACCATGTCCGGCACGATGCCGTCGTCCTCGTAGGCGAAGAACCTGCCGGTACGGCCCATGCCGGCCATCACCTCGTCGAGGATCAGCAACACGTCGTGACGCTCGCACACCGCCTTGATCTTGCGGAAGTAACCCGGCACCGGCGGCACCGCGCCGTTGGTGGAGCCGACCACGGTCTCGGCGAAAAACGCCGCGACCCTGTCGCTGCCCAGTGCCCGGATTTTTTCGTCCAGTTCCAGCGCCAGGCGCGTCCCGTACTGCTCGTCGCTTTCATCGGCGCCCTGATGGCGATAGGCATAACAGGGCGAGACGAATTCGGCGGCCCCCAGCAACGGCTCGAATACCCCGCGACGCTGCAGGTTGCCGGATATCGACAAGGTCCCCAGGGTGCTGCCGTGGTAGCTCTGCTGCCGCGAGATAAAGATCGATTTGCCCGGCAGCCCGCGCTCGCACTGATACTGGTAGGCAATTTTCATCGCCAGCTCCATGACCTCGGAGCCGCCGGAGAGAAACTGCGCCTTGGCCAACCCGCCGGAGGCCCCCACCAGCAGGTCCGCCAATTCCTCGGCGGCGGCCGTGGTGAAGCTGCCGGCATGGGCCCAACTGAGCTTTTTCGCCTGCTGCTCGATGGCCGCGGCGATCCGTGGGTGTCCATGTCCCAGGCTGGAAACGGCTACCCCGCCGCACGTGTCGAGGTAGCGTTTGCCCGAGGCATCCTCAAGCCAGACCCCAGCGCCATTGACGGCGAGAATCGGTGAGGCATTCAAGTTCTTGTAGATGACCGTTGACATGGATCCGAGCCCTTGCAGTTATGCGGCCTAACGGGTGTTTTCCGGGTGGTCCCACGCCGTCGAGCCTTGATGGAAACGCTGGCTGAAGCGCGAGGAATTGAATATCCGGCGCGCCCAACCGATCGGTAGCAACACCACAGCGAACATCAACAACGAAAGCAACCTGAGCATGGCCTTGTCTCCTGAATAAAAAGTGAGTGAGCGATCAGTCCAGCGGGATCTCGTTGCGCCAGTCGACCTCTTCGACGAACTCCGGCTGGGTCGTGCGCTCGAGAATGAAGTTGCCTAGTACCAACACGTCCATCTCGGTGCGCATGAAGCAGGCGTAGGCTTCTTCCGGCTTGCACACGATCGGCTCGCCGCGCACGTTGAACGAGGTGTTGACCAGCACCGAGCAGCCGGTGCGCTTCTTGAAACTGCGCAGCAGATGGGTGAACGGCGCGTTGTTTTCTTCGGTCACTGTCTGCACCCGCGCCGACAGGTCGACGTGGGTCACCGCCGGCAGCTGCGAACGGATCGAGTTGATACTGCCCAGGCCACGCTCGGGGCCACCCGGCCTGCGCGATTCCTCGGTCTTGATCGAGTCGGTGACCTGCGAAACCATCAACATGTACGGGCTCTTCTCGCAGATGTCGAAGTAGACCTGGGCGTCCTCGTCCAGCACCGCCGGGGCAAAGGGCCGGAAGGATTCGCGGTACTTGATCTTCAGGTTCATGGTGCGCTGCATCTCGGGATTGCGTGGATCGCCGAGGATCGAGCGCGCGCCCAGGGCTCGCGGGCCGAACTCCATGCGCCCCTGGAACCAGCCGACCACGGCGCCGTCGGCCAGGTGCCGCGCGGTTTCGTCATACAGCTCGGCACCCTCGAAGCGCCGGTATGGATACTGGTTGGCGTCGAGAAACGCCTGGATCTCTTCATCGCCAAAGCCCGGCCCCAACAGGCTGCCGCTCATGGCGTCGAGCTTTTTGCTGCCCAGGTGCGGGCGCCCGGTGCGCTTGACCGAATAATCCATGGCCGCCCCCAGGGCACAACCGGCGTCGCCGGCCGCGGGTTGAATCCAGATCGCGTCGAAACGTCCGGAACGGCTGAGCACGCCGTTGGCCACGCAGTTGAGCGCCACGCCACCGGCCAGGCACAGGTTGCGGTAACCGGTCTGCCGCACGGCCGCGGTGGCCAGCCCCAGCACCACTTCCTCGGTCACCTGCTGTACCGAGGCCGCCAGGTCGCATTCGCGCTGGGTGATCGGGCTCTCCGGCTTGCGCACCGGACCGCCGAACAGCTCCTCGAATGCCTCGCCGACCATGCGCTCGCCACGCAGGTACTCGAAGTACTTCATGTTCAGGGTGAAGGAGCCGTCGGCGCGGATGTTGATCAGTTCCTTGCGGATCTTGTCGGCATAGATCGGCCGGCCGTAAGGCGCCAGGCCCATGAGTTTGTACTCGCCGGAGTCGACCTTGAAGCCACAGTAATAGGTGAACGCCGAGTAGAACAGGCCGACCGAGTGCGGATAGGAAATCGAGTTCATCAGGTCGAGCTTGGAACCGTCGCCCTTCCAGATCGTGGTCGAATGCCATTCGCCGATGCCGTCGATGCACAGCACCGCCGCCTGCTCGAACGGCGACGGGAAAAACGCCGCCGCGGCATGGGAACGGTGGTGCTGCGAGGCGATGGTGAGCGGGCCGGTACCACGCCCCAGTTCCTCGAGCTTCTCGTCGATGAACTTGAGCACATTGAGCTTCCAGCGGATCCATTCCGGCATGGTGCTGATGAAGGTGCGCGCGCCGCTGATGCCGCCACTGGCGAAGGAGGAAATCATCCGCGAGAACTTTTCCTGCGGGTCTTCGTAGTAGACCACCGCGGTCAGCTCATCGAGGCCGATACCCTCGGCGTCCAGGCAGTACTTTATGGCATTGGCCGGAAACGCCGCGTCGTGCCGCACCCGCGTGAAGCGCTCTTCCTGGGCCGCCGCCACCGGCACCCCGTCCTTCACCAACGCTGCTGCGCTGTCGTGATAGAACGCCGAAATCCCTAATACGTAAGTAGCCATTTAAACGCTCATCCTCATAGCTTCATGCCAATCCATGGAAATTCCCTGTGTCTGTGCACAGTCCGTCATCCGTGCAACCAACTTGAGACCGGCAGGCTTTTTAATGCCGGAATCAACGACACCACCAACAACACACTCATTGAAATATTGAACAGCCGCAGCCGGTTCGGCTCGCTGAGAAAGCGCCGCAAATAACGTCCGAACAGCACCCAGACCATCGAGCAGGGCGAGCCGAAGAGAAAGAAGATCAAGGCGATCAGCAGGATCTGCGCACTGTAGGAACCGACCGGAGTGGTGTAGGCCAGGACCGCGCCCACCGCCATGATCCAGGCCTTGGGGTTGACCCACTGGAACAGCGCCGCGCCGGTGAAGCCCAGCGGGCGCCCGCCCTGGTCGTCGAGATCGACCGTGGGCGCCGTGGCGATCCGATAGGCCAGGTACAGCATGTACAGGGCACCGACCACCTGCAGGATGTCGTGCAGGCTGGGATAACGATGGAATACCGCGCCGGCGCCGAGCCCCACCGCGATCAGCATCAGTGGAAAGCCGATGTTGATTCCCGCGACGTGGCGTAGGGTGCGGCTGATGCCGAAGTTGACCCCGGAGGACATCAGCATCACGTTGTTCGGCCCCGGCGTCACGCAGGTGGAAATCGCGAACAGGATGACGGCGTAGTAGTCCAGATTCTGCATGCCCCAGGCTCCGCTCAACGATAGTCTTCAAGGGTGCCGCGACGACGAATGTCGACCGATACGCAATGGAAGCCGCCACTGAGGCTGCGGGCATGGCGCATTTTCAGCGGCGCCACATCGATACCGTGTTTTTCCAGGGCGCGAATCAGCGGCACCTGCTGGTCGTTGATCACCGCCAGCGCCGGGTTGACCATGATGAAGTTCATGCCCTGCCAGATCGATGCGCGCGGGTAGGACCAGCAATAGCCGGTGTCGACCATTTCCGGCGCCCAGATGATGTCCCAGTTCTTGAACAGCGCCGGCACCTGGTCCTTGCGGATCCGCTCCGGACACAGCACCACCAGCCCCGGGCGGACCACGGTGATGGTGGTATCCAGGTGCGTGCCGTCGTACACGCCGCTCACCGGGTGCACCCGGTAACGCTCGCCCAGCACCCGCTGCAACCACTGGCAGCCCAGTTCGTTGCCGCTGCGGGAAACCAGATAGAGGATGTCCTCGCCGATGCGGATTACGTTGGCGGCGTCGAAGATCGGCTCGTCATTGGCAATGATCGAGCCGTCCTTGGGGTTGATCCGGTAGGTGCTGTCCAGCAGCTGCGGCTTGGGCGCGGAGATCCAGTTGGAGCCGCTGGCAAAGTATTCGGCCAGGTGGCGACGATAGGCGAACGGTTCCAGGTAACGGCTGCGCAGCGCCATCGGCGCCTCGATGATGGTCTGGCCGATGGGCAACAGCACATCCCGCGGGCAATAGTTGTATTCGCCGTCGGTTTTCCAGGCTGGGGTGCCGAATACCGCGCGATGGTCAGTGACGTCCGGGCGCCGCACTATGACCCCGTGGGAACGCAGAAAGGCGGCAAAGGCGTCCAGGTCCTCGCTGGCCTCCTCGATGACCTGCTGCGGATAGGGGCCGGATGGAATCTCCTCGATGTAATCGTGCTGCTCGCTGTAGTCCAGGGCGAACAGCCCGCGATCAGGTCGCGGCACCTGTGCGCCCTGGGCGACGCCGACGATCATTTCTTCCAGCGGATCCCACTCGTTGTGCACATTGACCAGAGACATAAACACTCCTTGATGTTCAGGCCGTTACGCCCAGCGGCGCGGCAGGGACAATAGGTTCGTGATGGAGCAGCGCCTGATCCTCGCCCCGCGTCTTGCTCCGGGGCAGCACCGCGCCCGCAGAGCCGATGCCCAGGCGTTGCAACCAGGACGTCAGGCGGTCCGGCTGCGGTGCCAGGGACTCGTAGCCGACGCGGACCCGCTGCCAGTGCTCTGCCAGTTCCGCCGGCTTCGAGGCGGCGACCTGGCGCATGTAGGCATCGATGGCGTCCACCGCCCAGGCCGAATGCCCGGTGGAGACGTTATCGATGGTGTTGTGCAGGTCGACGAAGGCGGTGCTGAAGCCGTAGTGCCTGAGGAAGCGCCGGGCCGAGCGATAGCTGCCGCCCACCCCCGACAGCTCCATCGCCAGGTTCATGCCGAGGATTTCCGGCATGAAGGTCACCGGCAACTTGCCCAGGCACAGCCAGTAGACCGGCAAGCGGAACGACGCCTCGCGCAGCCGCTCATCCTCGGCGAACTCGCGGGCACCGGTGGGCGCCAGCTCCAGGCCCATCTGGCGCAGGCCGTCGCGGTAGATTTTCGGATGGTTCAACGCATAGGAGCCGTTACCCAGCTCATCCCAATAGGTCTGGAACAGCGCGTAACCGACATGGGACGAGGCCAGCGTCAGGTCGGTGAAACCCTGGAGCCAGGCGCCGTCGATCAGGGTCAGCGGTGCCAGTTGCAGGGTGGAGTCGACGATTTCTTCGCGCGACGGCATGGCCGCCGGGTCGCTTTCTTCGAACTCCTGGCCGTGGCGGTCGTGCTTGTCCAGCAACCATTCGCGCAAGACGCCGACATTCCAGACTTCAGGCAAAGTGCGTTCGGAACTTTGCAGCGAGCGCCGCGACTGTTCCAGCCAACGGGTCACATAAGCCTGGGCAAAAGCCTGGGTGCGCGGCGCCAGCGCCCTGCCCTGCAAGACGAAATAGGCCTCGCGCAAGCTCTTGGGCCACAGGCCCTGCTCTGCAATGTCCTCGCCCAGCACCTGCCGAACCACTGCATTGCAAGGGGTTGGCGCTGGTACTTCGACTGCTTCCGCACGCTGGATCGGGCCGGACAGGCCATCGATCCACTTGCGGATGACACTCAGGTCGGCCTCGCTGAAAATCCGGAACATGCGCCCGTTCGGCGCGACCAGTGTATTGACCAGCAGGCTCTTCTCGGCATTGCCCGGCACGATCAGGCGGCTGCGCGAAAGCATTTCCAGCAGCGGCACGGGGTCGACCTGGGCCTCACGCAGCCACTGCGCCAGGCTGCGGCCTTCCATCTTGTAATCCTGGTGATAGACCGCGCCGGCCCGGGCCATGCGCTGGATCATCTTGCCCATCAGGCGCTCGGGCGATACCGCGGCCCGGCAGTGCGCCAGCAATCGTTCGTTGAAGGTTTTCAGGGCCGCGAACAACCATTGGGCGCCCGCCTCCAGTTGCAGGCGGCGAAGGCTGCCCTGGCTGGCGACCTGCTCGCAGACCCACTGGGAGATTTCCAGCGCCGAACTGTCTTCCGCGGTTTCATCCAGCTGGTTCAGGTCGAGCCGGCGGACGTCCAGCTGCTGCGCATCCAGCACCGACCACCATGGGCTCAGCCCCAGGGCACGCCAGGCATAATCGATGCCGCACAGGGTGTCGCCAAAGGCATCGCTGCGGCGGCTGACCGCTTGCAGCAATGCAGGTAATTCGAACAGTTCGTCAGGCAGGTCGGGGAGCGTGGAAAGTTCGAACGGCGAAACCGCATAGGCGGTCAGCCCCGACTGTACCAACAGCGATTTGAAGTGATCGGCGCGCGATGCCAGGGGCCGCCCGACGCCCACGTCGTGGGCCAGCAGCTCCATGAGCTTGAGCTGCGCGCTGTCCTCGAAGACACCGGGGGCGCTCATGCCTTGCAACCAGCAGCCCAATACCGAGGCCAGTGGCGCCGAGTGCGCCAGCAGCGCCTCGGCGAATTCCCGTTGGTTGCCCAGCTCCGCGGCCTGGCTGGCCAGTTCGCGGTAAGCCCGGGCCTGCTCGTCACGCCAGTGCTCGATCTGTACCCGCAACCCGGCCAGGCCACCCGCATCGGCTTCACCCGGTGCGGCCAGGCCCATCAGGCGCCGAATACTGACATCCCCCAGAAAGCTCTCGGGATTGCTGACTGATCGATAAAACTGGCGCCACATACTGTTTACTTCCCTTCCAGGTTGGAGACCAAGGCAATCCATTGCCGGCCCTCAGTCATCGGCAAGCAATGACGTCGGGTGTCGAGATCAGAACATCGGGTAGATCGAAGAGTCCGGCTTCTTCTTTTTCTTCTTGCCGAACAGGCGTTGGAACAAGCTCTTGATGTAACTCATGGCAGACTCCTTTAAAGAACATCGAGGATGATTTTCGAGACGAAATCGTTCCCCTGGTCGGTGAAGTGAATACGGTCGACGAACAACCACTGTTCAGGCCGCAGGGCCTCGGACAGCAGCGGTGTAATGTTCACGAAACGCACGCCCATCTTCTGTGCGCCTTCGCGCAGGCGGGCGGCATAGGCCTCGCAGACGCTGGGCTGCAGGATGTCGCCATAGACCTCGCTGAAACTGCCGGCGCGATCCAACTCGGCGAACAGCTGTTCTTCCTCGTCGCAACCCTTTTCCCGGACCCAGCCGGCCAGCGGCTGCAGAATGAAGGTCAGCTTGGCGCCCATGTCGGCCGCCAGTGCGCGCCAGGTATCCAGGTGACGCAGGGTCAGGTCGGCGGCGTAGTCGATCTGCTCTTCCATGGTCGGTGGCGGCTCGGGCGTCGGCTCTTCCTGTTCCTTGCCGAGCAAGGCGCGGAACATGCCGCGCTTGGGGGCCTGAGTCTCCGGACGCATGGCGTCGAAGAACTGATTGCAGTTGAAGAAAGCGCCGTGTTCGCCACGGCTGCTGTGTGGCTGGCGGGCCAGCCCCAGGTTGTTGAACCCGGAAAACAGCACGATCTCGTCGACCTTGGGCAGCAAATGACGATAAAGGGTGAAGAGCGTCAGTTCCTGGGTCGAGTTGAAGCTGCGTCCGCCGAAGTTGATCCAGGGTTTGCTGTCCGGATCGTTCTCGGCCAGGCGCGAAGGCAGTGTCCAGGCATCCGAGCTGGCACCGATGCCAAACACGGTCGAGCTGCCGGCCAGCACCCGCACGCTCTTGGCGTGGCGGCTGTTGACCACCGAATACTGTATGCCCAGCAACTCCGAATAGCGGAAGCCCGAGGCATCTGTATTGACCACCTCCGAACGGTGGTCGGTAGGATGGAAATACATCAAATAAGGAAGCCAGCGAACCTCACCACCGTCGGTGAATTTCTGCTCGTACTCAGCCATCTGCGGAGTCAGTTTGATCCTTGCCGTCATTACCCTGCTCTTCCTTGAGAAGTCATCGTCTAAAGTAGCCTGAGGGGGAAGCCCGTAACACGTTGCCCGGGGGGACTCTGAATTGCGCCGCAACTGTATTTAAGAACAACCAGTACAGTGCGATGCGGGCCATCTTCCCAAAGGCAACCACTGTCTTATAGGTACACGACGGATGATTTTTCTCAGTACAGATTGCCTTTTCGCCCTAAAAAATTTTCAAAAAAAGTGAAATCTGTAACTTTTTATACGACAGATGAGTCGCTACAGTCCCCCGCATGACTCGATACCTGAATCTCGCCGAATACATCAGCAGCCGCATTGAGCAGGGGTTATACGGACCGGGGGAGCGTCTGCCTTCGGTGCGGGCCCTGAGCCTCGAGCACGGCGTCAGCCTCACCACCGTGCAACAGGCCTATCGGGTTCTGGAAAGCTCGGGACTGGCTATCCCCAAGCCCAAGTCGGGCTATTTCGTCCCGGCCGGCCGGCGCTTGCCGGAGCTGCCGAAGATGGGACGGCCGTCGTTGCGGCCTGTGGATATCTCCCAGTGGGACCTGGTGCAGGACCTGATGCGCCAGGAGCAGAACGCCAATGCCATTCAACTGGGTTGCGGCATGCCCGACACCACCGCGCCGACCCTCAAGCCGCTGCTGACCGCCCTGGCGCGGATCAGCCGGCGCAGCGACAGCCCTAGCCTGCAATACAACCACCTGCAAGGTGTGCTGAGCCTGCGCGAGCAGATTGCCCGCCTCGGCGTCGATTCCGGTTGCCGCCTGACGCCCGCGGAAATCGTCGTCACCAGCGGCTGCCAGGAAGCCCTGTCCATCGCCATCCGCGCCCTGTGCGAACCCGGCGACATCGTGGCCATCGCCTCCCCCTGCTTCCACGGCATCATCCAGCTGCTCAAGGCCGCCGGCCTCAAGGCCCTGGAGATTCCCACCGACCCGGTCACCGGCATCAGCCTGGAAGCCATGGAAATGGCCCTGGAACAATGGCCGATCAAGGCCATCCAGCTCACGCCCAATTGCAACAATCCGCTGGGCTACATCATGCCGGACGACCGCAAGCGCGCGATGATCCGCCTGGCCCAGCGCTATGACGTGCCGATCATCGAAGACGATATCTATGGCGACCTGGCGTTCCGCTACCCGCGGCCGCGCACCCTGAAGTCATTCGACGACGACGGGCGCGTGTTGCTGTGCAGTTCGTTCTCGAAAACCCTGGCGCCAGGACTGAGGATCGGCTGGATCGCCCCGGGACGTTACCTGCCGCAAGTGCTGCACATGAAATACGTCGGCTCCGGCACCACCGCGACCCAGCCGCAGCTGGCGGTGGCCGAATTCATTGCCAAGGGTCACTACCTGCCGCACCTGCGGCGGATGCGCAAACAGTACCAGCGCCATCGCGACCTGATGACCGAGTGGGTCAGCCGCTATCTGCCGGAAGGCACCCGGGTCAGCAAACCCCAGGGCGGGTTCACCTTGTGGGTGGAGCTGCCGGACGAGTTCGACACCTACACCCTGAACCGGCTGTTGGAAGCCGAGGACATCCAGATCGCCAACGGCAATATCTTTTCCGCGGCCGGCAAGTACCGCAATTGCCTCAGGCTGAACTTTGCCGGCGTGCCCAACCGCAAGATCGAACAGGCGATCAACAAGATCGGCCTGGCGGTCGCACAACTGCTCCCCGCCTGACCCCCCTCGCACCTGCCCCTCGCCACTGCGGCGAGGGGCATCAGTAAATCAGGCCCTGGCCGCGCGCCACAGCTTGCCGCCCAGCGACACCACGACCAGTACCGCGGCGCCGGCGATGATGCCGGCCACGGCATTGAGCAGCATCGGCATGATCAGCGAAAACCCGCCAACCGCCTCGGCCGTGTGCGCGGTGACAGTCTCGATCCAGTGATGCGCCGCCGGCACGCCATGGGTCAGGATGCCGCCGCCGACCATGAACATGGCCGCGGTGCCGATCACCGAGAGGCTTTTCATCATGTAGGGCGCCGCGCGCAGGATCGCGCCACCGATGCTTTTCGCCACCTGGCCCGGCTTCTGCGTCAGCCACAGGCCAAGGTCGTCGAGCTTGACGATGCCGCCCACCAGGCCATACACGCCGACGGTCATGACGATGGCGATGCCCGAAAGCACCACCACCTGCTGCATCAACGGTGCGTCGGCGACGGTGCCCAGGGTAATGGCGATGATCTCGGCCGAGAGAATGAAGTCGGTGCGGATCGCGCCCTTGATCTTGGTCTTCTCGAAGGCCACCAGATCGGTGGCCGGGTCCGCCACGGCTTCGATCAGTTGCTGGTGCTCGGCCTGATCCTCGGCCTTGCTGTGGAGAAACTTGTGGGCGAGCTTTTCAAAGCCCTCGAAGCACAGATAGGCGCCGCCGAGCATCAGCAGCGGTATCACCAGCCAGGGCGCGAAGGCACTGATGGCCAGCGCCGCGGGTACCAGGATCAGCTTGTTCAGGAACGAGCCCTTGGCCACCGCCCAGACCACCGGCAACTCACGCTCGGCGCGCACCCCGGAAACCTGCTGGGCATTGAGCGCGAGGTCGTCCCCCAGCACCCCGGCGGTCTTCTTCGCCGCCATCTTGGTCATCAGCGCCACGTCGTCGAGTACCGCGGCAATATCGTCGATCAGCACCAGCAAACTGCTTCCGGCCATGGATCAGGGTTCCTTGAGGTGATAAATGCTGCGAAGCATAACGCGCAACGAGGGCCGCCGGGGCATTCTTGAGCCTCGCGCAAGGCCGGTGCTACCATGCGCAACCGCCCGAACAGGCAAGGAATCACCTGGTTTATGAGCACCATCCGCGAGCGCAACAAAGAACTGATCCTGCGTGCCGCCAGTGAAGAGTTTGCCGACAAAGGCTTCGCTGCGACCAAAACCAGCGATATCGCGGCCAAGGCAGGATTGCCCAAACCCAACGTCTACTACTACTTCAAATCCAAGGAAAACCTCTACCGCGAGGTCCTGGAAAGCATCATCGAGCCGATCCTCCAGGCTTCGACCCCGTTCAACGCCGACGGCGTGCCCAGTGAAGTACTGAGCGGCTACATCCGCTCGAAGATCCGCATCTCCCGCGACCTGCCCTTCGCCTCCAAGGTGTTCGCCAGCGAGATCATGCACGGCGCTCCGCACCTGAGCCCGGACCAGGTCGAACAGCTCAACGCCCAGGCCAAGCACAATATCGATTGCATCCAGACCTGGATCGATCGTGGCCAGATCGCGCCCATCGACCCACACCACCTGATGTTCAGCATCTGGGCCGCGACCCAGACCTACGCCGACTTCGACTGGCAGATCTCGGTGGTGACCGGCAAGGCCAAGCTGGACGAGTCCGATTACGAAGCCGCCGCCCAGACCATCATCCGCCTGGTGCTCAAGGGCTGCGAAACGGACAAGTAACCCAGCCCCTGTAGCCGCTGCCGCAGGCTGCGATAAGGCCGAAGGCCTTCAGCAATCTTCAGATCTTGCGCACACGTTGTGTGCGATCGCAGCCTGCGGCAGCGGCTACACGGCTACACGGCTACAGATCAGGCACTCACACCCGCATCCGCCTGCAAGCCCTGCGCCTCGATGGCGCTGATCGCGCATTGCTCGTCGATGTCCGAGGTGTCGCCGCTGATGCCGATCGCCCCCACCACCGCCCCCTGCTGATCACGAATCAATACCCCACCCGGTGCCGGCACCACGCTGCCCTGCCCCAGGCTGTTGAGCGCGGCAATGAACGCCGGCCGCTGCTGCGCATCCAGCGCCAGCAGGCGCGAGCCCTTGCCCAGGGCGATCGCGCCCCAGGCCTTGCCGATGGCGATCTGTGGCCGCAGCAGGCTGGCCCCGTCTTCGCGCTGCAAGGTCACCAGATGCCCGCCGGCGTCGAGTACCGCAATGGTCAAGGGTGCCGCGCTGATCTCGCGGCCGAAGGCCAGGGCCTTGCCGGCCAGGCTGACTGCAACGTTCAAGGTTAAAGCGCTCATGGGTGCCGTCCTTATTTTGTTATTGGGAAAAATCTGGGTGTTCCGATAAGAAGATCGATACAACAAATAGAACACAACAAATTTTGTTTTTGTATACAATAATTTTCGCAAATCCCTGCTTCCGACGAAAAGCCGCCTGTTTACCGGCACCGGACGAACGCACCCAAGCGCTAGAGAAAATGGATTGACCTGCGACGCTCGCCGTGAATACACTCTGCGCAAAGCCACTTGTATACAATTACAAAACGTAAGAGGCACAAAACCATGAGCAAAATGAGAGCAATCGAAGCCGCCGTTCTGGTGATGCGCCGTGAAGGGGTCGATACCGCCTTTGGCATCCCGGGTGCCGCCATCAACCCGCTGTACTCCGCCCTGCAAAAGGTCGGCGGCATCGATCACGTCCTCGCTCGCCACGTCGAAGGCGCCTCGCACATGGCCGAGGGCTACACCCGCACCAAGGCCGGCAATATCGGCGTGTGCATCGGTACTTCCGGCCCTGCCGGCACCGACATGGTCACCGGCCTGTACAGCGCCTCGGCCGACTCGATCCCGATTCTCTGCATCACCGGCCAGGCCCCGCGTGCCCGCCTGCACAAGGAAGACTTCCAGGCCGTCGACATCACCAGCATCGTCAAGCCGGTGACCAAGTGGGCGACCACCGTCCTGGAACCCGGCCAGGTGCCCTACGCCTTCCAGAAAGCCTTTTATGAAATGCGCTCCGGCCGCCCCGGCCCGGTGCTGATCGACCTGCCGTTCGACGTGCAGATGGCCGAGATCGAATTCGACATCGACGCCTACCAGCCGCTGCCGCGGGCCTTGCCGTCGGCGACCCGGGTCCAGGTCGAAAAGGCCCTGGCCCTGCTGGATCAGGCCGAGCGTCCGTTGCTGGTCGCCGGTGGCGGCATCATCAATGCCGATGCCAGTGAGCTGCTGGTGGAGTTCGCCGAACTGACCGGCATCCCGGTCATCCCGACCCTGATGGGCTGGGGCAGCATTCCCGACGATCACCCGCTCATGGTCGGCATGGTCGGCCTGCAGACTTCCCACCGCTACGGCAACGCCACCCTGCTCAAGTCTGATGTGGTCCTGGGCATCGGTAACCGCTGGGCCAACCGCCACACCGGTTCGGTGGACGTCTACACCGAGGGCCGCAAGTTCATCCACGTGGACATCGAGCCGACCCAGATCGGCCGGGTGTTCACCCCGGACCTGGGCATCGTCTCCGACGCCAGCTCGGCGCTGACCGTATTCATCGAAGTCGCTCGCGAATGGCAGGCCGCCGGCAAGCTGAAGAACCGCAGCGCCTGGCTGCAGGATTGCCAGCAGCGCAAATCGAGCCTGCAACGCAAGACCCACTTCGACAACGTGCCGGTCAAGCCACAGCGCGTGTATGAAGAGATGAACCAGGTGTTCGGCAAGGACACCTGCTACGTCAGCACCATCGGCCTGTCGCAGATTGCCGGCGCGCAGTTCCTGCACGTGTACAAGCCACGCCACTGGATCAACTGCGGCCAGGCCGGCCCGCTGGGCTGGACCATTCCGGCGGCGCTGGGGGTGGTCAAGGCCGATCCATCGCGCAAAGTAGTGGCGCTGTCCGGCGACTACGACTTCCAGTTCATGATCGAAGAGCTGGCCGTGGGCGCGCAGTTCAAGCTGCCGTACATCCATGTGGTGGTGAACAACTCCTACCTGGGCCTGATCCGCCAGGCACAGCGCGGTTTCGACATGGACTACTGCGTGCAGCTGTCCTTCGACAACCTCAACGCCCCGGAACTCAACGGCTACGGCGTGGACCACGTCGCGGTCGCCGAGGGCCTGGGCTGCAAGGCGCTGCGGGTATTCGAGCCGTCGGGCATCCAGCCGGCCCTGCGCCAGGCCCAGGAAATGCTCGAACAGTTCAAGGTGCCGGTGATCGTCGAGATCATCCTGGAGCGTGTCACCAACATCTCCATGGGCACCGAGATCAACGCGGTCAACGAATTCGAAGACCTGGCGCTGGTCGGCAACGACGCCCCGACCGCGATTTCCCTGCTCGACTGACCCCCTATGTAGCCGCTGCCGAAGGCTGCGATCGCATCCGCAGGATGCGCAAGATCTCAGGATCGTCGAAGGCCTTCGGCCTTATCGCAGCCTGCGGCAGCGGCTACAGAGCCCCCTTTTCACAGGAGACCACCATGCCGCGTTTTGCCGCCAACCTGTCCATGCTGTTCACCGAACAGGACTTCCTCGCCCGCTTCAAGGCCGCCGCCGAGGCTGGCTTCAGTGGTGTCGAATACCTGTTCCCCTACGAATTCAGCTCCGCCGAGATCAAGGCGCAACTCGACGCCCACGGCCTGACCCAAGTGCTGTTCAACCTGCCTGCGGGCGATTGGGTGAAAGGCGAGCGCGGTATCGCCTGCCTGCCGGACCGGGTCGAAGAGTTCCGCGCCGGGGTCGACCTGGCCATCGCCTACGCCCAGGTGCTGGGCAACACCCAGATCAACTGCCTGGCCGGCATCCGTCCGCAGGGCGTCGACGATGCCACGGTGGAAAAGACCTTCGTCGCCAACCTCAAGTACGCCGCCGAAAAACTCCAGGCCGCGGGCATCAAGCTGGTGATGGAAGCGATCAACACCCGCGACATCCCGGGCTTCTACCTAAACAACACGGCCCAGGCCCTGTCGATTCGCGAACAGGTCGGCAGCAGCAACCTGTACCTGCAATACGACATCTACCACATGCAAATCATGGAGGGCGATCTGGCCCGCACCCTGTCCGGCCACCTGGACGCGATCAACCATGTCCAGCTGGCGGACAACCCGGGGCGTCACGAACCGGGAACCGGCGAGATCAACTACCGCTTCCTGTTCGGGCACCTGGACAAGATCGGCTACCAGGGCTGGGTCGGCTGCGAATACAAGCCGCTGACCACCACCGAGGCTGGCCTGGGCTGGCTCAAGAGCCACAACGCAATCTGATCGGGCAGCGCGTCATCGTTTATCGCTGTAGGAGCGAGCTTGCTCGCGAAGATCGTCAACGATGACGCAGGCATCCTGAATGAACACGGCGCCCTAGCCGTTTTTCGCGAGCAAGCTCGCTCCTACAGAGGGCGTGCTACCTAACAAAAAGAGGATTTTCTCATGGCTAAAATCGGATTCATCGGCACCGGCATCATGGGCCACCCAATGGCCTCCAACCTGCAGAAAGCCGGTCACAGTCTGTTCCTGTCCCAGCACCACGACGCGGCCCCGGCCGACCTGGTCGCCGCCGGCGCAGTCGCCCTGGCCAGCCCCAGGGAAGTGGCCCAGGAAGCCGAATTCATCATCGTCATGGTCCCGGATACCCCGCAGGTCGACGACGTGCTGTTTCGCGCCGACGGCGTGGCCGCGGGCGTCGGCCCGGGCAAGGTGGTGATCGACATGAGCTCGATCTCGCCGACCGCGACCAAGGCTTTCGCCGCCAGGATCAACGAGAAAGGCGCGCAGTACCTGGATGCCCCGGTATCCGGCGGTGAAGTCGGCGCCAAGGCGGCGACCCTGAGCATCATGGTCGGCGGCGACAGCCAGGCCTTCGAGCGCGCCCTGCCGCTGTTCCAGGCCATGGGCAAGAACATCACCCTGGTCGGCGGCAACGGCGACGGCCAGACCGCCAAGGTGGCGAACCAGATCATCGTCGCCCTGAACATCCAGGCGGTGGCCGAGGCCCTGCTGTTCGCCGCGAAAAACGGCGCCGATCCGGCCAAGGTGCGCGAGGCGCTGATGGGTGGCTTCGCCTCCTCGAAGATCCTCGAGGTGCATGGCGAGCGCATGATCAAGGGCACCTTCGACCCGGGCTTCCGTATCAGCCTGCACCAGAAGGACCTGAACCTGGCCCTGCAAGGCGCCAAGGAGCTGAACATCAACCTGCCGAACACCGCCAACGCCCAGCAAGTGTTCAGCACCTGCGCGGCCATCGGCGGCAGCAACTGGGACCACTCGGCGCTGATCAAGGGCCTGGAACACATGGCCAACTTCTCGATCCGCGACAAGTAAGAGAACGCCAGGAAATCCCCTGTAGCCGCTGCCGAAGGCTGCGATAGCCTGCGCAGCAGGCGTGCACTTGCACATCGCAGGAAGGTTCTTCGAACCTTATCGCAGCCTTCGGCAGCGGCTACAGGCTGCGTTACAGCCACACCTCGAATAACAAGAAATCCGGGAGCCCGCCATGTCGGTCGATCCGCAACAATTCCTCCGTGAGCTGTTCGCCACAGCCATCGACGCCGCCCACCCGCAGCACGTCCTCGAAGCCCATTTGCCCAGCGACCGCAGCGGCCGGGTGATCGTCATCGGTGCCGGCAAGGCCGCCGCGGCCATGGCCCAGGTGGTCGAACGCTGCTGGTTGGGTGAAGTCAGCGGGCTGGTCGTCACCCGCTACGGCCACGGCGCCCCCTGCGAAAAAATCGAAGTGGTCGAAGCCGCCCATCCGGTGCCCGATGCCGCCGGCCTGGCCGTCGCCAAGCGCGTGCTGGAGCTGGTCAGCGACCTGTCGGAACAGGACCGGGTGATCTTCCTCCTGTCCGGCGGCGGTTCCGCCCTGCTGGCCCTGCCCGCCGCGGGCATCAGCCTGGCGGACAAGCAGTCGATCAACAAAGCCCTGCTCAAGTCCGGCGCCACCATCGGCGAGATGAACTGCGTGCGCAAACACCTCTCGGCGATCAAGGGCGGCCGCCTGGCCAAGGCCTGCTGGCCGGCCACCGTCTACACCTACGCGATTTCCGATGTACCGGGCGACCTGGCCACGGTCATCGCTTCCGGCCCCACCGTGGCCGACCCCAGCACCTCGGCCGAGGCCCTGGCGATCCTCAAGCGCTATGCCATCGAGGTCCCGGCGGCGGTGCGCACCTGGCTGCAAAGCCCGGAGTCGGAAACCGTCAAGCCCGGCGACCCGAGCCTGGCCCGCAGTCACTTCCAACTGATCGCCCGGCCGCAGCAGTCGCTGGAGGCCGCCGCGGTGAAGGCCCGCCAGGCCGGCTTCAGCCCGCTGATCCTCGGCGACCTGGAAGGCGAGTCCCGCGAGGTGGCCAAGGTCCACGCCGGCATCGCCCGCCAGGTGGTGCTGCATGGCCAACCGCTGGCGGCTCCCTGCGTGATCCTCTCCGGCGGTGAGACCACGGTCACCGTGCGCGGCAATGGCCGTGGCGGGCGCAATGCCGAGTTCCTCCTGAGCCTCACCGACAGCCTCAAGGGCCTGCCCGGCGTCTACGCCCTGGCGGGCGATACCGACGGCATCGACGGCTCCGAAGACAACGCCGGCGCCATCATGGCCCCGGACAGCTACGCCCGCGCCGCCGCCCTGGGCCTGAGTGCCAGCGACGAGCTGGACAACAACAACGGCTATGGCTATTTCGCGGCCCTGGATGGGTTGATCGTCACCGAGCCGACCCGCACCAACGTCAATGACTTCCGCGCCATCCTGATCCTCGAGAGCCCCCAACATGACGCCTGACAAAAAGGTCAAAATCCTCGCCACCCTCGGCCCGGCCATCGACGGCATCGACGATATCCGCGAGCTGGTGCAGGCCGGGGTGAATATCTTTCGCCTCAACTTCAGCCACGGTGACCACGCCGATCACGCCCAGCGTTACCAGTGGATCCGCGAAGTCGAAAAGCAGCTGAACTACCCGCTGGGCATCCTCATGGACCTGCAAGGCCCGAAACTGCGGGTCGGCACGTTCGCCGAAGGCAAGGTCCAACTGCACCGTGGCCAGGCCCTGCGCCTGGACCTGGACAGCACCCCGGGCGACCAGCGCCGGGTCAACCTGCCCCACCCGGAAATCCTCAAAGCCCTGGAGCCGGGCATGGACCTGCTGCTGGACGATGGCAAGCTACGCCTGCGGGTCACCGCCAAACACGCCGACGCCATCGACACCACAGTGCTCAACGGCGGCGAGCTGTCGGACCGCAAAGGCGTCAACGTCCCGCAGGCGCTGCTCGACCTCAGCCCGCTGACCGCCAAGGATCGCCGCGACCTGGACTTCGGCCTGGAACTGGGGGTGGACTGGGTCGCCCTGTCGTTCGTGCAGCGCCCCGAGGACATTCGCGAAGCCCGCGCGCTGATCGGCGACAAGGCGTTCCTGATGACCAAGATCGAGAAACCCTCGGCGGTCACCCAACTGCGCGAGATCGCCGAATTGAGCGACGCGATCATGGTGGCCCGTGGCGACCTGGGCGTCGAAGTGCCGGCCGAAAGCGTGCCGCAGATCCAGAAGAACATCATCGGCACCTGCCGCCAGCTGGGCAAACCGGTGGTGGTGGCCACGCAGATGCTCGAATCCATGCGCTTCTCCCCCGCCCCGACCCGGGCCGAGGTCACGGATGTGGCCAACGCGGTGGCCGAAGGCGCCGACGCGGTGATGCTCTCGGCGGAAACCGCCTCCGGCGAATACCCGCTGGAAGCGGTGCAGATGATGAGCAAGATCATCCGCCAGGTGGAAAGCGGCCCGGACTACCAGGCCCAGCTCGACGTCAGCCGGCCCCAGGCCGAAGCCACGGTGTCCGATGCCATCAGCTGCGCGATCCGCCGTATCAGCAGCATCCTGCCGGTGGCGGTGCTGGTGAACTACAGCGAGTCCGGCAGCTCCAGCCTGCGCGCGGCCCGGGAACGGCCGACGGTGCCGATCCTCAACCTGACGCCGAACCTGTCCACCGCGCGGCGCCTGACGGTGGCCTGGGGTGTGCACTCGGTGGTCAACGACCGCCTGCGTCAGGTCGACGAGGTCTGCTCCACCGCCCTGGAAATCGCCCAGGCGCAAGGCATGGCCAAACGTGGCGACACGCTGTTGATCACCGCCGGCGTGCCGTTCGGCCAGCCGGGCTCGACCAACTCGCTGCGCATCGAAACCCTGATCTGAGCCCCATCGCGAGCAAGCTCGCTCCTACAGGAACGATGCACACCCTGTAGGAGCGAGCTTGCTCGCGATGACCGCACAGCGGTCAAGACTTCCTCATCCCGACACCCTCATGTCCACACATCCATTCCATCAACACTGCCCCGACTGGGCCACCGCCCTGCTCAACGGCTTCAGCCAGATCTTCCTCCAGCGCCATCCGCTGTGCGGCCTGTTGTGCATGCTGGCCATCCTGCTGAGCGCTCCGGCACCGCTCGGTGGCGCGCTGCTGGGTGGCGTGGCCGGGCTGCTCACCGCGCAGCGCCGGGGCTATGCCAAGGCCGACCGGCAAGCCGGGCTGTTCAGCTACAACGGGGTCTTGCTTGGCCTGCTCCTGAGCCTGCGCTTCGACTGGTCGGTGCTGCTGCCACCGCTGATCATCGCCTGCGGCGGCGTCAGTGCGATCCTCACCCGGCAATGGCTCAAACGCGCCCGCGATCAATATTGCCTGCCGGCCTACACCGCGCCCTTCGTCGGCCTCGGCTGGCTGCTGCTGGGCCTGGCCGCGCCGCTGCCCGCCAGTGCCGCCGCGCCCTGGGTCGAGCCCGATGCGCTGGCGCTGCTGCAGGCACTGATCCAGGGGCTCGGCCAGGTGATGTTCCTCGAACATCCGCTGGCCGGGGTGCTGATTGCCCTGGGGTTGCTGCTGGCTGATCGCCGGGCGGCTGCCTGGGCGCTGTTCGGTTCAGCGGTGGGCCTGGGCTTCGCCCTGCTGCAACAGGACCACGCCGGCGCCCTGCCGGGCCTTGGCGGCTACAACTGTGCCCTGGTCGCCCTGGCCCTGAGCCAGGACCGCCGCCGATCCTGGTTGGCCCTGCCGGGAATGCTCCTGGCGCTGCTGCTCGCCCCGGGCTTCGCCGCGCTGGGCCTGCCCGTGCTCACCGCACCCTTTATCCTCGCCTGCTGGCTGGTTCGCGCCGCGCTGCGGGTGCTGCGCCAGGCCGCCGTGGACAGCACGCCTTGCGCTACCGGGGCCAATCCCCCTAGGCTTCGCTGACCTTCGATTCAGGCGAACAACATGGACAGCAACACGGACAACAACCGGCACTGGCGCGAGCGTCTCTACGTCATGATTTTCCAGACCGACACCGTGGCCGGTCGACGCTTCGACAGCACCCTGTTGCTGATCATCCTCGCCAGCCTGGTGATCGTGATCCTCGACAGCATCGACGAGGTGCATCAGAACTACGCCAATGTGCTGGCCTATATCGAATGGGGGTTTACCCTGATCTTCGCCATCGAATACGGCCTGCGCCTGTACTGCTCGCCCAAGCCGTTGCGCTACGCCTTCAGTTTCTACGGCTTGGTGGACCTGCTGGCCATCGTGCCGGGGATCCTCGCCCTGTATTACAGCGACGCCCAGTACCTGCTGATCATCCGGGTGATCCGCATGCTGCGCATCTTCCGCGTGCTCAAGCTCAGCCCGTATCTCAAGCAGGCCAACTACCTGATGTCGGCGCTGCGCGGCAGCAAGCAGAAAATCATCGTGTTCCTGCTCAGCGTATCGACCCTGGTCACGGTGTTCGGCACCCTGATGTATGTGGTCGAGGGGCCGGAGCACGGGTTCACCAGCATCCCCAAAGGCATCTACTGGGCCATCGTCACCCTGACCACCGTGGGTTTTGGCGACATCGTGCCGAAGACGCCACTGGGCCAGGTGATTTCATCGATGGTGATGATCACCGGTTACTCGATCATCGCCGTGCCCACCGGGATCTTCACCGCGGAACTGGCCAATGCCCTGCGCGGCGAACAGCTCAAGCACGACTGCCCGGTGTGCAGGAAGAACGACCATGAGCACGGCGCCGCGTTCTGCTCGCGGTGTGGCAACGCGCTGTTCCCGAAAGTGGTCCAGGAAAACTGAATAAGCAAAGCACTTTTTAATCTTTAATGAGATATACCGCCCCGGCTATAGTCGGCGGCAAATTGCCTTCACTCTCTAATAAAAGGAATGTGCAGTGAAAAAACTCGTTAGCGCCTCTCTCCTGGCCGCCGGCCTGGCACTGGGCAGCGCCGCCCAGGCCGCTCCGACCCTGCTCAACGTTTCCTATGACGTGATGCGAGACTTCTACAAGGACTACAACACTGCCTTCCAGAAGCACTGGCAGGCCGAGCACAACGAGAACATCACCCTGCAGATGTCCTTCGGCGGTTCCAGCAAACAGGCGCGCTCGGTGATCGACGGCCTGCCGGCCGACGTCATCACCATGAACATGGCCACCGACATCAACGCCCTGGCGGACAATGGCAAGCTGGTGCCGGACAACTGGGTGACCCGCCTGCCGAACAACAGCGCGCCCTTCACCTCGGCCACCGTGTTCATCGTGCGCAAGGGCAACCCCAAGGCCCTGAAAGACTGGCCGGACCTGCTCAAGGATGGCGTGCAGGTGATAGTGCCGAACCCCAAGACTTCGGGTAACGGCCGCTACACCTACCTGTCGGCCTGGGGTTATGTGCTGAAGAACGGCGGCGACGAGAACAAGGCCAAGGACTTCGTCGGCAAGCTGTTCAAGCAGGCACCGGTGCTCGACACCGGTGGCCGCGCCGCGACGACCACCTTCATGACCAACCAGATCGGCGACGTGCTGGTGACCTTCGAGAACGAAGCGGAAATGATCGCCCGCGAATTCGGCCGCGATCAGTTCGAAGTCATCTACCCGAGCGTCTCCGCCGAAGCCGAGCCACCGGTGTCGGTGGTCGACAAGGTGGTCGACAAGAAAGGCTCGCGTGCCGCGGCCGAGGAGTACCTGAAGTACCTGTGGTCGCCGGAAGGCCAGGAAATCGCCGCCAACAACTACCTGCGCCCACGGGACCCGAAAGTCCTGGCCAAGTACACCGACCGTTTCCCGAAAGTCGACTTCCTCTCGGTGGAGAAAACCTTTGGCGACTGGCGCACCGTGCAGAAGACCCACTTCAACGATGGCGGGGTTTTCGACCAGATCTACGGCGGCAAATAACGCCCCCGGCCCATGAAAAAAGCGACCCTCGGGTCGCTTTTTTATTGCTCGCGCCTAAAGCCCGGCGGCTACATCGACCAGGGCGGCGCCCCGAACCTCGTGCAGCTCAGGCAACATCGCCTCCGCCTCGATCTCGATCAGCCACTCGGGCAAGGACAGGCCGCTGACGATGATCCACGAGGACGCCGGCGGCTGCTGGGGGAAACGCTGCAACAGCACCTGGCTGATCTGTTCCTGCTGGTCGCGGGCTGCCTCGGCAATGTAGATCCGCAGCATGACCACGTGACTCAGGTCGCCGCCCGCCGCCGCCAGGACCCGGGCGATATTGTCGAAACTCTGCTCGGTCTGCTCGCGCAGCCCCGGGCCGACGCAGACCTCGCGCTCATCGACACCCACCTGGCCGGACAGCAGCAGGCGCCGCCCACCGCGCACCTCCACGGCCTGGCTGAAACCGTACTGCAGGGAATTGAAGACACTGGGCGGATTGAAGACTGATGTGTGCATGGGACCTCCGCTGCGATAGACGACCGCAAACCCTAAACCAAGCCCCTGCACAAGGCCATCCGAAACCAGGCCGTTGAAATACCTGGCAACGTAACCGCCAGCCAGCTACATCGGCGGCGTCACCCCATCCTTGCCGGCGGAGATCGATTGCGCGGTGAGCGTGCCGTCCGCGCTCTGGGAGACGAACATCACCACCTTGACCCCGGCCTTGAGCAGGCTGCGGTCACCCGGCACCAGGTTGACGATGGGCACATCGTCCGGCACCAGGATCGTCTGCTGGCCGCCCTTGTAGTTGACGGTCAGGGTCCGGCCGTTGCTCACCACCAGGTCGCCGACGCGGCCATTGGTCATGCTGCTGCCCTTGACCAGATCGAAAGGCCGATGACCGTCGCCGGTGCCGGCCATCTGCGGTGGAAACACATGGACCTCCAGCGCCTTGAGGCTGCCATCGGCCTGCGGCACGGCGGCCGAACCTATGTAGCTGCCGGGCTTGATGTCCTCGATATTGGCCAGGGTCACGGCGCGGACCTGGGTCTGCGGCGTGAGGTTGATGGTGACGTTCTCGCCACTGTTGACGTGCACCCGCACCGCGTCGCCGGCGATGCTGGTGATTTCCCCGCGCACGCCGATGCGCATGCCCGGTGCGTCCTGGGCCTGGGCCAGGCCGGCCAGCAGCAGTGCGCCGAGGGTGATCGCTTGGGCGCCGCCGAGCAGGCGGCGAAGGCACAGATTCATGGGACGGGCTTCCTGTGATGAAAGGTGGCACAGAGGTCTAAACGAAAGCACTCCAGCATCCACGGAACAATGAGCGAGCTATGGAACTGAATGTAAGTAAATGTATCATCGCAACGCGATCCCGGTCGTCTGCCGCTCTCGGCCGGCCCCGCCAGGCATTTATTCCTCCCGGGCATGAATGCTATCGCTCGTCAGCTTCTACCGCGTCACGGGCCAGCCCCTTAGCCTCGCCCGCATCCCTTTCGCTGCAACGAGAATCGCCATGACTTCCACGACCCAGGGGCTGCCCGCCGCCACCACGACCATGACCCGCGGCATGGTGCTGCTGTTCGCCTTCTGCTGCGGCGCCATCGTCGCCAACATCTACTATGCCCAGCCGATCATCGAGCTGATCGCCCCGGACATCGGCCTGAGCAGCACCATGGCCAGCCTGATCGTGTCCCTGACCCAGATCGGCTACGCCCTGGGCCTGTTCTTCCTGGTGCCCCTGGGCGACCTGCTGGAAAACCGCCGGCTGATGATCCTCACCAGCCTGGTGGCCATCGCCAGCCTGCTGGGCGCCGGGTTCACCGAGCAACCCAACGCCTTTCTGCTGGTCTCGCTGCTGATCGGCTTCAGCTCAGTGTCGGTACAGATCCTGATTCCCCTGGCCGCGCACCTGACGCCGGAAGAGTCCCGCGGCCGGGTGGTCGGCGGCATCATGGGCGGCCTGCTGCTGGGCATCCTGCTGGCACGCCCGGTGTCCAGTGTGGTGGCCGACCTGTTCGGCTGGCGCGCGATGTTTATCGCCGCCGCCGTGCTGATGGCCGCCATCAGCCTGGTCCTGCTGCTGACCGTGCCCAAGCGCCAGCCTGCCCACAGCGCCACCTACGGCCAGTTGCTGGGTTCGTTGGGCACCCTGCTGCGCCAGCAACCGGTGCTGCGCCAGCGGGCGTTTTACCAGGCCTGTATGTTCGCCACCTTCAGCCTGTTCTGGACCGCGGTGCCGCTGGAGCTGGCGCGCAACCACGGCCTGTCGCAAAGCCAGATCGCCCTGTTCGCCCTGGTCGGAGCCATCGGCGCCATCGCCGCGCCCATCAGCGGACGCCTGGCGGATGCCGGCCACACCCGTGTCGCCTCGTTGCTGGCCATGCTGTTCGCCGCCTTGAGCTTCCTGCCGGCCTTTGTCCACCCGGCCTACAGCGTCATCGGCCTGGCAGTGACCGGCGTGGTCCTGGATTTCTGCGTGCAGATGAACATGGTCCTCGGCCAGCGCGCGGTCTACGCGCTGGATGCCCATAGCCGTGGCCGCCTCAACGCGCTGTACATGACCAGCATCTTCATCGGCGGCGCGGTCGGCTCGTCGATTGCCAGCGCGGTGTACGAACACGCCGGCTGGCTGGGCATAGTCGGCGTCGGCAGCGCCTTGCCGTTGCTGGCCCTGCTGCGTTTCCTGGGCACTTCGCAGAAGGCGCTGCCTGTCACGGCCTGAGCCCGGGCTCAAGCCACAGCCTGATCGATGTCCTCACCGGTGCGGTCGCGAATCCACAGCAACACCAGGGTGGACAAGGCGACCGTCGCCATCATGTACCAGGCCGGCGCCAGCGCCTGCTCAGTCACCTGCAGCAGCCAGGTGACAAAAAACTGGGCGAAGCCGCCAAACACCGAGACCCCGATACCGTAGGCCGCCGCCATGCCGGTGGTGCGCACCGACTTGGGGAACATCTCCGGCAACATGGTGATGCCCGGCACCGTCTGCAGGGTCAGCAACACCGAGAGCAGGCCGATGATCAGCAGCAGGTTGAACAGGCTGGGGGCGGCGATCAGCCACTGGAAACACGGCACTATCACCAGCAGAGTCAGCAGGCGCGAGCAGAAAATCACCCGCTTGCGCCCACAGCGATCGGCCAGCCAGCCCACCAGCGGCGACAACACAAAACAGACCGCCCCCACCACCACGCTGGCCAGCAGGCTGGAGGTGGTCGGCAGGCCCAGCACCCTGGCGGCATAGGCCGGCATGTAAAAGGCGATGATCTGGGTCGAGACCATGGCCCCGAGCATCAGCAGCACGCTTTTGCCCAATGCCCGCTTGTGCTGGCCGAACAGCTCGCGCAGCGGACTGCTGCGGGCCGCATGTTCCCTGGCCTGCTGGCTGTGGGCAGTCGACAGCCCGAGCACCAGGGTGTCTTCCAGGTGGCGACGGATGTACCAGCCCACCGGGGCGGTGAGCATGCCGATGAAAAACGGCACCCGCCAACCCCACTCGCTCATCGCCTGTTGATCCAGCCCCGCCACCAGCGCCGCAACCATGATCGCGCCGAGGAAGATCCCCAGCGACTGGCTGCCGAACTGCCAGCTGGCATAAAAACCCCGTTGCGATGCGGGGGCGTGTTCCACCAGCAGGGTGGTCGCCGCCCCCACTTCGCCACCGGCGGCAAAACCCTGGATCAGCCGCGCCAGCGCCATGATCAGGGGTGCGGCCATGCCGATCTGGCCATAGGTCGGGGTCAAGGCCATCAGGCCGCAGCCCAGGCCCATCAGGAACAGGGTCAGGGTCATCGCCGAGCGACGGCCGAAGCGGTCGGAGTAGGAACCGATCAGCAGCGCGCCGACCGGGCGCATCAGGAAACCCACGCCAAAGGTCGCGGTGGTCAGCAGCAACTGCCCGTAAGCGGACGCCGCAGGGAAAAACAGCGGCCCGATAAACAGCATCAGAAAGCTGAACACCGTGAAATCGAAAAACTCCAGGGCATTACCGATAGTGGTACCGACAATCACCCGCCGACGGGAAACACTCAGATTCGTCGCCGCAACCGGCGCGAAGGATTCGGAAACAACGGCCAT